>JADMKN010000030.1 GCA_015478825.1 Patulibacter sp. | reverse complement strand
CTGGTCCGCGAGCAGGCCGGCCGGCTCGGCGGGCTGATCGGCGGCAACCTCGGCGGGATCGCCACCGTCAAGGCGTTCGGCGCCGAGGACCGCGAGACGGCACGAATCGCCGCGGTCTCTGACGACTACGCGACCGCCAACCGGCGGGCGATCGCGCTCAGCTCGGCGTTCGTGCCACTGATCCGGATGGCGATCCTGATCGGCTTCATCCTGACCCTGGTGCTCGGCGGACGCGCGGCGCTCGACGGCACGCTCGAGATCGGCCTCTACTCGGTGCTGGTCTTCATGACCCAGCGGCTGCTGTGGCCGCTGACCGAGCTCGGCGAGACGCTCGACCTGTACCAGCGCGGCGTCGCCTCGCTGCGGCGGATCCTCGACCTGCTCGACCGCCCGATCGAGATCCGCTCGGGCGAGACCGAGCTCCCCGCGGCGCCCGCCGGCGCCGTCCGGTTCCGCGACGTCCATTTCGGCTACGGCGACGGCCCGGTGCTGCGCGGCCTCGACCTGGACGTGCCCGCCGGCGAGACCCACGCGATCGTCGGGGCGACGGGCGCCGGCAAGTCGACGGTGGTCAAGCTGCTGCTGCGGCTGTACGAGGCCGACGGCGGCGAGATCGCGATCGACGACGTGCCGATCCGCGGGATCACGCTGCCGAGCCTCCGCGGGGCGCTCGGCTACGTCGGCCAGGACGCGTTCCTGTTCGACGGCACGATCGCCGACAACCTGCGCTACGGCGCGCCAGACGCCTCGGAGGACGAGCTGCGCCGGGCGGCGGAGCTGGCGGAGGCCGACGGCTTCGTCGACGCGCTGTCGCACGGCTTCGACACCCCGGTCGGCGAGCGCGGCGTCAAGCTCTCCGGCGGACAGCGCCAGCGACTGACGATCGCCCGGGCGCTGGTGCGCGACCCCGCGATCCTCGTGCTCGACGAGGCGACGAGCGCCGTCGACAACGAGACCGAGGCGGCGATCCAGCGCTCGCTGCTGCGCGCCAGCCAGGGACGGACCACGATCGTGATCGCCCACCGGCTCTCGACGATCCGCCACGCGGACCGGATCCATGTGCTCGAGCAGGGCGTGGTCCGCGAGTCGGGGACGCACGACGAGCTGCTGCGCAGCGGCGGGCGCTACGCCGCGCTGTGGGCGGTCCAGACCGGCGAGCTGATCACCGACTGACGCTCAGGCGTCGGGCGCGGAGCGGCGCCGGCGCTCGCGCTCGGCGATCGCGCGCTCGGCGGCGTCGAGCGACGCCATGGTGCGCGCGTAGCGCGCCCGGCTGCGGGCGCGGCCGGCGATCCAGCCGGTGACGATCATCACCAGGACCACGAGCGCGATGGCTCCCACCACCACGCCCTCCGTCGTCACGGCGAGTGGCACGTCGCCGGGACGGATGACGGGAGCGGTGGTGGAGAGCCCGAGAAGCCGCATCGCGCCCACTCTAGGGCGCGCGCCGCGGGGTCGGATCGCTAGGCGGCGACGACCCGCAGCGCGGGACGCTCGCGCTCGCGGAGGAAGTCGCCGATCTTGCGCTTGACGCGCTGGAGGGCGTTGTCGACGCGCTTGGTGTCGGAGCCGAGCTTCTCGGCGATCTCCTCGTAGGTGCGGCCGCGCAGGTAGAGCGCGAGCACCCGCGACTCGAGGTCGCTGAGCAGCTCGGGGACGGCCGTCACCAGCGCACGCAGCTCGTCGCGGTCGACGGCCTGGCGGGCGGGGTCGTGCTTGCCGGGACCGGCGATCACGTCGTGCATCGTGCTCTCGCCCTCCGATGCGCCCGGCGGCGGCGCGGACAACGACACGGCGTCGTTGAGCAGCTTGGCCTTGTGGCGGTTGTCCGCCTTGATCGCGGTGATCATGCGCCGCGTGATGCAGAGCTCCGCGAAGTTGCGAAAGCTCGACTCACGGTCGTTGCGAAAGTCGCGGATCGCCTCGTACAGGCCCATCAGGCCGTACTGGATCAGGTCGTCGCGGTCGCCGCCGTTCAGGAAGAAGGACGAGGCCTTCATCCGGACAAAGCCCTGGTACCGCTGAATCAAGCGCGACGTCGCGACTTCGTCGCCGCGCTTCGCACGAGCGAGAAGAAACCCATCCTCAACCTGACGTTGAGCGTTAGGGGCAATCTTGAGTTGTGCCACGAGATGCCTTTCTTGCCCGTCTCCCAACGGACAATCAGCCTCGTAACGCGCGCCTCCCACGGCGCTATGAGCCAAAAACAGTGTTCCTTGCCACTTCCGCCGGCCAAGGGCCCGGTCTAGACCTTAGGTCGACGGTGATGACGCGGGTGAGAATGACAAAGTTATGTCGCGCTGTCAAGGCGATCTCGCTGTTGCAAGATCGCGTACAGCAGCGCGGATCCCGCGGCACCCACGTTGAGGCTGTCGATCGCGCCGCGCAACGGCAGCGCCACCAGCGCGTCGCAGGTTGCCGTAACCCGGTCGCGCAGGCCGGTGCCCTCCGCGCCCATCACGAGCACCACACCGCCGTCGTAGTCCGGCTCGTCGTACGGCACCGCGTCTCCCCCGCCCGCCGCGCCGTAGATCCAGCAACCGGCCTGCTTGGCGTCGGTCAGCGCGTCGGCCAGGTTGCGGACCTGGGCGATCGGCAGGTGCTCGACGGCCCCGGCAGACGCCTTCGCCGCCGACGGCGTGACCTCGGCCGCGCGGTGTCGGCAGATCACCAGGCCGGTCGCGCCGACGCACTCGGCGGTCCGCGCCAGCGACCCCAGGTTCTGCGGGTCCTGCACCTCGTCGAGCGCCAGGATCAGCGGGTTGGGCTGCGCGAGCAGCGTCTCGAGCTCGACGTACGGATAGGCGTCGACCGCGGCGACGACCCCCTGGTGGTCGCCACTCCCCGCTAGCGCCGTCAGCTCGTCGCCGGTGGTGAGCTTCACGTCGACGCCGGCCAGCCACTGCTCCGCCTCGACTGTGAGCGCCGTCGCCCAGACGCGGCGGATCTCGCGACGACCGGCACGCAGCGCCTCGTGGACCGCGTTGCGGCCGTACAGCAGCTGCCCGTCGTGACGGAAGTCCTTCGGCAACGCGGGAGCCGCGGCCGCGAAGCGCTCGGCCCGGTCGTCGGGCCCCTCCCCACGGCCCCGCGGGGTCCGCTCCCGGCGATCGGGGCGTCCGCGCGATTCGCGGGCGTCGGGGTCCGGGCCCTTGCCCTTGGCGGCGAGCTTCTTCGCCTTCCAGTACTCCGGACCGCGCTTGTCGCCCCAGTAGCCCTCACCACGGGGATCGGGCTTGCTCGGGTCGCGCGGCTTGTTGTTCTTGCGACCGCCCTCCGCCCGTCGGGCGTCGCGAGCGGTCTTGCCGCCCTGGACGTTCTCCGCGCGGCGCTGGTCCCGAGCCCGGACGTCGTCGACGTCGCCGGATCGGGCAGCGCCGCGTCCGCGGGCGCCCTTGGCGCCGGCGGGTCGGTCCTGGCGGGGACGGCGGCCTGCGCCACCGCCGCTCGACTTGGGGGTCATCTCGTGCCTTCGGTTCGTACGAGTTCGGCTCCGGCGGCGCCGTCGCGGACGGTCCAGCCGGCCGCGGCGAGCGCGTCGCGCAGCTCGTCGGCGCGGGCCCAGTCCTTGACCTCGCGGGCCTCCTGGCGCTGGGCCAGGAGATCGAGGGCGGCGGCGTCGGGGCCGTCGGAAGGGTGGGGGTCCAGCAGGTTGGCGAGACCGAGCACGTCGAGCATCGTGCGGAGCTGATCGTCGCGCAGCTCACCACCCTGGTCGAGGATCGAGTTCGCGCCGCGGACCCACTGCCAGAGCCGTCCCAATGCGGCGGCCGTGTTGAAATCCTCGCGGAGCGCCTCGCTGAACGCCGCGCAGAAGCCGTCGAGCCCCGGATCCCCGGAGGGCGGGACGGCACGCTTTTCCTCCGCGGACGGCGCAGGCGGCGCGACCAGGCCCGGCGTCAGCCGCCGCCCGATCTCGCGTAGCCGCCGGACCCCCGCCCGGGCCTGCTCGATCGAGTCGTCCGCCCAGTTCAGCGGTTGCCGGTAGTGCGCCGACGCGAACAGCAGCACCAGCGCGTCGCGGCCGAGCTCGTCGAGCGCCTCGTGGAGGGGCGTGATGTTGCCGACCGACTTCGACATCTTGGCGCCGCGCAGCTCGATCATCCCGCTGTGCATCCAGATCGTGGCCAGCTCGCGGCCCCGTGCGCAGCGGGTCTGCGCGGCCTCGTTCTCGTGGTGCGGGAAGACCAGGTCGTTGCCGCCGCCGTGGATCTCGAAGCCGACGCCGAGCGCCTCCTCGGCCATCGCCGAGCACTCGATGTGCCAGCCGGGCCGACCGCGCCCCCACGGGCTGTCCCAGGCGACGTCCTCACCCGACTTGGTCGCCTTCCAGAGCGCGAAGTCGAGCGGGTCCTGCTTGAGCTTCAGACCGACGGGATCGTCGCCCTCCCCCTGGTCCATCTCGTCGACGTCGCGGCGCGAGAGCGAGCCGTAACGCGCGTCGGCGCGGACCCGGAAGTAGACGTCGCCCTCGGCCTCGTAGGCCGCACCTTCCCCGATCAGGTCCTCGATCAGCGCGATGATCGCCGGCATCGACGTCGTCGCCAGCGGCTCCAGGTCCGGCCGGCCGAGACCCAGGCGGTCGGTGTCGGCGCGGTAGTGGTCGCCCATCGCGACGGCCAGGTCGGTCGACGCGACCCCTGCCGCGTTCGCCGCCGCGTAGATCTTGTCGTTGACGTCGGTCAGGTTGCTGACCAGCGTGACGGCGTAGCCCTGACTGACCAGGAACCGCTTCAGCAGCGCGTAGACGATGAACGGCCGCGCATTGCCGACGTGGATCCGGTTGTAGACCGTCGGCCCGCAGGCGTAGATCCGTACACGACCCGACTGCTCCGGCCGGAGTGGCTGGAGTCCGCCGGACGCGGTGTCGTGGATCTGGATCGGACGGAGCGGCACGGCCAATCAGCGTACCGCCCGAACCGGCGCTCACGGAGCGCCCCGAAGCCGAGACGCTCGGGGCGGGGCCCGGTACCTTCCCCAGCCAGCTAGCGGCTCAGCGTCCGCCGACGCCGTCGCTGGTCTTGACCGCGACCTCGTCGTGCTGGCCGACCTCGCCGCTCGGCGTCGCGCCGGCACGGTAGGGGTACGGGCTCTGCTTGGTCTCGCCCTCTTCGAGGTACTCGTCCTCGGCGTTGACCTCCCAGAGGTCGTGGTCGTCGCCGTAGAGGTTGTCGACCGCGCGCATCGACGTCAGCATCGAATGGTCGGAGTTGTTGTAGCGGTGCAGCCCGTTGCGGCCGACCTGCTGGAAGTTCTCGATCCCGGCGATCCAGTTCTTGATGATCTGGACGTTCTCGGCGTAGCCGTCGACGTAGTCCGGGTAGGCCTTCGGCACGCGCACGACGTAGCCCTTGACGACCTGGCCCGGCTTCGACAGCCCGATCTCCTCGAGCTCCTTGGTCGCGAGCTTCACGAGGTCCTCGTCCTTCGAGGTCCAGAGGTCGTCGCCCTCGAAGCAGAAGTACTCCATGCCGACGCAGGCCTTGGTCTCGTCGGGGACCATCCAGGGGCTCCACGAGCGGAAGTTCTGGATCCGGCCGACGATCACGCCCGGCTCGTGGATGTAGATCCAGTTGTCCGGGAACAGGTCCTCGCCATCGATGATCAGCGAGACGGTGAGGAAGTCGCGGTAGCGCAGCGCCTCGGCCGCGGCGACGACCTCGGCCGGCGCGCCCTCGGTCATCCGCAGCAGGTTGCGCAGCGGCAGCGACGAGATCACGTTGCCGAAGTCGGTGATCGTCTCGCCGTTGACCATGACCTCGGTGATCCGGCCGCCCTCGAGCTTCATCCGCTCGATCGGGGCCTCCATCTCGATGACGCCGCCGCGCGCCGTGATCGCGTCGGTCATCTTCTCCCACATCTGGCCCGGGCCGTAGCGGGGGTAGTCGAACTCGGTGATCAGCGTCTTGATGTCACCGTTCTTCGACGGGAAGAACGCGTCCTTGGCCGCCGTCATGAACGACAAGCCCTTGATCCGCTGCGCCGCCCAGTCGGCGGTCATCTCGCTCGCCGGACGACCCCAGACCTTCTCGGTGTAGGTCTTGAAGAAGTGCTCGTAGAGCCGCTTGCCGAAGCGGTTGGAGACCCACTCCTCCAGGGACGTCTCGGGCTTGCGGCGGAACGGCTTCTTGGCGACCGCCCACAGGTACGACATGCCGGAACGGAACAGCTCGACCGGACCGAGCTTCTTGATCACGTCCATCCCGTTGAGGGGATAGTCGAGGAACTTCTTGTTCCAGAAGATCCGGGACATCCGCGGGCGGCGCAGGAACTCGTCGCCCATGATCTCGTACCAGAGCTCCTCGACCTCGCGGACCTTGGTGAAGAAGCGATGCCCACCGAGGTCGAACCGGTACCCGTCGCGCACCACCGTCATCGCGATCCCGCCGACCTGGTCCGCCGCCTCGAAGACGGTGACGTCGGCGTCGCGCTTGGCCAGCAGGTACCCGGCGGTCAGGCCGGCCGGGCCTCCGCCGATCACCAGCGTGCGGCCTTCGGGCGGGGATGTGGGTGACGAAGGCGACGGGGTGCCGTGCATCGGGACTCCTACGATCGGGGTGCTGGGGAGCTCAGCCGGACGGGCATACGGTTCATACCCAGGGTACGGACCGTGCTCACCGCTGAACCTCGAAGAGTACGCCAAAGACGCCGCGACCCGGTCCGGACACGGGCCGACGGCCGATCAGCCGCAGTCGGGGGTCCGCCTGCAGGATCGTGCGCCAGGCACGGGTCCGGTCCGCGACGAGGCTCGTCCATGGAGCTTGCCAGTTCCCCGTCGAGGTTACGGGAAGCACCAGCAGAACGCGCGACCCGGCGGCCTGCCCGACCAGCAGCCGATCGATCACGACCCGCGGCGTCGCGGCCCGGAACCGGTTCAGCACGTTGCGCCAGTCGAGCAGGCGCACGTCGTCCTGAGCGCCGATCGCCGTCGCGTAGCGGATGCCGTCCGCGGCG
>JADMKN010000029.1 GCA_015478825.1 Patulibacter sp. | reverse complement strand
GGCAGTCGCGTCAAGGCCGCATCGCGACCCGACCGCGAGGAACGGTTCCCGTCGGTCTGGGGCTCGAAGATCGCGTTCTCGGTCTCGGTCGGCAAGCGTCCGACACGGGCCGGGATCGCCGTCGTCGACATCGACGGCTCCGCCCCCCGCCGTCCCACGATCTACGGCCCGCGAACCGAGCGGTCCGGCGGCAAGGAGCTCCCGCTGCGCAGCTACGGTCCGCGCGGGATCGACCTCCGCGAAGGCCGCCTGGCGTTCTCGTGGCAGGCCCAGGGTCGTAAGGACCGCTGGTCCCTGCAGACGACGAAGCTCGGCAAGGACAAGCCCCGCCAGCTCCTCGCGACGCGGTCGACCAGCACCGTCGTCAGCCAGATCGGGCGCCCGGTCGTGGGCGCCTCCGACGTCGTCGTCCCGCTCCTGCGCACCGGGAGCTCCAGCACCTCCGAGATCGTCCGCTCGAGCTTCTCGGGTCGGCGCCAGTGGACCCTCCAGGGCGGGTTCTCGGCCGCCCAGACCGAGCGCTACGGGTCGGCGCTGACGGCGGTCGCCCGGACCGACGACCGCGACCTGGTGATCGTCCGCCGACTGGCCAGCGACGGGCGCTGGGCCTGCGTCGCGGCGGCGAGCCCGGCCGGCGGATGCGAGCTGCTGCGCTACGCGGACGCCACCAACGCCTGGAAGCGGCTCAAGAGCTCGTCACGCCGCTAGGGCCGTGCCGCGGCGGCGCCCGGCGCCGCGCGAGACCTACCGCCCGGGGCGAGGGGCTACCGGCAGGCCGGTGACCTGCTGCCCGCGCACGACCACCGCGTAGTGGCGGCTCAGCACGTCGGCGTTCCAGGCCTCGATCGCGGCGCGCAGACCCGCCATGTCGGTGCCGGTGACCGCCCAGCTCGGCGTCTCGTCGCGGTAGCGCGAGGCGAAGATCAGCCCCGTGCCGGGACCGGCGGTCTCGACCGTCTTGCCGGCCGCGTCGAGCAGCGCGATCTCTCTGCCGTTCGCCGTCGGCACCGCGTAGATCCCGGACGCCTGCGGCCCGCGCTCGGCGAGCTGCGCCGCCGGGTCCTCGCGCACATCGGTCCACAGGCCGACCGAGATCCGCGTCGACTCGGGGTTGTACGACGTGCGGAGCCGGTTGGAGACCGCGGGGATGCCGTAGTCGACGAGCACATCGCGGACGGCCCGGCACTCGGTGCTGCGGGGCTCGGCGCACTCCACGCGGACCGGCCAGCGCTGCCCCTCGAAGCCGTGCAGGAACGGCTCGGGGAAGGTGCCGACGACCCCGCGCGGCGAGCCGACGTCGGGATCGCTGCGCAGGTCGAACCAGACCGTGTCGCCGTCGTGGATCTGGGCCGTCTGCGGCGTCTCGACGATCGGACGCTGCTGCAGGTTGATGTCCTGGCCGGCCTTCAGGCCCCCGTTGCGGATCTCGACGCCGTTGACCCAGAACGCCCAGTCGCGGTCTCCGGAGGCGGCGGCCCCGTCGATCGACTCGATCGTGCCGTCGGCGCCGAGCGTGACGTCGGCGGCGCGCTGCAGCGCGGCGAGCACGGGCTCGCCCTCCTCGACCTGCACGTCCGAGCGGTCGAGCACGCTCGTCGTTCCCTGATCGGTCGTGACCAAGATCCGTGCGCCCTGCGGCTCGTCGTCGGACTGGCCGCACCCGGTCAGCAGACCGCTCGCGATCACGCCGCCGACCAGCCAGCGCAACGCGATGTGGCGAGCGGACAACGAACGGACAGGCGACGTCGGCACGGCCGTCGAGTCTACGAGAAGTCCGTTCCTCGCACGCCACGGGCGCGCCCTACGGCCTCCCCCACGCGCCGCCACCGCCGACCCCCGGTAGGGTCGAGGAATGACGGTCAACCTGACCCGGATCTACACCCGCACCGGGGACGCCGGTGAGACCCATCTCGGCGACATGAGCCGGGTCGCGAAGACCCACCCGCGGATCGAGGCCTACGGCGACATCGACGAGCTCAACAGCCAGCTCGGCGTCGTCCTGGTGCAGGATGACCTGCCGTCCCGCTTCGCTCCGTGGCTGACGCGGATCCAGAACGACCTGTTCGACCTGGGCGCCGATCTCTCGGTCCCCCACGACACCGAGCACGCGCGCAAGGACCGCCTGCGGGCCACGCCCGAGCAGGTCACGTGGCTGGAGGCCCGCTGCGACGAGGTCAACGCCGAGCTGCAGCCGCTCAAGTCGTTCCTGCTCCCCGGCGGCGGTCCGGCCACCGCGCACCTGCACGTCGCGCGTGCCGTCTGCCGCCGCGCCGAGCGCCGGGCGTTGCTGGTCGAGGGCGCCAATCCGGACGTCGTGAAGTACCTCAACCGCCTGTCGGACCTGCTGTTCATCCTCTCGCGCGCCGCCAACAGCGGCGACGAGCCCCTGTGGCAGCCGGGCGGCGAGCGGGACCGCTCCGCGACGTAGGCCCCGCCGGGCGAGCGCGGCCCGGCCGGCAGCGGTCTACTTCGAGCCGCGCAGGCGGTCGGGCGTCGAGCCGTCCCTTCCGAGCACGGTCCAGACCGCCTTCGCCGGCTGGTCGCCGATCGTCCACAGCCGGTGCGGGGTGGCCGAGTCGATCGTGATCGAGTCGCCCGGCCCCAGCTCGTAGGTGTCGAAGCCGACCGTCGCCCCGAGCCGGCCACTGAGCACCAGACCGTACTCGCGGCCGTTGTGACGCAGCAGCGCGTCCTCGGGGCACGAGGCGGCGCCGACGCCGTAGGTGATCTGCAGGAAGTCGATCGCCCCGTCGGAGTCGGGCGTCAACCGGTCCCACTGGACGCCGCTGTCGAGCGTCAGGCTCGGTCGCTCGCCGGCCCGCATCACCGCGGACGTCGGGACCCCGGGCGAGCCGTGGGCGGCCGCCGGAGCGGCGATCTCCTCGACGACCTTGCGGTCCCCGCGGTCGAACAGCAGGTCCATCGAGATGTCGAGCGCCGAGACGATCGCGTAGAGCGTGCCGACGGACGGGTTGGCCTTGCCGTTCTCGATCTGGGACACCAGGCTCGGCGACACGCCGACCTCGCGGGCGAGCCCGCGCACGCTGAGGCCACGCTTGAGTCGGCCGGCCTTGAGCCGTTCCGCCACCGGGCGGGGAACCGCCGGCGTGCGTTCGGCCACCACGACCGACGCGGTGGGAACGGTGGCGGGAACGGGCGTCGACGCGACGACCGGCAGGGGCTCCTCCAGCGCGGTGGTGTCGAGGTCGTCAACGATTTCGAGAGCTGCGGAATGTGGCATGCGAAACACCCGGGATTCGGGACCTCATCGCTCGCCGGCACAACGTGCGCTCGTACGACGGCCCCACTTGACCAGATCGTTCGTTGAAACTACACGGGTTGAACACAGACGGTGGTCTACTAGCGCGGATCTTACGCCCGCCGGTGACGTCGAGGACCCTCCGATCCTCCACGAAGATGCCGATTTGCAGGCTCTTTTGCGGACCCAACTCCGGCGCCATCCGGCTGGACGTTTCGCGGACACCAGGCCGTCCCAGCTTTCCAGACACATACAGTGCGCCTGGACGCCCCCGTCTGGCGTCGAGCGACGGGGGCCGAAGGACGGCTCCCCGGAGCCGCCGAACGAGACCGCGCAAGGCGATAGAACGAGGCCGCCGGCCGTTCTCCCGGACGTCGCCCGCCCGAGCCCCTCCACCGCCCGGTCTTCCCACGCGACGCGGCGGCCAGCGCGCTCGCCGCTCCCGCCCCGCGGTACCCCGAGGTCGGACGCCCGACGACGACCCCGAAACGACGAAACCCCCGTTGAAAACGAGGGCTTCGAGAGGTAGGGCGTGTCCACGAATGCTTTTCGGCCCTCTGAGCCCCTTGGTACCGGGCGTTTTGGCGGCTCCGGTGATCGCTGGGTTCTGATGGTGCTGCGTCCTCAACGGGTGAGGCCCGTTCGGGCTGTAGCCACTGATCGGGAAGTTGCTCTGATCGAGTTGGGCCTGCGCTCGCTGGCCTGAAGGTTCAACGAGACGACGCCGAGCCCCTAGTGACCTGATTTTTGATCAGGTCTTGGTCGCGGATGCTGCAAACGAATCTACGGATGCGGGCGCTACGGGGGTGTCGTCGGCGTGATGCTCATGTGAGACGCCATGGCCGCTGCGAAGTTAGGAAGCTGCTCTGGTTGAGCAAGCTTGCCGATGAGTTCTTCCATCGTCCAGGGGTGGGGCCTGACGGTGGCCTTGCGTTGTCGCTCGAGCGCGTCGGCGACGATGTCGGGGGCCTTGGCGGCAAGACGGGCCAAGTAGGCATCGGGAAGGCAGGCCACTACGCTGTGAGGTTTGAGCGCTTTGGAGGGAAAATCCTTACCGTTGTACGTAACGATTGTTGCGGCATCAGCAAGTATGGCGGCAGCCAGAACGTGCCGGTCCTTACGGTCATTGGTGGCCTCGGGAATGAGGTCATCAATATCGTTCTCGTCGTACCACGCGTCGGCAAAATTTTTCTTCAGCTGACCGTGCAAGTAGCGAATATCTTTGGCTGTCCCGAGGTCTTTGAGGGCCATGTTGGCGTAGGTTTCGCGCAGGATCCGCTTGCTCCAAGCCGGATCGAATAGGCCCTCTTTCGCGACCCAAAGCAGGGTATTACGTGTCCACTTATGCAGGAAGACGTTCGCGTCGATAACCGTCACGGTCATAGAGACCTACTCGACATCTTTGAGGATTTCGTCGACTGCGGGCTCCGGACGTTCGAATTCGGAAGAGGACATGAAGCCCTCCGCCGAAGCGTCGATGCGTCGGCGACGCTTGTCACGGTAGGCGACGGCTTCCCCGACAGGGATCCGGCGATCGCGTCCGACGAACTCGTGCCGCATCGCCCCCGCATCCAGTAGCTGCTTGACGCGACTCGTCGAGATGCCGATGATCTCCCCCGCTTCCTTCGGGGTGAGCATCTTCCGCTTGGGAACCACGAACAGCTCAGCGTCAGGAGAGGCATCGCCAATCTCCTCCGGCAGCGGAGCCGCGTACGAGCGTCCGTCCTTGCGAACGACAACGCCGTCAGCCGGAAGGTCGGAAACTTCAATGAACTGCAGCGCTTGGACTGCGGGGCGACGGGCCATATACGCAACTTACCGGATAAACGACACAAACGCCAGGGCATCTCGCCCGGAACCATGTCCCCTTGCAAGAACATCGCCCTAAGCTGCGCAACTCGCCGCTTCCCGCCCACTCGGACCGTAAGCCAGGTCGGCCGTTCCGTCCACCGTGACGTGAACGCTATATGCATGGCGACATTGGAAGAGCGCGTGGCTCATCTCGAACGGCTTCTTGGCGTGAGCTTCGAGCCGGGAGGTATCACCGTTGACGACATCTGGGATGACGGGGATGACCGCTTCCTGCTTCTGACGGTGCGTAAGCCTTTCGCGGTGGTCGGGCCTGTTGTCAACGTGCCGGAGTACGTTGGAGTAGCTCGAGAGAGCGGCGGTGACACGCAAATCGAGTACCGCTGGGTCAAGGCGATGTGTCCTCAGGAGCGTGCGCGGACGGCGATTATCTCCCTCGAGATCCTGTTCGCCGACGCTGGCATCTAACGACCCGCCTTCATTGCGGGGCCGAGCCAGTGCCCCGGCGGCTCGACCGGATCGCGCGAGGGTCGGGGGCACGATCCTGTCGACCGTTGCAGGTTAGTTTCCGCGCACGATCTCGCAGGGGAACTGAACTTCGTAGGCGCTGAAGAGCATCCAGGCGCCTATAAGGGTCATGATCAGCGTCGCGAACTTAGTGGCTGTGAAGAGCCGCCTTCTTGATCGAAGAACCCATGCTCGGTCCTCTCGATAGAGATCGACTGAGAGGACCATGAACGCTAGAAGCGTGGTGATCAGGGCGGCCACTGCGATCCCGGCGAAGATCCCTTGCGTGCACCGTTCGTTGAGCTGCACGAACAGGGTCCCTGCGCCGAGCGTGACCACGACGCCGGTTTGGAACAGGGTGCCGGTGATGGCGTCAATCCGCTTCTGCTCCTGGTCTTCGAGAGGTTCCTTCGTCTCGACGGGACCTTCAACCCGTATGGGATTGATGACCGTGACCCTGCGGTAGTTCGACATCCACGGTCCTTCCCCGCACCCCGGTGCATACCTACACGACACGCAGACGGAAGCCGGCCGCTCATCAGCATCGATAGAGGCCCCCGACGTCACTGCGAATCCGACCGGCGCCTATGTCGTAAATAGGGCGTCATGCAGCATTTCGCCGACGAATACTTCGTGTGCGCGCAGGACCACGTCTTGCACCACCGCCAGAACGCCGTCGGTAAGCGATTTGCACAAGCCGAAGCGGACCTCGAGCGGCACGTCGCATCTCTAGCCGACGACCAAGTTCTCGGCCTTGACGATCCGGCATGGGCGCAGCAGGTCATGGCCGAGATCGAGGTGCCACCACCGGCCCTTGACGTGGGTGCTGCAGAAGGGATCTGCGAGGGCGCGATCACAGTGGACTGCGCCGGGGCGCCCGGAATCTCGTACTCGACGACCGAACGGGGCGGATCCGTTCTGCGCGACGGCAATCGTCTCCGACTCGTCGTTCCAGGGGTCAACATCGCCCTCTTGGCATCAAGCTTGCCGAGCGGTGGAACAGGCCGACGCGTAGACATTCATGACGACCGGCTCGAACGAACGTACGAGTGGCCGCAGGTACGCTCTGCCGAGGAGCTTGAAGCCGACATCGAAGCGGTCCTGCGAGAGCTCGAGCACGGGTGCGAGCAGATCGCAACCCAAGTACGTGAGCGCAACGAAAAGCTGGCTTCACGCGTTCTGACTCTCGTCGAAGAGCGCCGGCAGAAGATCCTTGCCGCCCAGTCCTTCGTCGGTGGGCTTCGACTGCCGATCCGTCCGCGCACAGAGGCCTCTGGACTTCCCCCGTTTCGGTGGACGGGGTTCGGTTAGGCGGCTTGGAGGCCGGGGGTCTGCTGCACCAGTGGGTGACATCTGATCTGTGGTGCCCCGCAAGGGGCACC
>JADMKN010000028.1 GCA_015478825.1 Patulibacter sp. | reverse complement strand
GGCGGTCAAGCGCGGCCACCCGCTCGACCCGGCGACGATGGTCGGCGCGCAGGCGTCCTCCGACCAGTTCGAGAAGATCAAGAGCTACCTGGAGATCGGCCGGCAGGAGGGCGCCGAGGTCCTCATCGGCGGCGACGTCGACCACGTCGCCGGGCTCGACGAAGACCTGGGCGATCAGCGTCAGCGCCTGCTGGGACCCGCTGGTGATCAGCAGCTCGTCGGGTTCGGTCGGCAGGCCGCGCAGGGTCAGGCGGTCCGCGATCCGGCGCCGCAGCTCGGGGTCGCCCTCGGTCGTCGAGTACTGCAGGCTGCGGCCCGCGGCCTGCTCGTCGAGCACCGACGCGAACGCCGCCCCGATCCCCACGTGGTCGAACAGCTCCGGGGCCGGTAGTCCCCCGGCGAACGAGAGGATGCCGGAGCGCTCCGTCAGCGCCAGGATCTCGCGTACCGGCGAGCTGGCGACGCCGCGAAGACGAGCGGCGACCGGGGCTTCTGGACCGGTGGTGGAGCGCGACATACGGCAGCAACTCTACGCGCAACCGGGGCTTCGGCGTCCGACGACGGCGCGCGCACAACACGATGTTCATGGGGCCCATAGGTCGGATCGTTAGCCTGCTTCCATGAGCACGATCCCCCGGTCGCTGTTCGGGTTCGACAACTCGTTCGTGCGTGAGCTCGAAGGGCTCTACGAACCGTGGCAGCCCGCCGGCTCGTCACGGCCGACCTTCCTGGCCCTGAACCGCCCGCTGGCGGCGGAGCTCGGCCTCGACGTCGCCACCCTCGAGCGCCCAGAGGGCCTCGACGTGCTCGCGGGCAACCGCGTGCCCGAGGGCGCCACCCCGGTCGCCCAGGCCTACGCCGGGCACCAGTTCGGCTCGTTCGTTCCGCGCCTGGGGGACGGGCGAGCGCTGCTGCTCGGCGAGCTCGCCGCGCCCGACGGCCGGCGCGTCGACGTGCACTTCAAGGGCTCGGGCCGGACCCCGTTCGCGCGCGGGGGGGACGGCAAGGCCGCCGTCGGTCCGATGCTGCGCGAGTACGTGATCAGCGAGGCGATGCACGCGCTCGGCGTCCCGACGACGCGCTCGCTCGCGGTCGTCGGCACCGGCGACCACGTGCTGCGCGAGACCAAGCTGCCGGGCGCGATCTTGACCCGGGTGGCCGCCAGCCACCTGCGGGTCGGCACGTTCCAGTACGCCGCCCAGGCGGGCGACACCGGGCTGGTCCGGCGGCTGACCGAGTACGCGATCGACCGCCACTACCCCGAGGTCGCGGACGAGGAGCATCCGTACCTGGCGTTCTTCACCGCGGTCGTCGACGCCCAGGCGGCGCTGATCGCCCGTTGGATGCTGGTCGGCTTCGTCCACGGGGTGATGAACACCGACAACATGACGATCTCCGGCGAGACGATCGACTACGGCCCCTGCGCGTTCATGGAGGCGTTCGCCCCCGGCACGGTCTTCAGCTCGATCGACCACGCCGGCCGCTACGCCTACGGCAACCAGCCGTACCTGGCGCAGTGGGACCTGGCCCGGCTCGCGGAGCCGCTGGTCCCGCTGGTCGACGAGGACAGCGACGTCGCCGTCGCCGCCCTGACGACGGTCCTGTCGACGTTCCCCGCCCGCTACAGCGGCTACTGGCTGGAGGGGATGCGGGCGAAGCTCGGGCTCCCCACGGCGGTCGGCGGCCCCCCGGCCGAGGATGACGCCGAGGCGGTCGCGCCCGACGTCGCGCTGGCCAACGACCTGATGGCGCTGTTCCAGGCGGACGGGGTGGACTTCACCCTCGGATTCCGGCGGCTGGCCGGCGCGCTGACCGGCGAGGACCGCTGGTTGCGGGACCAGTTCACCGACTGCGAGGCGTTCGACGGCTGGGCGGCGCGCTGGCGGGCGCTGCTCGGGGACCACGATCCGCAGCAGGTCGCCGCCGCGATGAACCGCGTCAACCCGCTCTACATCCCGCGCAACGAGCGCGTGGAGCAGGCGCTCACCGCCGCCACCGAGGGCGACATGGCGCCGTTCGAGCGGCTGGTCGAGGTCGTCCGCGCGCCGTTCGACGAGCAGGCCGACGCCGAGCTGTACGCGACGCCTGCCGCCCCCGCCGGGGAGCCGTACCGCACGTTCTGTGGGACCTGACGGACGACGGCCGCCGGACGGCCTCCCTGCGCCGGGGCCGCGGTAATCCGGCGGGCCGGCGAGCAGCGCCACGGTGGAGTACCCATCCGCCACGCGGGTGCGTAGGGCGTTGGTAGGTTGGTCTCAGCACCGGGATGGCCGGCCTCCATCGGCACGGTCGTCCCGCTGGATCCCCCGAATAAAGGTCACTCCCCATGACACCAACGTTCCGATCCACGCCGTCCGTACGGTCCGCGCGTGGTACCCGCTTCGTCCGCGTCCGCGGGTTCGCCGCCGTCCTCGCAGCGGTGACCGCCGTGACGGCTGCGGCGCCCGCCGTCGCCGGAGCCAAGACGGTCGAGGTGACGCCGCCGCCGATTGAGCAGTCGCTGCCGATGAAGCAGACCGCAGTCCGCGTCGCGGTCAAGAACACCGGCAAGCGCGCGCTGCGCAACCTGCGGTTCTCCGTGCGCTCGACCAAGGGCGTTCGCGTTCGGGTGGCTGGCGCCAAGAAGGGCCAGAGCTCGCGCACGTTGAAGACCCTGCGCGCCGGCAAGACCACGCGGGTGACCGTGCGGTTGCAGCGGTTGAAGGGCGGACCGACGAAGGGCGCCGTCACCGTCCGCGTGAAGCGCGGCAAGCGCACCGTCGGCTCGGAGAAGCTGCGGTTCGGCGTTCCGCCGCTGACCGGTCGCTACTTCTGGGGCTCGACCTACACGATCAGCGGCATCCGTCAGGAGACGCTCTACTTCGCGACCGACGGGCTGGTCTACACGGACGACATGGAGGGCTCCTACGCGACCTGCCCGGCCGCCGACGAGAAGTGCCGGCCGTACCTGTACGACGGCGACAGCGGCACGCTCGTGATCGACGGCAAGCCGGCGGTGCTGAGCGGCGGCAAGATCGACTTCGACGGCCAGACGTACTTCGAGTGGGGCGTGCCGCCGGCCGGGACGCGCTTCGACGCCAACGTGACCTACGCGAACTCCTCCGGTCTCTGCCCGCTCTACTGCAACTACTTCCAGGAGAGGCTGCGGTTCTCGGCGGACGGGATGGTCGTGCGCGGCGCCGTGGCTTCGGGCTCCGGTCCGGTCGTCGACTACAGCGTCGTGCCGCCCAGCAGCCTCGCGACCTACGAGGTCCGTGCCGACGGGACGATCCTGATGGCCTTCGCCGACGGCAAGCAGCGGGTCGAGACGATCGCCTTCTACAAGGACGACGCCGGCAAGCTGAAGCCGGCGAGCGACGGCATGCTGCTGAACGGCGACGGGTACTTCGACATCAGCAAGAACGACTGAGCGGGTCCGGTCTGGCGCGTCGGCCGGGCGCGCCAGACCGGTGCAACCCGCTGGCTACGCACGAGTAGCCAGGCAGGGTTACTCATGAGTAGGATGATCGGGCAACGGGTGCTCCGGTGATTCGGGGGCACCGCATCCACGGGAGTCCAGGACATGCAGCAGTTCGCCGGTCGCGTCGCGGCCATCACCGGAGCGGGGTCGGGGATCGGACGGGCGCTGGCCCAGCGGCTGGCGGCCGACGGCTGTCACCTGGCGCTGTCGGACATCGACGGCGACGCGGTGGCCGAGACCGCGGCGGCGCTGCAGTCCGCGGGGGTCACGATCACCACGACGACCCTCGACGTGGCGGACCAGGCGGCGGTCTACGCCTGGGCCGACGCGGTGGTCGCCGATCACGGCAAGGTCAACATGGTCTTCAACAACGCCGGCGTCG
Source organism: Patulibacter sp. (assembly GCA_015478825.1). GTDB lineage: Bacteria > Actinomycetota > Thermoleophilia > Solirubrobacterales > Solirubrobacteraceae > Patulibacter. The sequence continues at coordinate 3,118 of JADMKN010000028.1, read as the reverse complement.
CCCTGTCGGGCACGGTGGCGGAGCTGGACCTCGACGACTACCGCTGGATCGTCGACGTCAACTTCTGGGGCGTCGTCTACGGGACCAAGGCGTTCCTGCCGCACCTGGAGGCGTCGGGCGAGGGCCATGTGATCAACGTCTCGAGCATCTTCGGACTGGCCTCCCAGCCGCTGATGAGCGGCTACAACGCGACGAAGTTCGCGGTCCGCGGGTTCACCGAGTCGCTGCGTCAGGAGCTCGACATCTCGGCGTCGCCGGTCTCGTCGACCTGCGTGCACCCTGGCGGCATCAAGACGAACATCGCCAAGGCGGCACGGATGCACCTGAGCTCGTCGACGCTGACCGGGCAGGACAACGCGAAGGCGACCAGCGAGTTCGAGAAGTCGTTCATCACGACCCCGGACAAGGCTGCCAAGACGATCCTCGACGGCGTCCGCAGGGATCGTCGCCGCGTGCTGATCGGACCCGACGCCCGGATCTTCGACGGCCTCTCGCGCCTGAGTCCGACGGGCTTCCAGAAGCTGACGACCGCAGTGTTCAGGTCGCGCAGCGCGAAGTGAGCCGGTGGGGTGACGCGGACGGACCGTGCGCGTCGCCTTCGGTACCGTCGCGGTACGAAAGGTGACGCGCGCCGACGGACGTCGGGCCAGGCCGATCGCCTAGAGTCGTCGGCCTATGAGTGAGGCCACGCCCGTCTGTCCCGAGTGCTCGAGCGACCTCACGTACGAGCTCGGCGGGTTCCAGGTCTGCTCGATGTGCGCGCATGAGTGGTCGCTCGAAGCGGCCGCCGAAGCCGCCGAATCGAACGTCATCCGCGATTCCGTCGGAAACGTGCTCAGCGACGGCGACACGGTCACGGTCGCCAAGGCCCTGAAGGTCAAGGGCTCGGGGACGATCAAGGTCGGCACGAAGGTGCGCAACATCCGCTTGGTCAACGGCGTCGGCGACCACGACATCGACTGCAAGGTCGATGGCTTCGGCGCGATGCAGTTGAAGTCCAGCGTCGTGAAGAAGGCCTAGTCCGTGCCACGCGGGGGACGGGGCAGTCGCGGGTCGGGACGCGGTCCAGGCGGCGCGGGTCGTGGTCCGGGCGGGCCCGCGGGTCGTGGTCCGGGCGGTTCGGGGGGAAGGCCCGGTGCCGGTGCCGGCGGTCGCGGCTCAGGAGGATCAGGCGGTAAGGCCCGCGGCGGCACGATGCTGAACGGCGGACCGCTGGACGGCCAGAAGGCCCAGGTCCCGCTGGAGGACGGCTGGTTCGACCTCTTCCCGCAGCCCGAGGACCCGGCCGAAGCGCTTGACCCCGAGCAGGTCGGTCACCGCTACGTCGCCGAGGGCCACCGCTGGGTCTACGGCGGAACCGTCACCGCCGCGAAATCCGAGGCGGACCGCCGGGAGCGGGACGACGCCGAGGGTGGCGACGCGGAGGAGTGAAGCGAGTCGCGCGCTGCACGGTTCCGCTGTTCACCCGGCCGCGCAGTACAGGCCTCGGATAGCGGGCGATCTCCTGCACGACCTGCAGCATGACCGGGCAGTGCAGCGCGGAACTCGGGCCCGCCGCAGCGGGCTTGCCGTCGGCCCGGACACATGGGAAGGTCTACCGATGCTTCGTCGAACGCTTCCTTGCGCGCTGGTGGCCTGCGGGCTGGTCCTGAGCGCTCCAGCGAGCAGTGGCGCCCACAATCCGGGCAGCGACGGCGGCCCGATCTTCAAGGGCTGCCAGCCGATCGCCAACAAGACGATCTACGTCGGCGCGACCCGGATCTCGTGTACGACCGCGCGAAAGATCGCGACCGGCGCGCGCCAGGGCAAGCGATACCAGAACTGGTCCTGTGGGAAGGCCAAGGGGACGACGTTCGGGCACTGCCACGGCCGCGGGTACGCGCGCGGGGCGATCGTGCACTGGGCGTCGAATGACTGAATTAGCTCGACCTGGGACGAGCGTATTGCCGACCGGATCTCCGGTCTCGACTTCGAGGCGGAGTTCGCTGCGGCCGGCGAAGGCTGGTCCGAGGTCGACGCGGCGGGGCGCGTCGTGCCACGGCGCCCCGGTCGCTGACCGGGCCGGGCTCCGCCTGCCCCACCGCAGTACCTCACTCGGCAGCTCGAGACGTCGGGACTGTACAGATCAGCCCCGAGCGCTACGCCGAGCTGCTCGACGCGCTCGAGGAGTCGCACGACGTGACGGCGTTCGACGCGGCGATGGCCGAACCGGGGGACAGCGTTCCCTGGGCGCAGGTCAAGGCCGACCTCGGCTGGGCGTGAGTCGGTATCGAATTGAGCTGCGCCCGGCCGCGGCCCGAGCACTCAAGCGGCTCGATCCTCCCGTCGCAGGCCGGATCCACGGTGCCATCGAGTTGCTCGCGGTCGACCCACGGCCCCCGGCATCACGTCCGCTCCGCGGTCGCGACGGCTATCGCGTCCGTGTCGGCGACTACCAAATCCTCTATTCCTTTCAGGACGATGTGCTGCGGGTCGTAGTAGTGACGTTGGGGCACCGGCGGGACGTCTACGAGCGGTAGCCGCTCGGCTCGAGCAGCCGAGCGATTCCAGGAATCCGCCCCCGCCGATCCGGCCGACTACGCGTTACCAGGCACCCCGATCCCCTGGGGCCCGCGCAGCACCTCGAGCTGCTGGGCGTACATCAGGGACTTGATGGCGCCGAGGGTGGCGGGATCCTTGGCGGCGCGCTGCTCGGCCAGATCGACGGCGGTCGCCAGGACCTGGTCCTCGGCGACGGTGGCGACGGCGATGCCGGCCTCGACGGCCTGTGGGCCGGAGTAGCGGCGCCCGGTCGTCATCGCCTCGTTGGCGACCGCGGGGGTCAGGCGGGCCTGCAGCAACGAGACCATCCCGGGCGTGAAGGGAATGCGGATGTCGACCTCCGGCACGCACCAGTAGCCGCGGTCCTCGCGCATCACGATCGCGTCGTGCGTGAGCGAGAGCATCGCGCCGGCGGCGAAGGCGTGACCCTGGATCGCGGCGACGGTGGCGACGTTGGCCGCGAAGAACCGGGCGTAGACCTCGTGGATGTCCTCGACGAGCTGGGGGATCTCGTCCTGGTTGGCGGCCATCCACTCCAGGTCGAGGCCGTTGGACCAGAACTTCCCGGTCGCGGTCG
>JADMKN010000027.1 GCA_015478825.1 Patulibacter sp. | reverse complement strand
CTGTTGGTCGACAGCGCCGACGACACGCCGTACCAGCGCGTGATATTGACGCTGGACGACGGCGCGACGGTGCGGTTCTGCGATCCGCGACGGTTCGGCACCGGACGGTGGTTCGACGACGACGCATCGGCCGACGCCTACCTGGACGCGCGGCTCGGCCCGGAACCGCTCTCCGAGGCGTTCGACGGCCCGGCGCTGCACCGCGCGGTCCGGGGGCGACGCACGTCGATCAAGGCGCTGTTGCTGAACCAGAAGGTCGTCGCCGGCGTGGGCAACATCTACGCCGACGAGGCGCTGTTCCACGCCCGGATCCACCCGCTGCGGCGGGGCGAGCAGCTCACGCTCGACCACTGCGCGGCCCTGGCGGCGGGCGTCCGGCGGTCGCTCGAGGACGGGATCGCCGCGGGTGGCGCGACGATCGACGACTTCCGTCACGTCGACGGCTTCGAGGGCTGGTTTCAGAACGACTTCCGGGTCCATCGGCGCGAGGGCCTGCCGTGCCCCGAGTGCGGCACGCCGGTGATCCGGCGCACGGTCGCGCAGCGCTCCACCTATAGCTGCGACCGTTGCCAACCGAGGCCGCGCGGGGTGCCCCGCGCGGCGTGATCCGGAACTCGCGCGGCCCGGCGCCCGCCGGGAGAGGTTGATGGGGTCATACCCGATCAAGGTCTCCCGCTTGCGGCGCCGCGGGACGACCCGCGTGCCCCACGGGATCCGTCAGGCTGCGGTCAGCTCTGCGAGCTTTCCCGACTTGTCGGCCGCGGACAGCTCGTCGAAGCCGCCGACGAGCTGGTCGCCGACCAGGATCTGGGGGAAGGTCATCATCCCCGTCTTCTGCGCGAGCTCGGCCCGCGTCTCGGGATCCCGACCGAGGTTGATCTCCTCGTACGAGATGCCGCGGGCGTCGAGCAGCGCCTTGGCGCGCACGCAGTAGGGGCACGCGACCGTGGTGTAGACCGTGACGGACGAACTCATACCCTCACAACGTACAGTGGAGCCGTGAGCAGCCGCCGGATCAGCACCGAAGCGGTGATCCTGCGGTCGATGCGGTACGGGGAGGCCGACCGGATCCTGCACGCGATCACGCCGGAGCACGGCCGGATCGGCGCCATCGCCCGCGGCGCTCGGCGGCCCAGGAGCAAGCTCGGCGGACGTCTCGAGCCGCTTGCCGTAGTCCGGCTCGAGCTGCAGACCGGACGCAGCGACCTGCACACCGTGGTCGGCGCCGACTCGGTCGCGGTCCACCACCGGATCCTGACGCACCACGGCGCGATGACCGAGGCGCAGCGGGCGTGCGGCATCGTCGACCGTACGGCGGTGCCCGACGAGCCGGCCCACGCCGTCCACGGCCTGCTGCGGACGATGCTGGCGGTGCTCGATGCCCGTCCGGAGACGGCCTCGGAGGGTCTGCAGCTCGCGTTCCTACTCAAGCTGCTCTACGCGCACGGTCTGCAGCCCGCGCTCGGAGCGTGCGTGCACTGCGGCCGGTCCGACGCGCTGGTCGGTTTCGACGCCGCGCACGGCGGCGTGGTCTGTGCCAGCTGCCAGCGCAGCGCTCCGTCGATCGACGAGGCCGCGGTCACCTTCATGGTCGAGGCGCTGGGACGACCGCTCGCCGCGGCGCCCGTGGTCGAATCCCGACCGGCCCTCCAGGTCCGCCGGGTGATCGAGGACCTGGCGCGGCACCATCTCGGGGTCGAGCTCCGCGACCGAACCGCCCGAGGGGCGTAGCTCGGGCGACACGCTGCGCGTCGTCGGTGGGTGCGACAATCGCGGGGATGACTTCCCCGTCGACGTCGCTCGGTGATCCGCACGCTCGGCGCCGGGCGTTCGAGGACGCGTTCCTGCGGCCGTCCGCCGCCCGGACCTGGCCGGCGGACCGGGCCGCGGACGAGCAGGAGTGCCCGCTGCGCACCCCGCTCCAACGGGACCGCGACCGGGTCGTGCACAGCAAGGCGTTCCGCCGTCTCAAGCACAAGACGCAGGTCTTCCTCGCTCCCGAGGGCGACCACTACCGGACCCGTTTGACCCACACGCTCGAGGTCACGGGCGTCGCCCGGACCGTCGCCCGCGCGCTGGAGCTCAACGAGGACCTGGTCGAGACGGTCGGGCTGTCCCACGATCTCGGGCACGCTCCCTTCGGGCACGTGGGCGAGGAGGCGCTCGACGGCTGCCTGCGCGAGCACGGCCGGCACTTCCGTCACTGGGAGCACTCCGTCCGGGTCGTCACGGTGCTCGAGGATCCGCCGAGCGCGGTGCGCGAGGCCGGGGGCCGGGGGCTCAACCTGAGCGCCAGCGTGCTCGACGGCATCGGCGGACACTCCGGCCGCGCTCCGATGCCTCGCACGTTGGAGGGCCGGATCGTGCGGATCGTCGACCGGATCGCGTACCTCAATCACGACATCGACGACGCGATCCGTGCGGGCGTGCTGCGCGAGGGCGAGTTGCCGGCTGGCCCGGTACGGGTGCTCGGCCCGACGCCGTCCCGGCGGATCGACTTCCTCGTCCAGGATCTCGTGGCGACCTCACGGGAGCGCGGTGACATCGCCCAGGGCGACGAGGCGGCGGCGGCGATGGACGAGCTGCGTAGCTGGATGTTCGAGCACGTCTACCTGGCGCCGAGCGCCCAGGTCGAGCACCGCAAGGCCCGCGCTCTGGTGCGGACGCTGTTCGAGCATCACCTGGAGCACGCGGGCACGGTCGACGGGCGCCCCGGGGTCGTGCGGCTGCCGTTCGATGGCGGCTGGGACCAGTTCCACGTCCAGCGCGATCCGGACCCCGACGCCGACCCGCTCCAGCGCGCGACCGACTGGGTCGCCGGGATGACCGATCGCTTCGCGCTGCGCGCCTACCAGGACCTCGTGTTCCCGCGGGTCCACGCGAACTGACGATGGCCCGCTACGCCCGGGAGGATCTCGACCGGATTCGCGACGCGATCGACTTCGCGTCCCTGGTCGAGCAGCGCGTCGAGCTGCGCCGCGCGGGCGTCAACCGGATGACCGGGCTCTGCCCGTTCCACGACGAGCGCACCCCGTCATTCTCCGTCAACGTCGACGAGAAGCTGTTCCACTGCTTCGGCTGCGGAGAGGGCGGCGACATCTTTCGGTACATCGAGCTGACCGAGGGCGTCGACTTCCCCGACGCGGTCACCCTGCTGGCCGATCGGGCCGGGATCGAGCTGAAGACCGAGGAGGAGGATCCGCAGACCGCGGCGCGTCGCAAGCGCGAGCGACGGCTGCTCGAGCTGCTCGACCGCACCAACCGCTTCTTCGAGCGGCAGCTCTGGGATGCTCAGGAGGCGCAGCCGGCGCGGGACGAGCTGCGGCGCCGGGGCCTCGACCCCGAGGTGCTGCGGGCGTTTCGGGTCGGCTACGCGCCGAGCGCGTGGGACCGGGTGATGGTCGGGTCGCGACACGCCGGCTACCAGCCCGACGAGATGCTGGCGGCCGGGATCGTCCAGCGCTCGCGTGACAACCCGGACCGCCTGTACGACCGCTTCCGACGGCGGATCACGTTCCCGCTGGCCGACCGCCGGGGACGGATCATGGGCTTCGGCGCGCGGGCGATCGGCGCCGACCAGAAGCCGAAGTACGTCAACTCGTCCGACGGGCCCGTGTACCACAAGGGTCGCCACCTCTTCGCGGCCCACATGGCGCGGACCCACGCCGCACGCTCGGGCGAGGTGATCCTCTGCGAGGGCTACACGGACGTGATCGCGCTGCACCAGGCGGGACTGGAGAACGCGGTCGGACTGATGGGCACCGCGCTGACCCCGGACCAGGTGGCCGCGCTCGGCAAGCTCGCTCCGTCGGTGGTGCTGGCGCTGGACGCCGACCGCGCCGGCCGCGAGGCGATGCTGCGGGCCGCGCAGCTTGCGCGGGGGAGCGGCCTGAACCTCCGCGTGGTGCTGCTGCCGGACGGCATGGACCCCGCCGACCTGCTGGTCAAGCGCGGGAGCGACGCGCTCAAGGCCGCGTTCGCGTCGCCGATCTCGATGGGCCGGTTCCACGTCGGGCACGTACTCGACCAGGCGGACCTCTCGACGGCAGAGGGCAAGGATCTGGCCATCGACGCGCTGCGCCCGGTGTTCGCCGAGGTCCCGCCGGGGGTGTTGCGGATGGAGCTGATCGCCGAGGCCGCCGGCCGGTTGCGGCTCGACCCGAGCGTGATGGGCTCGTTGATCGATCACGCCGCGACGCGTGCGCCGGTGCGATCACCGACCGCGCCCGCCGCGGGAGGACCGGGGCCGCGCGATCAACGGACGCCCGGGCCCCCGTCGGGGTCGAACGACCGAAGCGGCGCGCCGGCGTCCGGCCGGCGTCCGGCCGGTTTCGTGCCCCGTGCGTCCCCGTCGTTCCTGCCGCACGTCGGTGGTGGCGACGCGATCGCCCGCGCCGAGCTCGCCTTCCTCGCCGAATGCCGGGCGGCCGGGCCGGAGGCGGCGCCGCTGCTCGCCGACGAACGGCTGCGCGGGTTGATCGCCAATCCGGTGCACCGCCAGGTGGCCGCGCTGATCCGCGACGCGCTGCTCGCGGGGAGCGACCCGCAGCCGATCGACGATTCCACCCGGATGGTGTTGGAGTTGGTGGCGGGCTCGGCGGGAATGATCCACCACCCGTCGGTGGCAGCCGCGGAGCTGGCGGGCCTGCGCCTGGAGCTCGGGGTGGTCACAGCGATGATCCAGGCTGGTCCCGGAGCCAACCCGGGTGCTCCGCCCGAGGCGCTGCAGCGGCGCAAGCTGGACCTGCAGGAACGGCTCAACCGCGGACTCGGCGAGCTGTTGAAGGGCCCCCGCCGGTCCGGCTGACTCGAGAACCGCGCCGCGAAGGGGCAGAAGGGGCAGAACGACGAAACCCCGTCGTCGACGGGGCTTCGCGCTTCAGGCTCCGGGGGTGGGACTCGAACCCACAACCCTTCGATTAACAGTCGAATGCTCTGCCATTGAGCTACCCCGGAACGGCCTCGGCAATAGTACGCGATCTGGCCGGCTCGGGGCGGCTCGCCGGCCGGTCGACGCGACGTCCTTGCGGGGTCGCACGAGACGTGCGATCCGGGGCAATGTGTATGAAGTGGCGTTTTGGTGACGACTCGTCACTCACGAGTGCTACGTTCGGTTAGGGTGAGAGTATGCGCTGTCAACGATTCGTGTCCTCGGTCGACCGGCTCCGCCCGTGGCGTTGACCGGCGCCCACCGCATCCTGTTGGCGGCGGTGGCCGTCGTCGTCGCCGCCGGGATCGCCGTCGTGATCGATGACGGCGGAGGGGAGCGGGCAGCGCCCCGTTCGCCGATCGTCGCCCGGGCGGGGGCGCCACGGACCTCCGGCGTGGATCTGGCGGCCTCGCTGGCCGGCACCACGGCGATTCGCACGACCCCGGCCACCCACGACGAAGCGACGCTCCTGCGGGTGGCCGATCAGCAGGAGGTCGATACGGAGCGCGCCTGGCCGCTGGAGATTCCCGGTGACCGGCGTACGGCTTGGCTGTTCGCCGGGCCGGCCCGTGTCGCGCTCGTGGTCCCGCGGACCGTGGTTGATCCCCAGCGCGGACCGCAGCCCGATACCTCGAGCATCTTCGGCGCGCGGATCGCGGACCTCGTCGACCAGCCGCTGATCGCGTCGCAGGCGGGGGGCGGTCAAGCGCCGCGGGTGCTCGTGCTCGTGCCGGCGGGCGTCTCGCCGCCGCGGATCGTCGCCCACGACGGCACGCAGACGATCCGAGAGATGTCGCGGCGTGGCCGGCTCTACGCCGGCCAGCTCCGCACGGGAGAGGAACTCGTCGTCGGGCGGCGGCGCATCGGGCCGACGACGCCGTAGCGCGACGCCGCGGCGGTCGGATCAGCCGGTCGTCACGGCGCGATCGGCGAACGCCTCGACCAGCGGAGCGGCCCGGTCGACGCCGCCGGCCGCGGAGACCCAGGCCGCGATCTCGCGGGACCTCGCGGCGTAGGACGGGTCCGTGAGGGCGGTCAGCACCGCTCCGCGGACCGCCCGAGCACCGGCGAGCCGGCGCGGCAATCGGATCCCGGCGCCCGACCAGGCCAGCCGTGCGGCGTTCTCGAACATGTCCCCGCCGGCCGGGATCGCGACGACCGGCTTGCCGTAGCTGAGCGCGCGCAGCAGCGTTCCGTGACCGGCATGGCAGAGGATCACGTCGGCCGCGGGCATCACCTGCGAGTACCGCATCCACGGCACCAGGGTGGCGTTGGGCGGCACGGTGATCGACTGCGCGCCGGTCGTGTCGGCGTTGCTGACGCGGTTGTGCGCCGCCAGCACCCGAACGGGGGCGCCCGCGAGGCCGCGGAGGGCCGCTCGCAGCAGCTCGCCTTCCGGATCCTGGATCGTCGACGGCGCGACGACCACCAGGGGATCGTCTCCGGGCGGCAGGGGCACGTCGCCCGACGGCGGCTCCCAGACGAATGGCCCGACCGTGTGCGTATTCGGTCGCGGCACGGACCGTGGGTAATCGAGCTGGGGCACGGACCCGACCAGCGCGAGTTGTCGGCTGATGCCGCCGTGATGACCCGGGACCGGCGGCAGTCCGACCGTCGCGCGGGCGCGGTTGAGCTCGTCCTGTCCGCGGTCCAGCGACCGGTCGACCCGACGACCGACCCGCTCCCAGAGCGCACGACCGGACCGGGTCCGCGCGGGTCGCGCCCCCGACGAGAACGGCGGCCACCGCGGCTCGCCCCGCGGATCGAGGTGGGGGATCAGCGTCGCGACCGGAACGCCCCGGAGCTCTCCGGCCAACGCCGGGCCGAGGGTCAGGATGTCGGAGACCACCGCGTGCGGGCGAATCTCGTCGACCAGCGGCACCGTGTCGATCGCGGCCCGCGTCGCGGCCTCGTAGTGGTCGAGCGGGCGCTGCCCGAGCTGCGGGAGGACCGGGTACTCGGGCGCCGACGCGAACCGCATGCCGTCGGATTCGATGTCGTCCCGCCAGCGGTCCCACGTCTGTACCCAGACCTGGTTGCCGCGCTCGGCCAGTCGGCGGCCGAGCGCCATGATCGGGAAGGCGTGCCCGGCGTCGCCGAACGCGCCGAGCAGCTGTGACCCGGCGGGTGCT
>JADMKN010000026.1 GCA_015478825.1 Patulibacter sp. | reverse complement strand
CCCGGGGCGACCGGGCCGTAGAGCTTCCACTGCAGCTCGCCCGCGCCGCCCCGGGTCTCGGCGAGACCTGCCTCGGCCTGAGCTGGGCCAACGCCACGGTGGTCCAGCAGGGCACGATCCCGGTGACCGGCGACGGCACCTACCTGACCCCGATCACCCCGCCGCTGCTGCTGGCCGGCTGCTACGGCTACGAGGTCGTCCTCGACGGCCAGGACTACGGCGGACCGGTCGTCAGCCCGGCGGGCACGCCCGGCGAGCTGTCGCTGGTCGTCGCCCGGCTTGCGCCGCCGCGCCCCACGCCGCCGCCGAGCACCCCGCCGGCCCCGCCGGCCGTCTCGGACACGCGCGCGACGGTCAAGGTGCCGGTGCGGATCAGCAAGCGCGCGTCGTCCCGGACGGTGCGCGCCGGCCGCCGCGTCACGTTCACGGTAACGGTGTCCAACCGCAGCAAGCTCCGGTCGGGTCGCGCGCAGGTCTGCGACCGGATGCCGAGCGGCATGGTGCTCCGCTCGGTGCGCGGCGCGAAGGTCAAGCGCAAGAGCGGCCAGCACTGCTGGACGGTCCCCGCGCTGAAGCCCGGCCAGACCAAGCGCTACCGGGTCGACGCCCGCGTGCTCGGTGGGGCGAAGGGCAAGCAGACCAACCGGGTCACGATCAAGGGCGACAGCGTCCAGACGAAGACCGCTCGCGCGAGCGTGCGCGTCAAGGCCAAGCCGGTCCGCGCGGGTGGCGTGACGGGCTGATCCCACCGCGGTCGCTCGGGTCCGGTCGCTCTCGCCACGAGGGCGACCGGATCCGGAGGACCTCAACCGGTGCGCACCGTCCCTTTGCGGCGGTGCGCGCCGTGCGAGAAGTCGGCGTGCTCGGCGCCGCGCAGCGGCTCGCGCTGGCGACCGAGCCGGGCGATCGCCCGGTCGACGTCGGCCAGCAGCAGGTCGGCCAGGTCGTCGCTGAAGCCGTTGCGAACGACGACGCGCAGCACGTGCAGGTCCTCGCGCGCCTCGACGAATGGGTAGGCCGGGACCAGCCAGCCGCGCTCGCGCAGCGTCGCCGAGAGGTCGTAGACCGAGAACGCGTCGACGTCGTCGGCCAGCGTCACGGCGAAGACCGGCAGCTCGTCGCCGTGGGTCAGCGCGCGGAAGGCCCCGGTCTCCTCCAGCGACGCGGCGACCCGGGTCGCCGTCTCGCGCGAGGCCTGGTGCACGCGGCGGTAGCCCTCGTGGCCGAGCCGCAGGAAGTTGAAGTACTGCGCGACGACCTGGGCGCCGGGCCGCGAGAAGTTCAGGGCGAAGGTCGGCATGTCACCGCCGAGGTAGCTGACCCGGAAGACCAGATCCTCGGGCAGCGCGTCCTTGTCGCGCCAGAGCGCCCAGCCGACGCCCGGGTAGACCAGCCCGTACTTGTGGCCCGAAGCGTTGATCGACGCCACCCGCGGCAGGCGGAAGTCCCAGACCAGCTCGGGGTCGAGGAACGGGGCGACGAAGCCGCCCGACGCCGCGTCGACGTGCAGGGGGACGTCGATCCCGGTCCGCTCCTGCAGGTCGTCGAGCGCCGCGGCGATCTCGGCGATCGGCTCGTAGGACCCGTCGAAGGTCGACCCGAGGATCCCGACCACGCCGATCGTCCGCTCGTCGCACTGCGCCGCGGCGGTCGGGCCGTCGAGGTGGAACCGCTCGCCCTCCATCGGCACGAGCCGCGGCTCGACGTCCCAGTAGCGGGCGAACTTGTCCCAGCAGACCTGGACGTTGGCGCCCATCACGATGTTCGGCCGGTCGGTCGGCTGCCCCGCCGCCCGCCGACGCGCCTCCCAGCGCCGCTTGAGCGCCATCCCGGCGAGCATCGCGGCCTCGCTCGATCCGGTGGTCGAGCAGCCGACCGCGGTGTCGTCGGCCTCCGTCGCCGTAGCGCTCCCCGGGGCGTTCCAGAGGCGCGACAGGATCGACACGCACCGCGACTCGATCTCCGCGGTCTGCGGGTACTCGTCCTTGTCGATCATGTTCTTGTCGAAGCAGGACGCCATCAGCTCCGCGGCCTCCGGCTCCATCCAGGTGGTCACGAAGGTCGCCAGGTTGAGCCGCGCGTTGCCGTCGAGCAGCAGCTCGTCCTGGACGATCCGCTGGGCGGCGACCGGGTTCATCTCGCCCTCGGGCAGCGCGTGGCGCGGCACGGCCGCCACGGTCCGGCCGTACCGGGGGTTGACGGCGAGTGTGTCCGTCGGGGTTCCGTGGGGCTGGTGGAGGGCCATGCGGGCGAGCCTACGCGGGACCGGGGCCCGTGGCCAGCGGTGCACGCCTGCGGCCCCGTCGGCGGTTACGGCATGGAGCGGTGGACATCAGGTGTAACCCAGGGGTTGCGCGTCGTGAGGGCTATCTGTAATCCTGTGGTTACACAACGAGTCCCCGGGGTTGCCCGGGAGAAGAGCGAGGACCGCCATGAGCACCGATCAGATCGAACGCGAGGTCACCATCGAGGCGCCGGTCGAGCGCGTCTGGGCGCTGATCACCGAGCCCGAGCACGTCGGCGCCTGGTTCGGCGACGCGGGGGCCGAGATCGACCTGCGACCCGGCGGCGGCATCGAGTTTCGCTGGCACGAGCACGGCAACGCGCTCGGTACGGTCGTCGCCGTCGAGCCGCCGCGACGGTTCGCCTACCGCTGGGTCTCGCTGACGTCGGCCCGCGGGCAGCAGCCGACGGACGCCAACACGACCCTGGTCGAGTTCACGCTCGAGCCGGTGGGCACGGGAACACGGGTGCGGGTCGTCGAGAGCGGGTTCGACGCGTTGGACTGCAGCGCCGAGGAGCGGGCCGAGGCCGTCGCCGGTAACACCCGCGGCTGGAGCGCCGAGCTCGGCGACCTGGTCGCGCACGCGGAACGCGTGGCGGCGTGAGCCGGGCGGTCCTGACCGAGCCGCCCGCGGCCGACGTCTTCGCGGCGCTCGCCGATCCGACGCGCCGCTCGGTGCTGCAGCGGCTGGCCGACGACGGGGACGGCACGGCGACGACCCTGGACGACGGGTTGCCGGTCAGCCGGGTCGCCGTGGTCAAGCACCTCGGCGTGCTCGACCGGGCGGGGCTGGTCACCCGGCAGCGGCACGGTCGCGAGGTCCGCTACCGGGTCCAGCCCCAGCAGCTCAGCGACACCGCGCACTGGATGGACGAGCTCGCCGCGGCGTGGGACGTCCGCCTGGCGGCGCTCAAGCGGCTGGCCGAGGCAGGGCCGACCGCCTGACGCTCGCCGACCGGGCCGTCCGAGCGCGGCCGGTGGGGGTGAGGGGACCCGTCCGACACGGGCCCCGTACCCTTCGTCGTTCCGCATGAGTGACCAGGCCAAGATCCGCAACTTCTCGATCATCGCCCACATCGACCACGGCAAGTCGACGCTGGCCGACCGGATCCTCGAGCTGACCGACACCGTCGCCGATCGCGACATGCAGGAGCAGCTGCTGGACTCGATGGACCTGGAGCGCGAGCGCGGGATCACGATCAAGTCGCAGGCGGTCCGCGTGTACTTCGACGCCGACGACGGCGAGACGTACATGTTCCACCTGATCGACACCCCCGGGCACGTCGACTTCACCTACGAGGTCTCGCGCTCGCTGCAGGCCTGCGAGGGCGCGCTGCTGGTCGTCGACGCCTCCCAGGGCGTCGAGGCGCAGACGCTGGCCAACACCTACCTGGCGGTCGACGCGGGGCTCGAGATCATTCCCTGCCTGAACAAGATCGACCTGCCGGGCGCCGAGCCGGAGCGCGTCGGGGGCGAGGTCGCCGAGCTGCTGGGCGAGGACGCCGACGCGATCCTGCGGATCTCCGGCAAGACCGGCGAGGGCGTCGACGCGGTCCTCAACCAGCTCGTCAAGACCGTGCCGCCGCCGGAGGGCGACCGCGACGCCCCGGCCCGCGCGCTGATCTTCGACTCCGAGTTCGACCAGTACCGCGGCGTCGTCGCCTACATCCGGGTCGTCGACGGGGTCTTCAAGAAGGGCGACAAGATCACGGCGATGGCCGCCCAGACCGAGGCCGACGTCGACGAGCTGGGGATCTTCTCGCCGAAGATGGTGCCGATCAACGAGCTCGGTCCCGGCGAGGTCGGCTACGTGATCACCGGGATCAAGGACGTGATGCTGCTGCGCGTCGGCGACACGATCACGCACCGCCCCGGCGTCCGCGGCGCGGGAGAGAAGCTCGTGCCGGCGACCGAGCCGCTGCCCGGCTACCGCGAGATCAAGCCGATGGTCTTCTGCGGCCTGTTCCCGACCGACAACGCGCAGTACCCCGACATGCGTGACGCGCTGGAGAAGCTCTCGCTCAACGACGCCGCGCTGGCGTGGGAGCCCGAGACCTCGGACGCGCTCGGCTTCGGCTTCCGGATCGGCTTCCTCGGCCTGCTGCACATGGACATCGTCCGTGAGCGGCTGGAGCGCGAGTACGACCTGGACCTGATCGCGACGATGCCGTCGGTCGGCTTCGAGCTGACCCTGCAGGACGGCACGGTCCAGGAGATCCACTCGCCGTCGGCGTACCCGGATCCGACCTTCATCAAGGAGATCCGCGAGCCGTTCGTGACGATCAACATCCTGACCCCGACCGAGTACGTCGGGACGATCATGGAGCTCTGCCAGGAGAAGCGCGGCGAGCACCAGGGGATGCAGTACATCTCGGCCGACCGGGTGCAGCTCACCTACCACGTGCCGATGGGCGAGATCGTCCTGGACTTCTTCGACCAGCTCAAGTCGCGGACCCGCGGCTACGCGTCGCTGGACTACGAGCCGATCGGGCTGCGGCCGAGCGACCTGGTCAAGCTCGACATCCTGCTCTCGGGCGAGCCGGTCGACGCGCTCTCGCTGCTGGTGCACCGCTCGAAGGCGCAGGACGTCGGCAAGAAGTTCACCGAGAAGCTCAAGGACAAGATCCCGCGTCAGCAGTTCGATGTGCCGATCCAGGCGGCGATCGGCGGCCGGATCCTGGCCCGCGAGACGGTCAAGGCGTTCCGCAAGGACGTCACGGCGAAGCTCTACGGCGGCGACATCTCGCGCAAGAAGAAGCTGCTGCAGAAGCAGAAGGCCGGCAAGAAGCGGATGAAGCAGGTCGGCAACGTCGAGGTCCCGCAGGAAGCCTTCCTCGCGGTGCTCGAGCTCGGCGACGACTCCAAGAAGTAGCCCGCCGGCCACGCACCAGCGACGTCAGGCCGGGCGACGCGCTGTGGTTGGCGAGTTCGTTCCGATAATCGGAACGAACTCGCCAAGCAGCCGATCGCTCAGGCGGGGCGACCGGCTTCGCCCGGCCGCGGGCGGTGCTCGATGTACTCGGCGACCGTGCCGTCGGCGTGGCGGGCGTACATCAGGCGGCCGACCGGCGCGGCGAACGGCGGCTGGAGGATCTCGACGCCGGCGGCGACCAAGCGCTCGTGGGCCTCGTCCGCGTCCGCGACGGTGACGATCGCGCGCAGGCCCGAGGCCGGCTTCCGTGCCTCCGTGGTCCCGGCGATCAGCGAGAACCCGCCGACGACCGCGACATCGAGGCCGATGTCGGGCAGCGGCAGCCGCATGTCGCAGCGTACGTCCTGCATCGTCTCGTAGAACTCGATCGCGGGAACGAGGTCCTGCGGATCGAGCAGGACCGGGACGAGCACGCGCGGCGCGGGCAGCGACGACGAGTCGGGGGTGTCGCGGAACCAGCCCTCGGGCGGCGCGGTGTCGTTCGGGGACGGGGAGTCGGCCATGACCGCATTCTAGGTGTTGACAGTTGGCAATTGGGTCGGGTGTGGCACGGGAGTGCGCGTTGCCTGCCCTGAGCACGCAAACCGCACGGCAGGCGGCGACGGGCCGCTCGTTCCGGGCTGGCGTCTTGGCAAGATCCCCGTATGGACTTGGAGCTCGCCGGCGAGTCGATCGTCGTCACCGGGGCGACCAGCGGTATCGGACGGGCGACCGCCGAGCGGCTCGCCGCCGAGGGGGCGCGGCTGACCCTGGTCGCCCGAACCGCCGAACGGCTCCAAGCGGTCGCCTCCGTGCTGCCGGGGGGACCGCACGCCACGATCGCCGTCGACGTCACCGCGGAGAACGCCGGACCGCAGATCGTGCGCGCCGCGCTCGACCGCCACGGCCGGATCGACGCGGTGGTGATCGCCGCGGGGACGAGCCGTCTGACGCCGCTCGACGAGCTGACGCCCGCGGACTGGGACGAGCAGTGGCGGCTGAACGTGCTCGGGCCCAACGCGTTGCTGCTGGCCGCCGCCGACGCGCTGGCCGCGGCGCCGCGCGGCGGCCGCGCCGTGCTCGTCTCGTCGTCGTCCGGCAAGCGGCCCTCGATGAGCAACGTCGCCTACTCGGTGACGAAGGCCGCCCAGCTCTCGCTCTCGCGCGCCTGGGCGCAGCAGCTCGCCGACCGCGGCGTGCGGGTCAACGCGGTCGCCCCCGGACCGATCGACAGCGAGCTGTGGATGGCGCCCGGCGGACTGGCCGAGCAGCAGGCCGCGGCCGCCGGGACGACCTGCGACGACGTCGTGGCGCAGGCGGCGGCGAAGGTTCCGCTCGGCCGGCTCGGCACGCCGGACGAGATCGCCGACGTGATCGCCCTGCTCGCTTCGCCGCGCGCCGGCTACGTCACCGGATCCGCCTGGTCGACCGACGGCGGCTCGGTGCCCGGGATCCTCTAGCGCCTGGCGCGCCGTCGATCGCGCGGTCCGGTCCGTCCGGGGCTGGCCCGCTCGCCGCTACCGCGCCTTCGCCACGATCAGCGTGCGGCGGATCGTCGTCTTCTTCTTCGGAAGCTGGAACTTGATCTGCAGCTCGGGTCCGGGGTCGGGGTTGCCGACCTGCTTCGTCCCCTTCACCACCAGGCCCCGGGCCGACTTCGGCAGCCCCGCGAAGCGCACGGTGAACCGCGCGCCGTCGGGCGACGTGACCTTCAGACCGCGCTGCAGCGTGGCCCGCGACTTCCGCTGGCCGACCTTCAGCGATCCCGCGATCCGCGACCCGTAGGTCGGCACCCGCATCACCGCGTGGACCGACTGCTTGCGCCGGCTGTCGAGCGCGTAGCGGGTGACGATCGACTTCGCGTCGAGCACCGCTT
>JADMKN010000025.1 GCA_015478825.1 Patulibacter sp. | reverse complement strand
GGTGCTCGTCCTCGACGAGCCGTTCGAGGCCGTGGACCCCGTCTCGGCGACCGCCGCGTGGCTGTCCACGCCGCCGATCGCGGTGATCACCGCCGAGCACTCGAGCATCGCCTCGAGATCCGCCGGGGTCGTCTCCGGTCGCACCAGCACGGCCGCGTGCCCGCGGTCGACCAGATCGAACGCGGCCGCGGCGTCGAGGGCCAGCCGTCCGACCACGATGCCCGGGGCGGCCGGGGCTCCCCGGGCCAGCAGGTCGAGCTCCTGCCCAGCCGCCAGCACCGGCGCCTGGAGCCGGGCGAGCGCCGAGGTCGGAATCCGGTCGAGGGCCGCATCGACGTCGAGGATGCCCTCGTCGACGAGGTCGACGGCGATCCGCACCGCAGCCGGGCGACTCCGCCGTCCGCTGCGCACGCGCAGGACCGACAGCCGCCCGTCCTCGACGGTGAAGTCGACCTCGCACATGTCGCGCAGCTCGGTCTCGATCAACGCCAACGCGTCGTCCAGGTCCTCCGCGACGTCGGAGAACGTCGCCCGGAACGCGGCAATCGGCTGCTCGGCCGGCTGGCGACTGCCGCTGCCCGTGCCCTGGTGGCCCGCCGCGAAGCCGCCGTGCGGCTCGGGGGTGCCCGACAGCGGATTGCGGCTGTAGACCACGCCCGATCCCGAGCGCCCACCCGGCAGGTTGCCGAAGACCATCGCCTGGACCACCAGCTCGAGTCCGGTCGTCGACGTCGCGATCGCCGCCCGCCGAGCGAACCGACGGGTCAGCTCGTCGTCGTCGATCGACCACAGGCGGTTGATCGCGGTCCGTAGCTGCCCCAACGCCGTGTCCGGCACCGTCGCGCCGTTCGCGCCCCCGAGCCGGGCCCGCGCGGCGAGCAGCTGCTCGTCCACGGAGCCGCCGTCGTCGCCCTCGATGCCGTGGACGACCGCGCCGAAGCTCTGCAGGAACCGCAGCTCGAGCTCGGACGCGAACCGCTCGCCGCGTTGCCCGGCGACCGCCGCCCGGGCGGGAGCGTCCAGGCCGAGGTTGAGGATCGTGTGGTTGCGTCCCGGCACCGGAGCCCGCGCGCTGGACCGCACGGACAGCAACAGGGGCCGATCCGGGTCGCTGAGCCGTCGCCCGGTCGCCTGCTCGAGATGCGAGATCCGCTCGACGACCGTGGACCAGATCAGTTGCTCCAGCTCCTCGTCGACCGGCTGGGTCGGCCACCCGTCGATCCGCAGCACGAATCCGGGCGGCGTCGGCAGTCCGAGCGCCGCGAGCCGCCAGAGGCCGGCGCCCCGCGCGCCGACCAGGCCGGAGCCGGCGCCGGAGCCTCCGGCGCCGAACGACACCACGCTCCAGGTCATGCCCCCGGCCGTTCGACGCGCGCCATCATGACTCGGCATCTTCGCGAACCGCTCCCCGCGGCGGGCGCGCGGTTCGCTCGGGGTTGGGCGATCCTCCAGTCGCCCCGACCGCGACGGCGCCTACCGCGGCGCCATCCGGATCGCGCCGTCCAGGCGGATCACCTCGCCGTTGAGCATCCCGTTGTCGACGATGTGCGTCACGAGATGCGCGTACTCGTCGGGATCGCCGAGCCGGCTCGGGTTGGGCACCGACGCCGAGAGCGAGTCGCGCGCCTCCTGCGGCAGCGTCGCCAGCAGCGGCGTGTCGAACAGCCCCGGGGCGATCGTCACGACGCGGATCAGCGCCGACGCCAGGTCGCGGGCGATCGGCAGCGTCATCGCGGCGATGCCGCCCTTCGAGGCGGCGTAGGCGGCCTGGCCGATCTGTCCGTCGAACGCCGCCACCGAGGCCGTGTTGACGATCACGCCGCGCTGGCCCTCCACCGGCTCGTTGGCCGCCATCGCCGCGGCGGCCAGGCGCAGCACGTTGAAGGTGCCGACCAGGTTGATGTCGACGATCCTCTGGAAGACGTCGAGCGCGTGGGGCTCGCCGCGACGCAGCACCCGGGTCGGCGGCCCGATCCCCGCGCAGTTGACGACGACCCGCACGGTCCCGAGCTCGGTGGCCGCGTCGACCGCGGCCGCCACCGCAGCCTCGTCGCGGACGTCGCCCTCGACGACCCCGACGCGCGGGCGGCCACCGACGCGCTCGCGGGCCCCGGGCAGGTCGAGGACCACGACGGAGGCGCCGCGGTCGAGCAGCGCGTCGGTGGTCGCGCCGCCGAGGCCGGACGCGCCGCCGGCGACCAGCGCGACGGCGCCGTCGAGCGGGATGGATGGGGTGGTCATGCGATCTGCTCCGTGGTCATGGTGCTCAGCCGGCCCGAGACGATCTCCTGGGCCTCGGTGACGATCCGGTCGATCAGCTCGCGGACGGTCGGGACGTCGTGGATCAGTCCCTGGACCGCGCCGACGGTCCAGACGCCGCGGTCCAGATCGCCCGTCTCGAAGACCTCACGACCACGGACGCCGGCGACGAGGTGCCGGATGTCCTCGAAGGCGCCGCCGTCGGCTTCGATCCCCACGACCTCCCGGCTGATCGCGTTCCGCGCGACCCGCGATGTGTTGCGCAGCGTCCGGAAGATCAACTCGGTCTCGGTCTCGCTCGCCTCCACGATCCGCCGCTTGACGGCATCGTGGATCGGCGCTTCCCGCGTGCACATGAACCGCGTGCCCATGTTGATGCCGTCGGCGCCGAGCGCGAGCGCGGCGACCAGGCCGCGGGCGTCGCCGATGCCCCCCGACGCAATCATCGGGATCGTCAGGCGGTCGGCCGCGGCGGGGATCAGCACCAGGCCGGGCACGTCGTCCTCGCCCGGATGCCCGGCGCACTCGAAGCCGTCGATCGAGACCGCGTCGACCCCGACCGACTCGGCCTTGATCGCGTGGCGCACCGACGTGCATTTGTGGATCACCTTGACCCCCGCCGCGTGGAAGTCGCCGACGTGGTCGGTCGGGTCGGCGCCGGCCGTCTCGACGATCTTGACGCCCGACGCGATGATCGTCCGGCGGTACTCCTCATACGGCGGCGGCGCGATCGACGGGAGGATCGTCAGGTTGACTCCGAACGGGCGGTCGGTCAGCTCGCGCGTGCGGACGATCTCCTCGGCCAGCGCCTCCGGCGTCGGCTGGGTCAACGCGGTGACCAGGCCGAGCCCGCCCGCGTTCGAGACGGCGGCCGCGAGCTCGGCGCGCCCGACCCACTGCATGCCTCCCTGGACGATCGGATGCTCGATCCCGAACGCCTCGGTGAATCTGGTGGACAGCATCAGGCCTGGCCCTCCTCGCGCGGACGCGGGACCGTCGTGGTGATCATGGAGCCGAGGGTGGCGGATCCGTCCCCGCTCGACCAGCGGCTCCGCCGGGCGGCCTGGAGGATTCGACAGCCACCGAGGTCGTCGCTGCCCCGCCGGCCCCCGAGCCGCCCGTTCGTAGAAGCGCACAACGCCCGGCTCGCGGCCCGTCGACAACGGCGCGGCGGTCGACCACAGTCGGTCGCATGAACCAGTGGCAAGGCCGGGACGTCGTGATCGTCGATGCCGTCCGCACACCGATCGGCAAGGGCAATGCGAAGGGCGTCTACCGGGACGTCCATCCCGCGGACCTGCTCGGCCGCACGCTCGAGGGGCTGATCGCGCGCAGCGGCGTCGACCCGACGGCCGTCGAGCACGTCGTGGCCGGCTGCGTCCAGCAGTACGCCGAGCAGACGCTGAACATCGCCCGCACCGCGTGGCTGCAGCAGGGCCTGCCGATCGAGGCGAGCGCGACGACCCTCGACCACCAGTGCGGCTCGTCGCAGCAGGGGATCGCGATGGCGGTGGCGATGGTCGCCTCGGGACTCCACGACGTGGTGATCGGCGGCGGCGTCGAGCACATGGGCCACGTCTCGTTCGCGGTCGCCGAGGCGATCCAGGAGCAGCACGGTCGGGCGCTGTCCCCCGAGTTCCTCGACCGGCACGACGTGCGGGGCCAGGGAATCGGCGCCGAGCTGCTGGCGCGCAAGTGGGACCTCACCCGCGCCGACGTCGACGAGCTGGCGGTGCGGTCCCACCGGCGGGCCGCGGCCGCCACCAGCGCGGGGAGGTTCGACCGCGAGATCCTGCCGCTGACCGTCGACGGCTCGACCGTCGACCGCGACCAGGGGATCCGCCCGGACACCGACCTCGACGGCCTCGGCGGGCTGCGGACCGTCTTCGATCCGCAGGGCCTCGTGACCGCCGGCAACGCGTCGCAGATCTCGGACGGCGCGTCGGCCGTCCTGATCGCCACCCGCGAGCGGGCCGAGCAGCTCGGCCTGGCGATCCGCGCCCGCGTCGTCGACCACGTCTCGGTCGGCTGCGACCCGGTGATCATGCTCGAGGGCCCGCTGCCCGCGACCCACCGGATCCTCGAGCGCAACGGGATCACGATCGACGACATCGACGTCACCGAGATCAACGAGGCGTTCGCTCCCGTCGTCGCCGCCTGGCTGCGCGAGCACGGCGCCGACCCCGAGCGCGTCAATCCGCGCGGCGGCGCGATCGCCCTCGGCCACCCGATGGGCGCGTCCGGCGCACGCCTGATCACCACGCTGCTGCACGAGCTCGAGGACGACGACCGCGAGCTCGGGCTGGTGACGATGTGCTGCGGCGGGGGTCTGGGCACGGCCACCCTGATCCAACGGACCTGAGCGGAAGCAGCGGCGCCCGCGTCCCCCGCCGTCGTGCTGGCGGCGTGCCGCCCGGCGAGCCTGGGCTACGGCCGGGCCGCGCGGTACGGCGCGAGCTCCTGGCGCGCGAGCTGCATCCGGTGGACCTCGTCGGGGCCGTCGACCATGCGCATCGTGCGCACGTGCGCGTACATCTCGGCCAGCGGGAAGTCGTCCGAGAAGCCCGCCGCCCCGTGGACCTGGATCGCGTTGTCGACGATCCGCTGGGCCACCGCCGGCGCCGCGACCTTGATCGCGGCGATCTCGGTCTTCGCCTGCTTGTTGCCGACCGTGTCCATCAGCCACGCGGCCTTCATCGTCAGCAGCCGGATCATCTCGATCTCGATCCGCGCGTTCGCGATCCAGTCCTGGACGTTGGCCCGGGCCGCGAGCGGCTTGCCGAACGCCACCCGCTCGGTCGCGCGCCGGCAGAGCAGCTCGAGCGCGCGCTCCGCCAGGCCGATCGTGCGCATCGCGTGGTGGATCCGGCCCGGGCCCAGGCGGGCCTGCGCGATCGCGAAGCCACCGCCCTGCTCACCGAGGATGTTGCTCACCGGCACCCGGACGTTCTCGAACAGCACCTCGCCGTGCCCCTCCGTGTGCTCGTAGCCGAAGACCGGCAGGTTGCGCAGCACCCGCACCCCGGGTGTGTCGGCCGGCACCAGCACCATGCTCTGCTGACGGTGCCGATCCGCATGGGGATCGGTCTTGCCCATCACGATGAAGACGTCCAGGTTGGGGTGCAGCGCCCCGGTCGTCCACCACTTGCGGCCGTTGATCAGGTACTCGTCCCCGTCGCGCTCGATCCGCATCTCGACGTTCGTCGCGTCGGAGCTCGCGACCGCGGGCTCGGTCATCGCGAACGCCGAGCGGGTCTCGCCCGTCAACAGCGGCTCGAGGAACCGCTCCTTCTGCTCGTCGGTCGCGAACATGCTGAGCGTCTCCATGTTCCCGCTGTCGGGCGCGTTGCAGTTGGTCGCCTCGGGGGCCAGGCGGCTCCGACCGAGGATCTCGGCGAGCGGCGCGTACTCGACGTTCGACAGACCGAGCACGGACGGGTGCGCGTCGGCGTGCGGGTGGAACAGGTTCCACAGTCCGCGCTCACGCGCCTCG
Organism: Patulibacter sp.; assembly: GCA_015478825.1. Lineage (GTDB taxonomy): Bacteria > Actinomycetota > Thermoleophilia > Solirubrobacterales > Solirubrobacteraceae > Patulibacter. The sequence goes on along the minus strand of JADMKN010000025.1, from coordinate 1,421 downwards.
GCCTTCAGCTCCTCCATGATCGGCGCGTGCCGGTGCGGGTCGCCCGAGTCGCGCAACTGCTCGGCGTGGACGGCTTCGGCCGGATGGACCCGCTCGTCCATGAACGCGGACAGGCGCTCTTGCAGCTCCAGGCTGCGACTGGTCGGCTCGATGTTCATGTCCTTGGCCCCGGCTCTCGTTCGTCGGAGACGGCCCCGGCTGGGCCGACCCGTGGCGCGAGCGTAGGCGCGGGCGAAGCCCCGGCGGGCGACAGCGGCTACGGCGTTTGGAGCATCGCCCAAACGCCGCCGCCGCCCAGCTCGACGATGCGAGGTCCGCTTGCCAATCTCGGTGACCGGCGGCGACCCCCGCCCGCCAAGGAGACCGATCGATGACCAGCGAGACCCGAGCGACCACCGCCCCCAGCCTGGACGAGGGCCTCGATCTGCCGGCCCTGACCTCGTGGCTGCAGAGCGCGATTCCGGGGCTCGTGGCGCCGCTCGACGTCGCGTTGATCGCCGGAGGGCAGTCCAACCTGACCTATCGCGTGCGCGACTCCGTCGGACGGGCGTGGGTCGTACGTCGGCCCCCGCTCGGGAACGTCCTGGAATCCGCCCACGACGTCGCCCGCGAGTTCCGGATCGTCGCCGCGCTGCAGTCGAGCGCGGTCCCCGTGCCGAAGACCTACGGGGTCTGCGAGGACCGCGACGTGATCGGCGCGCCGTTCTACGCGATGGAGTTCGTCGAAGGCCTGATCGTCCGCGACGTGGCGGACGCCGTGCGGCTCGTGGCCCCGGCGGCGCGGCGGCGCGCATCGGACGACGTCGTCGACGTCCTGGCCGCCATGCATGCCGTCGACCCGGTCGCGCAGGGGCTCGGGACGCTGAGCCGCCACGACGCCTACGTGGAGCGCCAGCTACGCCGGATGCACCGTCAGTTCGAGGCGGCGGCGACCCGCGCCGTGCCCACGATCGTGGCCGCGCACGAGCGGCTCTCGCGGAGGATCCCGGCCCAGCAGCGCACGTCGATCGTCCACGGGGACTACCGCATCGACAACGTCGTGCTCCGTACCGACGGAACCGTCGCCGCCGTGCTCGACTGGGAGCTGTGCACGCTCGGCGATCCGCTCGCCGACGTCGGGATGACCCTGACCTCGTGGCTGCACCCCGGCGAGGACGCCACTCATCTGCTGAGCGGCGCGCCCTCCCAGGCCCCGGGCTTCGCCACCCGGGCCGCGTTCGTCGACCGCTACGCCGTGCGCAGCGGCCTGGACCTTTCGGATCTGCCGTACTACGTCGCGTTCGGCTGCTGGAAGCTCGCCTGCATCGCCGAGGGCATCCACGCGCGGTACGCGAGCGGCGCGATGGGAAGCAACCGCCAGGACCAGGCGGCGCGCTGGGCGTCGAAGGCGCCGATGCCGCGTTGCCAGCCGAGATCGGCGT
>JADMKN010000024.1 GCA_015478825.1 Patulibacter sp. | reverse complement strand
CCTGTTCACCGCCACGATCGCCGAGAACATCGCCTACGCCGCCCCCGACGCGAGTCGCGACGAGATCCGCCGCGCCGCCGAGCAGGCCGAGGCCGCGGGCTTCGTCGAGGCGCTGCCCGACGGCTACGACACGGTGGTCGGCGAGCGCGGCCTGACGCTCTCGGGTGGGCAGCGGCAGCGGATCGCGATCGCCCGCTCGATCCTCGCGGGGCCGGCGGCGGAGAGCGTCGACGGACGCGAGGTCCGTCCCCGCGGCCCGCGGATCCTGGTGCTCGACGACGCCACGTCGAACGTCGACGCGTCGACCGAGCAGCGGATCACCGGGCACCTGCAGACCGTGATGCAGGGCCGCACCACGCTGGTGATCGCCCACCGCCTGTCGACCGTGCTGCTCGCCGACCGGGTCGTCGTACTCGACCACGGGCGCGTCGTCGACGTCGGCCACCACGAGGAGCTGTCGGAGCGGTCGGAGCTGTACCGCGAGATCGTCACCTACGGCCTGGCCGATCAGGTCTTCCTGACCCGCGACGAGCGCCCGACGGAGGTCGACGCATGAGCGGGTTCCTGGCCGACGTCCGGCGGCGGCAGGCAGCGACCAAGGGCCGCAGCCGGCGGATCCGCAGCCTGTTCTCGATGCTGCGGCCGTACCGCCCCCAGCTCGCCGTGCTGGCCGTCGCGATGCTGCTATCGACCGGCGCGCTGCTCGCCCCCGCTCCGCTCGTCCAGCGGGCGATCGACGACGGGCTCTCCGACGGCGACCTCAACCGGCTGACCTGGCTGGTCGTCGGCTTCGTCGGGATCTCGCTGGTCGGTCTCGGCGCCAGCCTGGTGCTCGACCGGACCGTCGGCTGGCTCGGCGCGCGCCTGCTCAGCGACCTGCGCGAGCGGATCTTCCGCCACCTGCTGACGATGCCGGTGGCGTTCCACGAGCGGCAGCGGGCCGGCGTGCTCGTCTCGCGGATGACCAACGACGTCGAGGCGCTCCAGCAGATGATCTCGTCGAGCCTGGTCACGCTCGTCCGCTCGCTGCTGCTGCTGGTCGGCTCGATCGCGGTGCTGCTGTCGCTCGACGTCAAGCTGGCGCTGATCACCTTCACGACGATCCCGATCCTGTTGCTCGGGTCGCTCGCCTTCCGGCTGGCGTCGGTCGACGCGTTCGCCCGCACCCGCGAGACGATCGGCGCGATCACCGCGCAGCTCCAGGAGACCCTGTCCGGGGTCCGGATCGTCCGCTCGTACGGGCGCGAGGCGGGGCACATCGCCCGCTTCAACGCGCTCAACGACGACAACCGGGCCGCGAACATGAAGACGGTCTACCTGAACGCGGCGTACTTCCCCGCGGTCGAGTACCTGTCGACCGCGGCGATCGTGATCGTGCTGCTGGTCGGCGGCGGGGAGGCGCTGACCGGCGCGGTGACGATCGGCGTGCTGGTCGGCTTCGTGACCGCGCTGGACAACTTCTTCGGACCGATCGCCGAGCTCTCCAACGTCTACACCACGTTCCAGTCCGGGATGGCCGCGCTCGACAAGATCAGCGGGCTGCTCGAGCAGCGCTCGACCCTGGTCGACCCCGAGCACCCGCGGCCGATGCCCGACCCGCTGCGCGGCGAGCTGCGATTCGAGCACGTCTCGTTCTCGTACGGCCCCGCGGTCGCAGACGGGGGGCGAGGGGGTGGGCGGGCTCCGAGTCAGGTGCTGAGCGACATCGACCTGACGATCCCCGCCGGGGCGACGGTGGCGCTGGTCGGCGCCACCGGCGCCGGCAAGTCGACGCTCGCCAAGCTCGCGATCCGGTTCATCGACCCGGTCGAGGGCCGCGTGCTGCTCGACGGCGTCGACCTGCGCGACCTGCGACAGAACGACCTGCGCGACCGGATGGGGATCGTGCCGCAGGAGAGCTTCCTGTTCAGCGGCAGCGTCGCCGACAACATCGCCTTCGGCCGCGCCGACGCGACCCGCGACGACGTCGTGCGCGCGCTGGACCAGATCGGCGCCCGCGATGCGATCGAGGCGCTGCCCCGCGGGCTCGACACCGAGGTCGGCGAGCGCGGGTCGAACCTCTCGGCCGGGCAGCGGCAGCTCGTCGCGTTCGCGCGGGCCCTGGTCAGCGGGGAGCCCTCGGGCGCCGACGACCGAATCGGAGGCCCGGCGGGCGAGGCTGCGGGGGTGGCGGGCGGGCCCGCCATATTGGTCCTCGACGAGGCGACCGCCAACGTCGACCTGCGGACCGAGCGGCGGATCGAACGGGCGCTGCACACCCTGCTGGAGGGCCGTACGGCGATCGTGATCGCCCACCGGCTGTCGACGATCCGTGCCGCCGATCTGATCGTCGTGGTCGCCGACGGACGGGTCGCCGAGCAGGGCACGCACGAAGAGTTGCTGGCCCGGGGCGGGATGTACGGCAAGCTCCACCGGGACTGGCAGCACGGGACCGAAGCGTCCGTCGTACCCTAGGGCCCTGCATCCGGGCCGCCGGCGGTGCGGCGGCCATCTCTCCGTCCGATGCCGCACGGAAACGTCACGCCGACCGCAACCATGCCGACGACCACGGGTTTCCCCTCATGATGCTTCTTCGTCACGCCACCGCTCCCCTGGCGACCTGCGCGATCCTCGCCGTCGGCGCGATCGCGGTGCCCAGCGCGGCGCACGCCAGTACCGGCGGCGCGGCGCCGAGCACCGTGACCGCGCCAACCACGACGACCGAGGCGTCGTCGAAGCCGACCACGTCGCGGGCGACCTCCTCGAAGTCGTCCTCGACCGGCTACATCCGGTTGAAGTCGGGCAGCGGCCTGAAGGTCCGGCGCACCCCGGGGCGCGCGAGCTACGTCGGCACCGTCCGCCGCAACCAGGCGATCCGGATCATCTGCCAGGTCAACGCCGGCGTCGCGTCCGGGAAGTACGGTCACTCGCGGATCTGGAACCGGATCAAGCTCTCCAACGGCAGGACCGGGTACGTCGCCGACGCCTCGGTCGAGGTCGTCAAGACCGCGCTCGTCGCGCCGTACTGCGGCTGGCCGAACCCGGGCAAGCCCGAGGGCGACAACCCGCAGCAGGGCCGGTGCTCGTCGACCGCCACCGTGCCGCTCGTCGACGGCCCCGCCGATCGGGCCGCCTTCGTGAAGGCCGCCGGCCCGCTGGCCCGCGCGTCGTCCGCCCGGACCGGCGTCCCCGCCTCGGTCACGCTCGCCCAGGCGATCCTCGAGTCGGCGTCCGGCACGCTGACCGCGGGCGCCAACAACTACTTCGGGATCAAGGCGCGGGTCGTCGACGAGGACGACGGGATCTTCCGCTGGGAGTCGACCGCGGTCGGCTGCGTCCACAAGCCGACCTACGAGTCGGAGGGCAAGCGCCTGGTCCGGCAGATCGGCCAGTTCCGGATGTACCGGGGGATGCAGGAGTCGTTCTACGACCACGGCATGTTCCTGCGCGAGAACAGCCGCTACGCCCCCGCGTTCAAGCACTCGGACGACCCGGCGAACTTCGCGCGCGCGATCGCCAAGGCGGGCTACGCGACCGACCCGAGCTACGCGAACCTGCTGATCCGCCTGATCACCAACAAGTCGCTGCCGCTGACGCCCTACGACCGGTAGGGCGGCCGTCTCGGGGTTCGCGCCCCGCGACCCGTCGGTCCCCGTCGGCGCTCCGCGTCCGGAACGCGACGGCCGCTGTCCGCTCTAGGGCGCGTCGGGGCGATCGTCCCCCGTGCCGGGCGCGTCCTCGGCGGCGTGCTGGGCCGCGGCGAGCTGGTCGGGCGTGTCGAGCTTGCCCGGGTGCCCGAGCCGGCCGAGCTCGGCGCCGTCGCGGCCGAAGAACAGGCCGACGGTCCAGTCGGCGATCAGGCGGATCTTGCGGGTCAGGCCCGGCATCGAGGCGAGATGGTAGGTGCGGGCGAGGAACCAGGCCGGGACCCCGCGCCAGCGCAGGCCGAGCGTCGACGCGACGGCCTTGCCGTGGCCGAGGTCGACGAAGACCCCGAGCGTCTTGTAGTTGAACGTCCGCGCCCGACCGCCCGAGAGCGCCGCGGCGACGTTGTGCGCGACGGTGCGGCCCTGACGGATCGCGTGCTGGGCGGTCGGCGGGGCGGGTCGCGTCAGGTCGCGGGGATCGGGCACGTGGGCGGCGTCGCCAATCGCCCAGACCCCGTCGACGCCCTCGACCCGGAGCTGGCGGTCGACGACGATCCGGCCGCTGCGCTCGTCGAGCGGCAGGCCGAGCCGCTTGACGACGGGGCTCGGCTTGACCCCGGCGGTCCAGACGACGGTGCGGGTCGGCACCCGCTCCTCGACCGTGTCCTCGTTCTCGCCGGTGCGCGACGAGAGCGTGGCGGACTCCTCGGTCAGGCGGTCGATCGTGGTGCTCGTGCGGACCTCGATCCCGCGGGCCCGCAGCTCGTCGATCGCGAAGTCGGCCAACGAGGACGGGATCTCCGGCATCACGCGGGCCTGCGCCTCGACGAGGATGAACCGCACGCCTTGGAGGCGGCAGCGCGGGTAGACGTCGAGCAGGTCGGTCGCGAAGTCCTGCAGCTCCGCCAGCCCTTCCAGCCCGGCGTAGCCGGCGCCGACGAAGACGTAGGTCAGCCACGGCTCGCGATCGGCCGGGTTGTCGATCCCCTCGGCGATCTCCAGGCTCTGGAGCAGTCGGTTGCGCAGCGCGATCGCCTCGGGCAGCGTCTTCATCCCGAAGGCGTGCTCGGCCAGGCCGGGGATCGGCAGCGTCCGCGAGACCGATCCGACCGAGACGATGAGGTGGTCGTAGCGCAGCTCGTCCTCGCGGCCGTCGCCGGTCGTCAGCCGGACGACCTGGCGGGCCGGATCCGCTCCGGTGATCGTGCCGAGCCGCAGGTTCGTGTCGCAGAGCTGGTCGCGCAGCGGCACCACCGTGTGCCGCGGCTCGAGCGTCCCCGCGGCGGCCCCCGGCAGCAGCGGCGTGTAGAGCAGGTAGTTCTGGTCGCTGACGAGCGTCACCTGCGCGCTGTGCCGCGGCAGCATCCGTTCGAGCTTGCGCGCGACCTCGAACCCCCCGAAGCCTCCACCGGCGATCACGACGTTCCAAGCCATACGACGAGCCTAGGCCGGAAAGCCGCTTGAGACCAGCGGACGGATCGGTCGTGCCGATCGTCGCAGCCGGGCCGTGAGGATCGGCACGAACGGGCGGTTGCTCGCGTGCGAAGGGGCGTCGGGCGTAACCGGGGTCACGTCAGTTTCGTACCCATGCGGTGGAACGTGAAACGACGCCCAGCGGGATACCGGTCGGGGCGCATACGGGGACTTGGTGTCCACCCTTCCACCGGCGGAGCCCGCAACGTCTCGACGGGCACGACCACAAGGCCCGGTTGTAGGGCCGAACGAGCAACGCCGCCCCGCCGGGTGGCGTTCCAAGCCGGCAGAAGAATCCTGCGGTCCGCGCCCTAGCGGGCTATCTTCGCGGCTGGTTGACGCGTCCACCCGTACACCGTTCGCGTAGGCTGCCGTGGCATGAGCAGCACACACGAACCAGCGCCCGTCGAGAAGCCCCCAGCCGGCAGCATCACGATCGATCGGCGGCTCGCCTGGGGCCTCGCCTCAGCCGTCGCCATGGCCGTCGGGTCGATCGGCACCTGGGTCACCGCTGGTCCGTGGTCAGTCGCCGGCACCACGGGCGGCGGAGACGGCTGGATCACCCTCGCCATCGCCGCGGCCCTCGGCGTGCTCATCGCGGTTCGTCGGGTACCTTGGCTCGCCCTCCCCGGCGGGATCATCGCCGGGGGAATCGGCCTCGGCGACGCGATTCACTTCCTTTCGGGCAACGACAGCACGAACGAGTGGTTCAGCATCTCGATCGGCTGGGGCCTGGTGCTCGTGATCGTCGCTTCGGCGTCGCTCGCCGTATGGGGAGCCACCGCCCTGCCTGGTACGCCCGCACGTCAGCGGGTCATCGCCGGCGTGCTCACGGTCCTTGCGTTCGCCGGCGCCGTCGCGCTCGGCGTGGTCGACCGAGCTGGTAACGACGGCAACAGCCAGGACGAAACGGCCCTCAGCGACGCGGCCGATGACCCTTCAGGCGACAACGCCGAACCAGCAGACTGGGATACCAGCACCGAGACGGAGCAGGCCGAACCGGCGACAGGTGGCGACTCCGAGACCAACGCACCAGACGCGTCCGCTGACGGTGAAGCAGATGCCGCCGATGAGGCTGGGGACCGCAAGGTCACGCGGATCGGCAAGGCGGCCACCGACGATGACATGACGTTCAAGGTCGAGTCGTTCGATCGCGTGTCGTCCGTTCCGGTCAGCGAGTTCTCGGATCCGATCACGGGAGACGACGACGCCGCGTTCTACATCGCAACCGTGACGTGGAAGAACAACACAAGCACGAGCGCACGTAACTTCTGCGGAGATCGCGGAGCCGTTCTCGTTGACGGGGAGTATCGCAACTTCGACATCGACGATCGCACGATCGATGTTGCGGACGGTGGTACGTGCGAGGACGTCCAGCCGGGGTTCAAGGCGACGGTGAAGCTCCTCTTCCAGATGCCGGACGATGCTGAACCGGACATGCTCGCGCTGTGGAACAGCGACGCGCCCGCCGACCCGCAGCGCGAGACCTACATCGGCGTTGACCTTCGTGGGTCCACGGACTAGCTGACCGCCGGCGGCCGTCCGCTCTGCCGGGGGCCCGATCAGCTCGGGCCCCGGCAGAGACCGGATCTGCCGTCTCTGCCGGGCTGGTCCGCCGACGTCCGGTCGGCGGAGGGGACTGCGGGACAAGGTCCCCACAGCCGCCGGGGCGGGGGATTTGGGTGCTCGATGACATCTGAATGACAGCTCCGGGAGCGAAAAAGTTCGGGTCAGGCCCCGGCGGCGGCCGGCAGCTCGAGGGTGGGGACGGCGTTCAGCGCAGCCGCGACGCGCTCGAGCGCAGGCTCGACACGGTGGTGGTCGTAGGTGCGGCGCACCTGCACGCCGCCGTCCTGATGGCCGAGCTGGTCGGCGACGTCGGAATCCGAGACGCCGTGCTCGAGGAGCCACGTCGCGGTGTAATGCCGCAGCTCGTGCATGACCATCCGCGGCCGGCCAACCGCAGCGCGGATCGGGTGCCAGAGGCGGTCCCGTGCGTTGGGCCAGTGGATGGCGCCGCGCGGCGTCGGGAAGACCAGGTTCGCGTGTAGGCGCGGAAGCGACGAGAGCGCTTCGGCGACGATCGGGGGCATCACCGACACACGGGTCTTCTCGTGCTTGGGCAGCGTGAGCCGGCGGAGCTTGGCGTTGGCCTGGTGCTCGACGTGGATCCGGCCAGCGTCGAACCGCACGTCCGGCCACTGCAGGCCGGCCAGCTCGCCGGGTCGCAGTCCGACGTAGGCGCCGGTCAGGATCATCGCGCGGGCCACGACGCCGTAGAGGCCCTGGTGCACCTCGAGCGCGGCGGTCGCCAGGTCCGCGACGTCCTGCTCGACAAGCCAACCGGGCAGCAGCTTGCGACCGGGACCGCGCGCGGTCAGGCCGCGCCACGGCTGGACCTCGGCGAGGTCCTTCGCGATCGCCGCCGCCCACATCGCCGACAGCACTTGGGTGGTGCTCGGGTGTCGGGCGTGCCATTCGAGCGCGAACGGCCGGCCGATATCGACGAGCAGCTTCTCGCCGTACTCGTCAGCGAACCGGCGGGTGCGCTCCTCGTGCCACTTCTTGGTGCTCTCGCCAACCGGATGGGTCTCCAGCCAGAGCTTGCGCCACCGGTTGACGGTGATCTGCTCGACGGTCAGCGGCGTCAGCTTGGCGATCGCCTTCACCTCGAGGGCCTTGGCGAGCTTCTTCGTGTCCCGAACGCCGACGTGCTCGACCTTCTTCGTGTGCGGGTTGTAGACGCGCACCCGCCAGCGGCGCTTGCCGCCCTTGGTGAAGTAGTCGTCGACGCTCACGACGCCTGTCCGATCTGGCCGCCGCGGCCGGCGCGCCACGCAAGCACGTCGGCCAGGAAGTAGCGCACACAGCGTTCGGTTACCGGGATCGACGGAACCGGCGGATCCTCGTGGCGCCAGCGGCGCACCTCACGGTCGCTGACCTGCAGGTCGCGGCAGAGCTCGGCGGTGGTGAGCAGCGGCTCCCCCGCGGCGGAGCGACGGGCCACCGCGACGGGGTCGACGTTGCCGGCGGTTCGCCGCAGGGCGCGACCGGGCGCGGCGGCACGGCGAGACCGTGCCGACCGGATGTCTACGACGACAGCCCTCATCGGGTCTTATCCCGCTTGAATCGGCCGTAGTTGTCGACGTCGCCGCGGATCAGCTGGTCGACCGTGAGGGTCGTGCCCTCGCGGGTGACCATCGTTCCGGCGTGCCGGCCGCGGTCGCCGGTGTGCTCCAGGATCAGCGACCACTCGATGAACATCCGCGTGCTGCGGATCCCGAACACGTCGCCGCGCCGAGGGTCGCTCGCGCTGGCGGACACGATCCGGAACTCGCCGGTCGCAACGACCTCTCGCGGCATGGCTACCACTCGACGCCCCCATCACGAGCGGGCGCGTCGAGCTCGGCCCAGCGGTCCAGGCGGGGCGGCACGACCAGCTCGAGCTGCCGCGGGCGCCGGAAGCGCGCGACGCCATCCCACAGGAGCGCGGCGACGGGCTTGCGGCCCGTCCAGGCGACGGTCGCCGCCGCACCGATCAGGATCCAGGTGGTCAGCACGGGACCTCCTCGCCGATCTCCTCGAGGAAGACCTGCAGCTCGCTCATGGCGACGAACGCCTGGTCGACCTCGCTGTCGGGCGTGTCGCCGGTCATCCAGCCGCGAAGCGCGTCGGCGCACCGTGCGCGGACCGCGGCACCTTCGCGGTCGACCGCGACGTCCGCGTTGTAGGACTCGGCGTCCTGCAGCACGCCGCGCAGCACGCGGGCCGCGGCACCGGCAAACAGGATCGCCGTGCCGTCCGCACGCGTCACCAGCAGCGACTCGCGCGGGCTCGGGCCGTCAAGGTCGGTAGAGTTCTCGGGCATCTGCATCCCCTTCTTGGATGTGGATCACGACCCCGGGCGCGACAACGCCGCGGGGTCCTTCTTGTTGGCGTTGGCATCGGCCTTCACGAGCTCCACGACGTGCTGAACCATCGACCGGTTCTCCTCCGAGGCGCGGCGCTGCAGCTCCTGGTGAATCGACGGACTTAGACGCAGCGAGACGTGGGGCTTCGGCCGGCGCTTCGTTGTCTGACCTGCCGCTTCCATCTGCCCGCAGCGTAGCGCAACCAGCAATTGCGCGCAACGTATGGTTGCGAGTGCGCGCAGTCTGCGCGCATATACGGTTACATTTCGCCCATGATCCCCCAACGTGTCGACAGCGAGCTGGTGCTCGACGTCGTGCGTCGCACCATGAGAGAGCGCGGTCTCGCGCAAGACGAAGCTGCCCGACTGATTGGCGTCTCGCCACGATCGGTTAGTGGCTGGATGGGCGGCGCAACAATCTCCGAGAACAGCGCGCGGAAGGTCGCGGCCTTTGCTCAGCGACCGATTGAGGACTTCCTCACGGACGCCCCGGTACTAGACCCGCACCTCGCTCGCATCGAGTCGAAGCTCGACACCCTTCTCGAAACCCGGGACGATGTGCTCGCGATCCTGCGGGCGATCAGCGGCGGCGGCGGCGACGTCGAGCTGACCGCGACTCAGGAGGCGATAGTCGGCGCCGTAGTCGCTGGGACTCGAGCAGCTCGGAAGACGCCAGCGCCTCGATCTGGGCGAGCATCGCAGCGCACCGCGGGCTGAGGCGCTCTAGGCGCCAGCCACGGGCGAATGCCCTTAGCGCCGTCCACATCGCTCGATCAACCACCCCCACCCAACACCCCCAGTCGAACCGAGCGAGAGCCCGATCGCACCAGGCACACTCTCGCAATGTCAACGGGCGATAGCGATCCGCACGAGACCTTGCAGACACAGGCGTGTGGAACAGCGTAAGCTGCCGCCATGCTCCGGACGCCAGCGACAGCCCTAGTCATCGCCTTCGCGCTCGCAGGTTGCGGGGAGGGCCGCCCGGCGCCGGCCGTCACCGCCGATCCCGCGCCTGCCGAGGCGACGAGTGAGGCGGCCGAGGCACCCGACACCCGCTCCGCCGCGCTCGATCGCCTCGACGGCGACGCGTCGAAGACGGGAATCGCGGCGCTGCCCGCCGAGCATCAGGCGGGGCTGCGCGGAGTCGCAGGCGAGATCAAGCGGGAGCTGGATCTAAGGGGGGCACAGACCTCGGGGTCCCCCGACGACATCGCCTGTACGGATTGGCTTGCCGCTCCGGGTGACTTCCTCGAGGAGATCACCGACGCGGTGTATGAGGGCCTGGAGGGCAACGAGTCGCGGTTCACCGAGGAGACGTTTGCCGAAGAGATCAGCTCGTCATGCGCAACCGACAGGGGCGGGTCTGCGCTGGATCACTTTGCCGACACAGTCATCCTGGTCCTGGCTGACCGCTACGCACTGGAGACTCGCGACTGATCATCCCAGATGGGAACATACGTTCGCATGGGGCCCGGACGGCGAGTGCAGATCATCGAGGAGCTCGCTGAGCAGCTCTACATCGACAGCGGGCGGGGCACCCCGGTCACCGTTTCGTGGAACTCCCCCAACCTCCCAGGACCGATCCGTCGATCCTGGAAGGCGAGCGCAGCTGCGTCCGTCGCCGCGCTGGAGCGGCTCGGACACCTCCGCTAGTCCGCGGTCAGGGCTGCAGTAGCGCGGGCCGGCTCTCGACCTTCCGCAGGTAGGCGCGGCGCTTCGGCCGGTTGGCCTGGGAGCCGGCGCCGATGACGCGCAGCCGTTGCCGGATCCACTTGCGGGAGGCGCTGGCCCGCGCGAGGTGCAGCGGCGCGACCTTCGACCAGCCGCCGTTGCGGTTGGCGACGCGGCGGCGGTACAGCAGCTCGTCGACGTGCTTGCGCTCGCCGGCGACGAGGAGCCGGTAGCGCGGGTCGGCGGTCGACGTCGTGCCGCGGCGATGGGCGATCGCGGCGTCGATGACGGGCTGCAGCGGGTAAGGCGCGATGTCGTGGTGGTTGCCGCCGCAGGAGCCGAGGCGGCCGTGGTCGATGATCCCCGACCGGGTGACGCGGCAGCCGACGATGGCGCCCTGGCGCAGCGGGATGTTCCACCGCTCCGCGGAGTCGCTGATGATCTGGCCGAGCCGCCGGTAGCCGGCGGCGGACGTGAGGCGCCCCTCCTTGCCGGTGTTGATGATCTCGATCGAGATTGCCCACGGGTTGAACCCGGCCTGCGTCCACGCCTTGTCGGACTCGCGCACGATGTACCTGCAGTGCGCTTCGTCGTCGACGACATAGTTCGAGCTCGCGCCGGAGCGGGCCTGGTTGAACCAGCCGACGACGGCGTTGACGTCGCCCCACCCCGGCCGGTTCGCGGAGACGGTGTAGTGCGGGACGATGATCCGCGGCGCTACGCCACCACGCGAGCTGTAGTTGCGCACGAACGCCGAACTGCAGCCAGCCTGCGCGGGCGCGGCGAGCGGCGCGGTCGGCGGTAGCTGATCCTCACGCGCGGCGTCGCGTTGCTGCTGGGCGCCGGCGTCGAGCTCCGCGGGCGGGACGCCGGCCGGTCGTTCGTCGCGGGCGTCCTGGTGATCGTCGAGCGCCTCGTTGGCCTGCTCGAGGTCGTCGGCCGGGATCTCGATGGTGTCGGGCTGGGCGGGGTCGGCGATCGCGGCCGGCGCGAGCGGCTGCGTGACGATCGCTTCGCGGTCCGGCTGGTCGCTGCTGGTGGGCAGGTCGATGCCGAGCACCGCGGCGAGCAGTGCGACGGCGGCGAGCGCGAGCGCGACGAGGGCGACGCGAACCTTGCGGGTCATGGGGTACTCCGGGTCGGGGTGAGATCGGGGTAGCGGTGCGAGACCGCCGCACCGGTGGGGTAGGTCCCGGCGCAGTCCGGAACGGTCAGGCGCCCGCGCTCAAGGGCGCCGGGATACTCCTTGAGGACCGCCTGGCGTAGTGGCGGGAACGTGTCGAGCGCGACGGAGACCACGAGGATCGTCGGGCGTTGCTGCTCGCATCGCTGGTAGGCGCGCGCGGCATCGCGCTCGGCAGAGACCTGGTCGCCGCGGTCGCCGCGGCGGTCCTGCTGCCACAGCGCGTAGAAGGCGATGGCGATCACGAACAGGCCCCACGCCAGCCGGCCCCAGCGCCGGACCTTGGACCGGATCATGAGACCCCCGTGATGCGCGCGACGGCAGACACGACGGCGATCAGTCCCCAGGTGGCGAAGATCCGCGGGTAGACGACGCATCGCGGGAGCCGGGTGCAATCGCCCCGGCGAGTGGTCGAGCGGTGATGAGGCCCAGCACTAGCGCGACCCCCTCGGCTGAGAGGGATCGACTGGCGATCAGCCATGCCGCGAATCCGAGGCCGGCCGTCGGCGACAGGATGCGCAACAGCCACGCCTCGGCGGTCGAAATCGGATCCGAGGGGCGCACTCACGACGCGCCGTTCTGGGGCCGGTTCGGAGTCAACACGCTGCGATCGTGCTCTGTATCGTCGCGGCGGCGGCGTGGCGCGACGCGCTGATCCCTGTCGGACTGGCCCCTGCGCTCTAGATGGCCAACGTTGCGACGAGCTGGATGTTGTAGACGCCCGTGGGCGAGGTCAGGCGGGCATAGGCCTCGGCTGCGCCGGGCGGCACCCAGGCGGTGACGTCGTAGGTGCCCGGTCGGGTGGCGGTGATCCCGGTCGCGACACCAAGTACCTCGATCTGGGCGGACCCGCTCATCCCGACGATCCGCAGCTCGACCCGCACGATCCCGCGCGACGGCAACCCCAGTCGGCTGTAGCCGTCCGGGGCGATGGTCGTCGACGTTGACCCGCTGGAGCCCGTGATCATCGCCAACTGCCCCTGGTAGCTGCGGCGACCAACGGTCGCCTGCCGTGTCAGCGTCCGCAGACGCTCGCGCAGGTGCCGCGGCCGCTGGCGGAACCCGAGTACCGGTGGGACGCGGCCCGCCGGCCGCAGCGTCTGCTGCACCGTCGCAATCTGCCGCGGCGTCAGGTCGTTCACGCCAACCGACGGTAGGTGCAGACGGATCCCGTCGCCGGGCTCCCAGTGCATCTGTCGTACCGAACCGACGGCGGGAAATGCGTCACCCCACTCGTAGACCTGCTCGTCGGATGAGCTTTTCGGTCGGGCGGCCACCTGCTCGTGCGGCGTGGAGTAGAGCGCCAGCAGTGCGTCGAGTCGCTGCTGCATCAGCGAGAGCTCCGTGATGTCCTGTAGCTGCTCGTATCGGGTGGTCAGCCACGGATCGTCCGTGGCGTCGGGGTCGAGGATGTCGACCGTCAATCCTCGGTCGGACCCGTCCGCCTTGCCGAGTCCAGCACCGTCTCCGTGGATGTGGTTACACGTCTCGCCCGCGTCGACTTCCGCCATGTACTCGGTGGCCGCGTGCTCCTCGAGAACGTAGTCGGTCTGCTGGCCGAGCGGTCGCCCGAACTCCAATCTGCCCGGGAACTCCCCGGACTCCAGCGTGCACGGCTGTACCCGCCATTGCAGGCCGCTCGCGGTAGCCACCGCATCGATGATCTCGCGGTGCGATTCGCCGGCGACGTCGCCGGACCAGCAGCCATAGGGAGACAACTGCGCAGACGGGATCGTTACCTGGGGGGTTGCCGACGCGCCCGTGCTGCTGGTCAGGGCGATCCGCGGCGCGTCTCCGGTCGCTCCCGCCGCGTACTCGATCACGATCGGATACCACCCCGACTTGCTGGAGCCGAGATGTGATCGGAGACTGCCGCCGCTTCCGGGGGCTTGCTGTTCACCGGACCACGCCTTGTCGAGGTAGGGGGAGCCGGCACGGGTCGACCCGATCCACATACGCGCCATACCGACGATGTTCAGTCCCGCGACGCCGTAGAGGCCGCACCACACGTCGCGCTCGGCGAGCGGCAGGTAGACCGCCCCGTGCCAGCGCACCGAAAACTGGCGCCACCCGGGCGGACCGGGTGGCATCCAGCCGTCCGCGCCGAACTGGAGCTGCGGATCGACCCGCGTCGCGTACGGCTCGGACGCCGGGGCGAGCGCCGTTGCCCAGAATGAGGCGTAGTCGCCGGCGGCCTTGGCCCACGTGTCGGTCTCGAGGTAGTAGTCGCCCGTCAGTCCGCCGGGCGGTGGTGCGCCCGGCAGCCGATAGTCGATCGCCGCGGCTGCTCGCCGCAGGAACGGGACCAGCGCCCTGAGCTCTGCACGCCGCAACGTCACGTTGACGCCGTTGGTCGCGAGTGCGACGAGGCTGGTCGGACGGTCGTCGCCGGCCCGGCGAACCTGCAGCGCGACGGCACCGTCAACGACCAATGAGATCCAGCCATTCGAGGCGATGATCTCGATCGCGGTCGTCTCACCTGCTGTCAGCGCTGGCACGTTCGCTTTCCGGCTCGACGGCCCCGACCACAGCGACACGCTCCACGCACCGCTGGCGTAGGAGAGGGCGCAGAAGACGGTACCCGCCGGGGTGCCGCAGCCGAACTGCATGTACCCGGCGGGTGGCAATGCGTGCGGAACAACTTCGAACTTCGCGGACCATGACCCACCGGGCTCTGTCGGGGTGGTCACCGGCTTCGATGCGGCATTGGAGCCCGAGGATGTGGGCGCGAACGCGAGCCCAAGGGACGAGGCGGTCGGATGGGTCGGCGCGCCGTTGAGGGTCCAGCCGGACGTTTGGGACTGGAGGAAACTGTCGGCGACGACCGCCATGGGCGCCTGGCTGTAGTGATCGACCACGTCCTGTGGTGCCGACGCGGTCCACATTGCGAGCTTCCCCTCGCGCCAGCCGGACGGGAGGGCACCAGCGTCGACGCCGGAGACGTTGACCGTCGACCCGTCGACCCGGGCGGTGGTGGGGGATTCCACCGCTAGTGCGCGCTGGGACGCGCGATCGGTGAGCTCAACCCATTCGTGCCCCGCCTTGTACCGCGGCCCGGACCGCACAGCGAACCGTTCGCGATGCTCGATCCCGTCGGGGCCCGGCGCGTTGGGCAACGTCAGCGAGCTGAGCAGCCCATGGTCCGACAGTCGACGCTCGACGCTCGCCGATACCCAACCCTGCTCGCCCTCCAAGGCGTTGCCGGGGGCCGGCGCCCACCACTGGCCGGGCAGTACCTCCACGGCGCCGGGATCGGATTCGGCGGCGCGCACGATGTGCCGTGCGGTCACCGCGGTGTCGTCCAGCAGGGTGAGCGGCCGGTCGCCGCCAAGGACTGTGGTGGCCATCGCCCGTTACCTCGTCATCAGGATCGGCTGCTGCTGCACGTCCCAACGGGCGAGACGCTTGACGTCGTCGGCATCCGCGGGCCCGATGACGGGCGGCGGATGCAGGTCGAACTGCGCCACGACCGGCTGCCCAAAGACGCTCCACGTGTTCCACGAGATGCCCCAGTCGACATCGTCGGTGGCGAGCGCAACGAGTGCCGCCTCGCCTCCGAGCTCGATCCGGTCGACGCCCGGCTCCAGGTTCGTGCGGGTGATGGCATCCAGCACCGCGAGGCGTGCAGCGATCCCTGTCCCGCGCGGGTACGCCTCGATCCGCGGGCCGGGCCATCCGCGCTGCAGGATCATCCGGTACTCCGCTCCGCCCACATACCGGGCGATCACAGCCCGCTCCGGGGTCAGCTCGATCACCTGCATGTCGCTGTGCCCCGTAGGGTCGGCACCCAGCTCAAGCCGGATGACCGGCACGTACCGGCCGCCGTCGGCATCGTCCCAACGCTCCAGCTGGACACCGTCGTTGTACCCCGTCCCGATCCACACCAGGCGGCACCAGCCGTTGTCGATCGCCACCCGGATGCCCGGGTCGTGCGCGGCGCCCAGCAGGCGCTCCCAGCCGTAGACGGTCGGGTCACGATCACCGACGGCGGTGGGGACCACGTCCGACCACGGCGTCGGCATCCACCACGCGCGCACCTCGCCATGCTCTTCGACGCGCGGCTCCCGCTCCACCGGGCTCGGCAGGGCGCTACGGTCAGGCGACCAGGACACCCCGCCAGCGGTCGCGTCCTCCGCGCCCTCCGTCCACAGCGGCCTCCCGTCGACCGACGGGCCGGCGTAGTGGGTCCATGGCTCGTTGAGCTGCCGGACGGTGCTGATCGACCCCGGCAGGTACGCGCGCGGCGCGTCGTCGATGTCCCAACCTGCACGGTCGGTGGTGTAGAGCGTCCGGCGGGTGTCCGACGCGACGCCCGGTTGGGCACGGTCCGCGATCACGATCCGGCGACCACGGCACACCTCTGCAGGACTCCCAACCCGGTATGCCTCCAGCTCGAGGCGCCAATCGGCGAACGTGATCCCCCGACCGTTCCCGGCCAGCTCACCCGACCCGACGGCCAGCCAGCATCGGGACTCAGGATCGGCACCCGTCTCGAGGTACAGGCCGCCACTAAGCCATGTCCGGTTGCCCAGCAGCGCGCGCACCTGGCGACGCAGCCGCAGCCCCGCTGCGCGATCGTCGACCTCGCGCAGAGATCCGCGCACCGGGAGCGTCAGCGGGCGGGACGTCGCACCCCGCTCGCCAGGCACCAACGCTGATCCGACCGCCTCGAGCTTGTCACCCAACGATTCGGTCTCCGGGCCGACGAGCGACGCGAATCGCAGCGGCCCGAACCGGACCGGGTACCACGTCGGGTCGCTCATGCGCCCACCCCGTCAAGTAGCACGTCCGTGTACACGTCACCGCCGAACCCGAAGCCGAGAGACCCGCCGGTTCGCTTCGAGTTCGTGTTCGCCTCGATCGCCTCCTGCGCCGTCAGCGACGCCTGCAGGATCTCGTTCTGCTTCGCGGCGATCGCCTCCATGTCGGCGCGGGTCAACGGCTTGTCGGTCTGGCCAGCTTCCTGGCGCTCGCTCTCGGCACGGCGCTGCTCCAGCGCGGCGCGTTCCGCCTCGAGGGCGGGGATCACGTTGTTGCGGATGTACTCGGCGCGCTGGTGTCCTCCGCCGTCGTAGGTCTTGTCGAGGCGCTGGCGCAGCTCGAGGCCCTGCAGTCCCATGCTGGACATCGACGAGCCGTGCGCCGCGTAGTCGACGACGTTCTGGACGGCTTTCATCGACGCCTGCCGGATCTGCTCGGCACCGTCGGCGAGGGTCTGCACCGCCTGGGCGGCGACCTGCTGCGCGGACTGCATCGCGCTGCGGAACTGCTCGGAGTCCTGGCCGTGCAGCTGGGCGGCAACCGACGCCTGGTGCAGCAGCGTGTCGCGCAGCTCCACGAGCGGGCCGTACTGCGCCTGCTGGTAGTGGCCGCGCTGCATCATGCCCTCGGCGGTGCCCGAGTTGCGGCCCAGCGACTGGTAGGCGTCGAACTCGGCCATCTGCGCGCCGCTGTAGTCGACGCGGTACTGGGCGGCGTCGACGCTGCCCTGGACCGCGCGCTCCATGTCGGCGATCGCGCTGGCGACCTGGGCGCGGGCGTTCTCGACCTGCTGCACCGCGAGCTCTGAGATGTCGCCACGGAGCGCCTTGATCTCCTCGTCGAGGCCCTGCACCGTTTCGCGGCCCGACCGCCCCGCCTTCCTGGCGATCTCGCGGGCGCGCTCCAGCCGGGCGAGCTGCACGCCGCGCTGCGCCTTCTCCCAATCGGTCTGCCGGCCCATCCGCTGCAGGCCGATGGTCGACTCGGGATCCACGTCGGCGCGGCGCATCGACCGGTCGATCATGGCGCGCTGATCCTCGATCGCGACGCTGAGCTGGTCAGCTCGGCGAGCGGGTGACGCGGCCCGCTTGAGGATCTCGGATTGCACCTCCGCAAGCACGGACCGGGAGCGCCGGTTCTGCGCTTCCTCGCCGCGCGTGATCGCCGTCCCGCCGGGCGAGCGCTTCGCGCGGGTACGGTCGATGCCGCGCACCAGCTCGCGGTTCAGCGCTGCCAGGCGCTCGACGCTGACCTTGCTGGCCTCGCCGAGCAGGGTCTGCAGCTGCTCGAGTGCGTCGGTGACCTGGCGCTGCTCACGGACCCCGGCGCCGTACAGCGACCGCAGCGCCGCCGCGGCCGGCTTCGTGTTGATCGCGCGTCCGGTGTCGCGCACGATCCGCGACGTCGACCCTACCCGGCCGCCGGTCGCCATGCGGCGAATCCCGACCGGGCCGCCACGGCGGAACCGCGGCGGTGTGGTGTCGGCGGCATGCGTATGGTCGTAATGGTCGTCGTTGACCTTTTGACCGAAGAACGACAGCGGCACCTTCGACCCCTTGTTCCAGCCGTGCCCCAGCGGCGTGTGGATCAGCTGATCCATTCCGCGCGCGATACCGCTTGAGCTGAGCCACCGCGCGTAGCGGAGCATGTTCGCCGCGCTACCCGACTGGTCGATCGCACTGCCGTCCCCGTGGGCGGACTTGTTGCCGGAGCTGGTGACCGCGCCCCATCGACGGCCTGACGAAATCGTCAGGCCGAAGTACTTGCCCAGGCGGCCGTAGACGCCCATTCCGGCGTTGGCGCCGCGAAGGTTCGGAGACCTCAGATCACGTGCCGCCTCCACGACCTTCGACCGTGACGGCAAGGGGCCACCACTGCCGCCGGCGCTGTCCGCCTTGCGTCCGCGCTCGCCGGCCACGGTGACCTTGCGCCGCTCGATGTTGACGCGGCCCGCCTCGACGATTTCGCTCAGCATCTGCGACCGCGCGACCGCGTCGTAGGCGTTCTGTCGGGCCTGGTCGAACACGCCGGACACGTCCACGTTGGGGGTCCGCAGAACGGCGCGCTGCCGATATGCGTCGCGCGCGGCCATGCCCCTCACGTCGTCGGTGACCTTCGTGTAGGAGTAGCCGGGCGTCGCCGCCTTGCTTCCATCGGCGCGGGTCGTTGACGTGCCGACGCTGACCGTCCGGCGGCCCCACTTGTTCTGGGACTCGCGTCCGCGCCAGTCGTAGAAGTCGATCCGCTTGCCCTTGATCGCGCCGCCCGTGTCCTCGGCGGCGAACTTGCCGCGGTAGCCGAACGGGTTGGGCCACACTCCGGTGCGGGTGTGCAGCGGGATCACCGACGGGTCGACCGCGATGATGTAGCGCTTCGGGCCCGACTTCAGGTCGACACCGGTCTTGGTAACGCCCTGGCCCTGAATGCCGCCCCACGGCGGCCCGTAGGCGGTCGCGACGAACCCGCCCTTCGCGAAGTTCATCATCGCGTCGCGCAGCTCGCGGCCATGCCCGGTGAGAACGAAACCGCCTTCCTCGGCCGGCACGTAGGTGCCGTCGCGGTCCGACGGGCCAGGGATGATGTGACCGCCCAGGTTGTAGCGACCGCCCACCGGCCCGCCGTGGCGGTAGAAGTGCGGGCGCTGCGCGTTGGCGATCGTCTCGAGGATCCCCGGCGGGTAACGGGAGGCGACGTCCGGCGGCAGGTACTCCTCGCCGCCCGACATCAACGTGTCAACGATCGGGCCGCCGTGGGCGTACGCCCTGATCGGACCGCCGGTGCGCTTCGGCTTCGGCTTCGGCTTCGGCAGCGAGGGAAGATCAAACGTGTTGCGGTCGTCGATCAGCGGCCCGGATGCGGGCGGCGGAACCTTCGTCGCCTCCTCGGCCAGCTTCTTCGCCTGCGCGGCGGTGGATCCGAGATCGCGGAACGCCGCCTCGAGGCGCTTCACCGGGTCGCGGGAGGTGCCCATCTCGTCGGTGAGCTTCTTTACCTCCCTGCGAAGGACGTCCACCGAGTCGGCGCTGTCACCGGTCTCCCGTGCGGCGCGGGAGACCCGCCGCGCCCAGGTGCCCGCGTCCTTTTCGGACATGCCCATGCGCCACGCCATGCGCGTGAGCGACTCGTCGTAGGCCTTCTTCACCCCGGGGAGCTGGCGCTCGGCGTCCTCCCGCATCTCCTTCGGCAGCGACTTGTCCGTCGCCATCTTGCGCAGTGTGTCCATCTGGGTGCGCATCTTGGCGACGCTGCCGGGCAGGGTCTTGGTGTCGAGTTCGATATCGAGCGACGGCGACAGCCGGCCGAGCTCATCCATCAGCCGCTTCGCGGACCGCACCACCCGGCGATCCTCCACCTGACTGTCGATCGCGTCCACCGCAGCGCGGGTGGAGCGCTCCCATTTCTGCGGCAGGTCGCCGGGCAGGCGGCCAAGCTCCATGACCAGGCGCCCGGTCGCGCCCTTCGGGAGCCGGCCGTCCTTCTCGATCGTCCGCGCCCACTCGGCCATCGACCGCGCGGCGGCATCGCGCGCGGCCGGAGACAATGCCTCGAGCTGCTTCTTGGCGTCAGCCTGCAACTGCCGCTCGTCGAACCACTTGTATCGCCGAGCGTCACTCGCAAACGCACCGCGAACCTCGCGCTGCTGCGTCGCTATGGCGCCGCGTTCGGCGTTGCTGTCGCGACGGATTACCGCGTCGTAGTCCAGGCCGGCGGTCTTCGCTCGTTCGCGCGCCTGCTTGATCAGTCGTTGAGCCTCGATGTCGCCGCTGGTCTGACCGCGGACGCCGGCCGCGCCCACGCCGGGGGTACGCGCGCGGGCCTCGCGGGCCTGGCGCTCCAGCTTGCGGATCTGTTCGGCAGCATCCACGGTCGCGCGCGCCTCGCCGACGCGGCGAGCTGACGGCCGCCGGAATCCGGCATCCATGGCGTCGCGGGTGTTCTCGGTGATGCGCTCCCCGAACTCGCGGGCGGCGTCTTCGGCGCGCTTCGTCGACGCCTTCTTGAACTCGTTGACCAGCGCGGTGATCCCGGCCGCGCCGGCCGCGCCGGCAGCAGCACCCCAGGGGCCGGCCATCATGCCGACCGCTCCACCGGAGATCGCGGCCGACGCGACGTCGCCGCCGGAGAGCGCAGCGCCGATCCCGCCGGCCGCGGCGACGCCGGCGATCCCTCGCCCGGACGGGATGGGGACCCGGCCGGCGGTGCGACGCGCGGACTCGGCGAGCGCGTCGCGGCGGGTGCCGCCGAGGCCGCGGGTCATCTGCCAGGTGCCGATCGCGCCGAGCTGGCGTCCCTCGCGTCCGCGGGCGATCCGGCCGGCGGACGGTGCGGCGACCGTGTCCATGCGCGCGTGGTGGCCGGCCTGGGAGCGCAGCAACCTCGCGGTTTGGGCGGTGGCCCGCGCTTCCGTGGTGGCCGCCGTCGCGGCGGCGCGCCGCTCGAGCGCGTAGCGGCGACTCTCCTCGGTCCGGGTGCCGAGGGTTTGCAGCTCCTTCCGCGCCGCGGCGGCGGTCGCCTCGGCCGCCTGGATGCGAGCTGCGGAGGATCCTCCGAGCGCCGACGTGTTACGGGCCAGGGACGCCTGCTGCTCGGCGCGCGCGACGACCATCGGCATCGCAGCCATGCGTCGCATGTCCCGCTCGTAGGAAGCCGCGGCGTCGCGGGCCTCGATCCGCATGCGGGTGGCAAGCGCCCCCTGGCGCGTGGCGGCTGCCCGGTTGGCGTCTGCTGCGTCGCGGGCAGCGAACGTGACCGGTGACGGTCCGCCGTCCGCCATCGCGGTGCGGGCGCCGGCGGCCGTCGCAGACACGGTGGATGCCGGAATCGGCGTGGTCAGACCGCCCAGCGCGGCCTGGGCGGCGGTCGCCTCGGCTGCGGTTCCGCGCAGTCCGCCGCGGATCCGGTCGAACACGGAGATCAGGCCGCCGGCGGCCGCGGAGCCGGCGAGCTTCCGGGTGATCAGCGCGAGCGCGCCGAACTGCAGGACCGACGAGCGGACGGGGTCCGGCAGGCCCTGCCATGCGTCGACCATCGAGACGGCGAGATCAACGACCGGCATGCCGGCGGCGACCAGGTCGCCGAGCATGCCGGTGAAGTCGCCGATCGCGTCGGTGATCCGCTCGACGTTGCCTTCGGTGGCGGTCCACACCTCGATCGAACCGGCGGCGCTCGTGGCAGCGGCCTGCAGTCCGGGCGCGAACTCCTTGAAGATCGTCAGCGCCAGCGACTCGACGGCGCCCTGGACCTGCTCCATCTGGTAGTAGACGTTGTCCTGCATGGTGCGCGCCATGTCGTCGGCGGCGCCGTCGGCGTTGCGCATCTCCTTGGCGAGCGCTCGAAGCTTCGGCGCGCCGTGATCCAGGAGCGCCATCGTGCCGCTGATCGACTCCCGCCCGAAGATGGTGGTCATCACCCGCATCTGGTCGGCCTTCGGCAGCTTCGATGCTTCCTCGACCAGTCGGGCGATGATGTCCGGCAACGGCAGCAGCCCGTCAGGGCCCTGCAAGTCCTTCGCCTTGAGTCCCAGCTCGGCGAGCGCCTCGGTGGATGCCGCTGTCGGCTTCACCAGGCTCGTCATGACGCGCCGCAGCGTGGTGCCGGCGGTGTCGCCACGGATGCCGACGTTGCCGAGGATCGCGACGGCCGCGCTCATGTCCTCGAAGCTCTGGCCGGTGGTCGCCGCGATCGGCGCCATGTATTTGAGCGTGTAGCCCAGGTCCGACATCTCGATCGCGGACCGGTTGACGGCGACGGCGAAGACGTCGGCGACGTGCGTGGACTGGCTGACGTCCATTCCGAACCCGCGCAGCGCGTCGCTCTGGATCGTCGCGGCGTCCGCGAGCTCGGTGCCTGACGCCGCGGCAAGGTCGATCGTCCCCGGCAGCGTCTTGAGCGATTGCTGTGCGGTGAAGCCGGCCTTGCCGAGCTCGGAGAGGGCCATCGACGATTCGGACGCGCTGAAAGCGGTCTTGGCGCCCAGGTCAACCGCCATCGCGTCGAGCTGCCGCATCTCCTGGCGGGTGGCTCCCATCACCGCCTGGACCTGCGACATCTGCCGCTCGTAGTCGATCGCCTCCCGCGCCAGGCCAGCGAGACCGAAAATGCCGGCCGCCCCGGCGGCGCCGGCGACACCGGTCGCGATGCCGATGCCACGTGACCCGGCCTGGCGCGCCTCGGTCAGCGCGCCCCCTCCTCCGGTGCGCGCCGCCGCGGCCCCCGCACGCGCGTTGCGGCTGAGCGCCGCGCTCGAGGTGTTCGCCGCGGCGGTCACCTTCGCCAACGACTCCACCTGGCGCTGCTTCGCGGCCGAGTACTGCGCTGCGGCACGGGTAGCGGAGCGCATTGCGCGCTCTTCGGTCAGCTGGGCGCGCGCGGCACCGAGGACCTCGCGCTGCAGCCGCTGTTGCGCGGCAGAGAGTTGCGTGATCGACCCGGTCTTCGTCTTCGCCGCCGTCGTGGCACTACGCGATGCTGCGGTCTCGCGCAGGCCAGCGGTGCTTGCCGCGACGGCAAGCTGGCGGTAGCTGGCTTGCAGTCGGCGCTGCTCGCGCTCGCGGGCGCGGTCGGCGGTCGCGAGCTGGCGGCCGACCTGCAGCAGCTTCTCGTCGCCGCGGGTCACCCACTCCTGCAGGTGGCGGGTAACCAGTGACCGACTATCAGCCACGGCGGGCCGCCAGCATCAGGACCTCGGCGAGCAGCTTGGTGTGCTCGAGACGTTCGTCGGCCTCCGCCGCCAGCACCTTGTTGAGCGCAGCGAGACGCCCCGGCACCTCTGCGGGGTCCATCTCGTCGTACTCGGCGGTCGTCATCGACGTGTAGCGCTGGAGGGTGACCAGGCCGACTAGGTAGGGTCCTCGGCGTCCTCCTCCGCGTTGGCCGCGGCCTGCTCGTCCTCGGCCTTGTTGATCCCCATCAGCTCGTTGGACAGGCCGACGGCGTCCTCGATGTCGAGGTCGGCCAGGTCGGCGGCCGTGAGACGGGTGCCGTCCTCGGCCTCGCCCAGCAGCAGCTCGAGCACCTCGAAGAGGCCATCCTCGTACTGGTCCTGCAGCTCGTCGACGTGGTCCTCGTCGACGCTGTCGCGAACCTCCTTCAGCTCGACCTCGAGCTTGGCGATCTCGTCCGCGTCCTCGGTCTCAGCAAGCTTGGCGGTGAGCCGGTCGACCTCGGGAATCTTGCGGGCCTCGTCGATCTCCTCGAGCAGGCGGATCTGATCGCGGCCCTTCCGGCGGATCGTGCGCTGCACCTTGTTGTTGCGGCGCGCGCGGCGGTACAGCTTGCCGTTGAACCGCAGCCCGGCGGACGTCCGCTCGAGGTCGCGTTCGTCGGCGTCGAATACCTCGTACTTCTTGGTGCTCTTGGTGCTCATGATCCCCCTGGAGGTCGTGCTGGTCGTGCTGGCCGCCGCCCAGGTGGACGGCGGCCAGGTTCCGCGGTCGGCGCTGTTCCGTCCGCGGTCGGTCGGCTAGGCGGGCTGCGCGACCGCGGTCTCGTCGACGATCGACACGGTGAGATCCGCGCCGGTCTCCTCGTCGACGAATCCGCCCCAGTCGTAGGTCGCCTTGATCGCGCCGGTCTTCGTCAGTGCGCCGGCACCCTCACCGCCGGTGACAACCCAGGACGGCATGTCGAACACGAGCGACTCGTCGGCCGCCGGCGTCGCCCCGTCGATCGGGTTGCCCGACAGGGACGCGACCAGACGCTCGGACGTCCCGAGCAGCGTGCGGCCCTCGATGTCCACGCGCGGCTTCGCCATCCCGATCGTGCCCGTCGTGGTGTGCTCGCCCAGGATGTGCTGGCCGGGGTACTGGCGGCGCTTGTAGCGGCCGTCGACGAGCTCCGTCACGACGTTCTCGCCGGCGCAGAACCGGGCGTCGGCGTCCGCCTCGAAGTTGTTGTTGTGCGTCAACGTGAACGTCGTGACGCACCCGATTGGCGTGCCCGAACCCTCGCCGGTCTTGGCGGAGAACGTGACGCTGGCGAGGGTGTCCTTGGCGGAGATCCGGGTCGGCGTCGGCAGGTCGACGGCATCGTCGACGTCGCGGAACAGCGACTTGCCGGACACCTGCAGCATCGGGCGCGCACCCTGCGTGTTGAGCGTGAGCTGCTCGATCCACGCACCGGCGTGACGCTCGAGCTGCCCGTCGCGGACGAGCCAGATAATCAGCGACGGCAGGCGTGCCCCGTAGTCGACCGGGGAGAGCGGCGTCGAGATGGACGCCGGTGCGGTGCCGACCGGTGTGCCGACCTTGCCGTAGGCGGCCGGCAGCACGAGCCGCGCGACGGGCATGTAGAGCGGCACCGAGAACGACCAGCCGGGATCCGCACGGTACGAGACCGGAGGCAGCGCGCCGCGACCAAGCGTCGTCTCGTCGTTGCGGGGGGTGTCCTCGTGGTTGCGCTCGCTGTTGCCATCGGTCGCGGGCAGGAACACGGTGGGGTCCGGCCACTCGATGGGGCCGCTCTCGGTCAGGAGGTCGTAGGTCGATCCCCCGATGTTGCTGTTGGGGTCGGGGGCGATTCCGAGCCAGCGGGCCATGGTCAGTTCTCCGGGTTCGCGGTGGACCGCGCCGACCGGCGCGCCTCGTTGTCCATGTAGGACTGCTCGGCGATCGTGCGCGCGGCCTTCGCCTCAGACGCCCTGTCGGACTGGCCGTCGGGGATCGGCAAGGTCTCGATGTCGAGCAGGTCCGATGCGTCGACGGCCGGCGGCTCGGTCGGCTCAACGACGGGCGGCTCGGGATAGGCGTCGGATCCCTGGGCCTTCTTGGGCTCCGTGTCCGGCTCGACGTCCTTGTCGGCGGGCTTGCGGGTGGTGGTCTTGCTGCGGGGCGTGGGCATGCTGCTCCCTAGTCGGGGATCGGGTGGGTCCAGGTGATGTGGAGGGGGATGACGAGCGCGAGCACGTTGCCGGCGCCGAGCTGCTCGTTGGCGAACTGGATGTCGGTGCGACGAGCGAGCGAGATCCCCCAGCGGTCGTGGGCCTGTTCCATCGCGCGGTCGACGACCGGAACCGCGATGTCGACGACGCGCTCCATCTCCCACATGTCGTCGCCAACGCCGTCGGCGTACGGGTCGACCGCGATCTTCAGCGCGATCCGTAGCTCGTCGGTGACGGTGCAACCGTCGCTCTGGGTCTCGTCGACGCGGCTGTCGGGCAGCAGCGAAAGCCATGCTGCCGGCAGCGCGCCGACCTGAGCGGAGCTCCAGCGATGCACGTTCAGCCAGTGGCCGGTGTCCGGGTTGCCGGGATGGTCGTCGTCGACGAGCGCAACGGAGACCTCCTCGAGGATGTCGACGAGCGCCTCGGCGATCTCGCGGAAGGTCGTCATCGCGACGCCCTTCGAACGGCGGTCACGATCTCGCGGTCGACCAGGTCGTGAACCATCCGGTCAAGCTGGTGCGACGGCCCGCGGTCGTACGCATCGCGGGCGCGACTGAACGGCCGCTGCGGCGCCTGGCCCGCCCCGGTCGGGCGACGGCGGCCACCGCGCGTCGGGACGAGC
Source organism: Patulibacter sp. (assembly GCA_015478825.1). Lineage (GTDB taxonomy): Bacteria > Actinomycetota > Thermoleophilia > Solirubrobacterales > Solirubrobacteraceae > Patulibacter. The sequence goes on along the minus strand of JADMKN010000024.1, from coordinate 17,586 downwards.
CCGCGACGGTCATCGGGGATCCTTCGGGCGAGCGGGCCCTGCTCGCCGGTGCCGTGCTCGACGAAGTAGCCGTGGAATAGCTGGTAGCCGGACTCCTGCCGGCGGGCCCCGCCGTTGCGCACGGTGAAGTTGCCGCGACCGAACGAGCCGACCCGGAGTACGTAGCCTCGCCGCCGGCGGCGGACCTGACCGCGGACGGAGCGCGCCAGCTCGCCGCTGCGACTGTGGATGAGCGTCCGGGTTCGATCGGCCTGCTCGCGAGCCGCGGCGCGGAGAACGGGCTCGACGTGGTGCACCGCCTGGCGGGCGGCCTCGACGATGACCTCGGGGTGCCACGACCGTGGCCCGTCGGTGCGGAGGATCAGCTCGGTCATATTCCGAGCAGGCGGTAGGGCACGAGCGCAGCGCCGACGCTGGACGGCATCCGGACGAAGTAGCGGTCTTCGACTCCGGTCTCGTGGTTCATCACGACGTCGGCCTGCCGTGACTGACGTTGGAAGTAGGCGCGGCTGGCCCACTCAAGGCACGCCGTGCGGATCCCGTCGGGGATCTCGGGCCAGCCCCAGTGGCCGGTCACGGTGAGGGTGCCGACGTCGCGGTAGAGCACGACGGCGTGCGCGGGATGGTTCATCCGATGCAGCCAGCGCAGGTCGGCGGCGGTGAGCTCGACGCCGTCGGCGAGGACCGTGCACTCGTGGGAGATGTCGAGGTCGGACAGGCGGGTCATCCGCCCGTCGACCTGGAAGGTGCGGGTGCCGGTCGACGCGTAGAACTGCCGCACGGCGTTCAGGCGCTCGCTGGCACTATTGATCAGCCGGTCGAGCACCTCGCCGGCGACGGGGCCGTCCTTCACCCGGACAAACTCGACGAGCTCGTCGCGGGTGCAGAGCCGCCGGCCCTCGGGGCCGACGGCGTCAGGCTCGTCAGGACTGATTGGCACCCCGGCCCTTCCGCCGCGCCCGCGGCGTGGTCCCGGCCGGGGTAGCCGGTGCCGGGCTCTCGCCCTCGGCGGTCGCGGTCGCGGTCTGATCGTCGCCGCCCGCCCCCGCATCGGCCTCGGCGCCGTCGTCGCTGCCGGCCTGCAGTGCGGCGATGGTGGCGCGCGCCTCGTCGAGCTCCTTTTGCAGGCGCTCGCGCTCGTCGGCGTCCTCGGCGACCTTGGGCTCCTTGCGCAGCGCCTCGAGCGCCTCCTCGACACTCTTGCGCTGGGCCGCCTCCGTCTCGGTCTTCTCGCGCTGCTCGTCGAGCTCCTTTTGCAGGCGCTCGCGCTCGTCGGCGTCCTCGGCGACCTTGGGCTCCTTGCGCAGCGCCTCGAGCGCCTCCTCGACACTCTTGCGCTGGGCCGCCTCCGTCTCGGTCTTCTCGCGCTGCTCGTCGAGCTCCTTTTGCAGGCGCTCGCGCTCGTCGGCCTCAGCGGCGATGAGCTGTTGCAGGCGCGCGGCGTCCTGGTCGACGACGTCGGTGGCGCCCGCGGTCTTGACCGGCTTGTACTCGGGTGGCATGAGCGCACCCTGCGAGTACCAGGCCTGGTGCTCGGTGCCGGGGTGGTAGTAGAGGCCCGTCTTCGGGGCCTTGACCAGCGTGTACTTGTCGTTGGCGGTAACGAGGGCCATCGGGTGCCTTTCGATCGAGGGGACGGCGCGCGCCGTGGTGGCGCGCGCCCGTGACTCAAGAGGCGGTCGCCTTGGCGAACGCGAGCGGCTTGATCACGCCGAATGCGGCGCGCAGCTCGGCGAGCAGCGCGACGAGGTTGCGCGTGAAGAAGTCCTCGTGGCTGTCGCTGGCGAGGACCCGGACGCCGGTCCGGAACCAGAGCATCGCCTTGGCAAAGTCGCCGGTCAGGATGGTGCCCTGCGGGATCGCGGCGGTCGTGACGACCGTCTTGCCCCAGAGCGTCGCCTCGCCGGCCTGCGACGGACGGCCGAACAGGTACTCGCCGGACGGCTCCATCGTGGGCAGCACGGGCGGCTCGGCGTTCGGGTCTCCCGGGTCGACCATCACCTGGCTGGCACGCAGCAGCCGGATGGTCTCCCACGTCGTCGGGTGGATGACGTAGGCGGTCGGCTCCTCGTACTGCAGCCGCACCGTGGTCATCGCGCGGTGTGCGGAGTCGATGATCGACCCGTCGCCGTAGGTGACCGCACCGATCCCGTCGGTGTTCAGCAGCCCCTTGAACGACTCGCCGGCGCCGGTGCCGGTCGCGATGTCCTGGTCGATGCGCTGCTCGAGCTCGTCGCGCAGGTACGCGTCGATCATCGACTGCAGGTATGGCGCGTCGTCCATCATGTTGCGGTGGACGGGGATCCAGGTGGCGAGCGTCTTGACGGTCGCCGAGCGGATGTCCCACACGAGCGACGTCTCGGGCTTGCGTCCGGCCTGCTCCGGGGTGACCTCCGGGTCACCGGAGCCGATCGCCGCGGCGGTCGTCGGGTCCGGGACGTACCCGGCCGCCATGCCGCGCTGGATCAGGACCGGGTACTCGATCGACTTCGAGTCCGTGGTCCCCTTCGAAACCAGGTCGACCATCCGCGGCGGGCGGCTGGGCACCAGGTCGACGAGCGGCAGTCGGTCGGGCGTCAGCAGGTTCGACACGCCGCTGGCGGTGTTGCCGGTGCCGACGAGTGCCTTGACCTCGTCTCGCGAGTAGGCCTTGCCGAGCTCGAGCGCACCGAACTGCGCCTGGCCGGTCAAGATGCCCTTCTCGAGCAGCGCCTTGGTCGCCTCGCTCTCGAGGACCTTGCGACCTACCGACGCGGACTTCAGGGCCTCGACCGCCTGGTCCAGGAAGTTGTCGCCCCGCATCTTGTTGGCGGGGTCCTCCGGGTCCGGACCGGGGCCCGGCTGCGAGCTGCCGCCCGAAAGGCGGGCGTACATCTCGGTGGACTTGCGCAGCGACTCGCCGAGCTCGTCGGCGGTCTTGCTCGCCTCGTCGAACGCCTGGAACTCCGGCGTCTCCGGGTCGAGCGGGTCGGCATCCGACTTCTCGAAGGCCAGGCGCGCGTCGGCGGCCCTCTTGTCGGCGGCCTTCTTGTCGGCGCGGAGCTTCGCGATCGCCGCCTGGGCCTCCTGGGTCTTGGTCTTCATCTCAGTCCTCGCTGGGGATGGGGTGCTTGATCCGCAGCTCGGCGAGCCGCGTGGCGTGCGTCCGGTCCGCGACCTCGCCGCGGCTGGAGGTCTTGGTGGGGCCGACGTCGCGCCGCTCGAGGGCGGCGGCGGCCTGCTCGGGCGTGACGCCGAGGGCGTCGACGAGCGACTTGACGGTGAGGAGGCCGGCCTGCTCATTGGCGCCGACCAGGCAGGGGCCGATCTCCCAGAGGCGGCAGCGGGTGATCTCGCGGATCCGCCCGCCGGTCCACTGGAGATCGTCGGGCAGGGTTGCCGGGTCGACCTCGACGAGCGTCGCCGCCTGGACCCGGGCACCGAACGAGAAGTCGCCTAGTCCCGGGCGCCCGTCGCCGCCCTTGGTGGACATCGCGGCCCAGACCTGGCGGGCGATCGGGTGGTCCTCCCCTGCGTCCTTGTCGACGAACAGGCGACCGTCGATCAGGAGGCCCGCGTCGACCTCCTCGGCGGCTTCGACGATCCCGATCGGCGGAATGAGCCGATCGTGCGACCAGACGAGCTTTGGGAATCCGCGCTCCTTGAGGGACACCTCGAAGCAGCCGCGGACCATCCGGTCGCCGTGGCTGTCGATGTTTCCGTAGACCGCAGCGAGTGCCTGGAATCGGCCGGGCGCGCCGTCGTCGGTCTTGACGGTGAGCTGCGCCAGGTCGGCGGTCTTGTGCTCCTCGGTGCCTATGAGCTGGCGCTTCACGCAGCCCACCGTGCGCGGCACCGCCCGGCGCTCTAGGAATCGCCGCGCTGTAGCCCTGTCGGACTGGCCGCAGTGCTACGCGGCGGCCGGAACCTTCGACGCCGGCTCGCCCTCGGTGTCGTTGCCGATCGTGCTGAGCGGCGAGACGTTGTTCGTCTGGATCAGCGGCTCGTCGGCGAGCGGGTTCTTGAACGGCGGGAGGTTCTCGCGCCGGCGGATGTCGTTGATGGTGAGCGCGCCGGCGCGCAGGCCGATGAGGTAGCTCTCCATTCGGCCCTTGACGTCGCCCTTCATGACGGCGTCGAGCGACCATTCGCACCACACGCCCTCGAGCTGCCACGGCAGGTAGCGCGCGACCAGCTGCGCTGCGATCTGCTCCTCGATCAGCGTCAGCCACGGTCCGAGGACCGTGAGGTAGAGCATCTCGTGCATCTTCTCGACGTTCGAGTAGGTCGCGTGCGACAGGTCGCCGATCAGGACAGGCGGCACCCCGTAGACGGCGGCGATCTCCTCGCGGTTGACCTGCCGCAGCTTGATCAGCTCAACCTCGACGGCCGACTGCGTCGGCATCTCCTCGACCGCCTCGACGCCGCCCATGATGTAGGGGACGTGCGCGCGGTCGGGCCCGCTGTGCTTGTGGAGGATCTCCTCGCGGAGCGTGTCGTGCAGGACGGTGTCCTGCGCGAACTCCTTATCGACCCGCACCGCGACGCCACGCATGCCGCCGTGGCGCATCGCCGAGTCGGCGTAGCGCTGCGCTCCGTCCTCGGAGCGGATCGTGACGCCGAGCTGCTGCAGCGGCGAGACGCCGATCGGCCCGGACGGCGACGGCCACCGGAAGTGGATGACGTCCTCCGGCATCAGGACCTCGGTCGCCCCGCCGCCGATCGGGGTTACGCGCCATGCCAGCACGTGCATCCCGTCCGTGGACAGGGCAGGCATCACCGAGCGCCAGTCGATCTTCTCCAGGCCGATCGGCTCTTGGCTGCCGGTCCGGCGGACGATCCGCTCGAGGTGGTTTCCCTGCACCGCGAGGTCGAGCATGATCTCGGCCTTCAGGTCCACCGGCGCCCGGCCGTCGGCCGGGGTCGAAAGCAGGCTCGCGAACCCGTGATCCTTGGTCCGCCTGCGGTTGTAGCTCTCCCCGTCGCCGGTCGGGATGAACGTGCCGATCGGCAGTCGCGCGACCTGGCGCTGCAGCAGGTGCACAGCCGCCGCGACCCACGGCTGGGTGCGATAGATCCGGTCGTAGCTGATCGGCCGGTCACCGATCAGCGTGACGCTGGCGGCGATCTCCCCGATCGCCATCGACGGGCGGGCCATCGACTGCGTCGACCCGTCCGCCCAGACGTACGCCCCACCGCTACCGCCGAAGACCGCCATGTCGCCACGGTGCGGACCGCGCGTCGACGCGGCCGGGCGCGGGCGACGCGCGCCCTGTCGGACTGGCCGCTACTCGGCCTCGACCGACGCCGCCGGCGGGTCGTGCAACGTCAGGATCTTGGTCCGCTGCACGTACACGGCACCGTCGACGGGCTCGACCTGCCCCTTGCCGCCGATGAATCTCACGCTCTCGAAGCGGACCCATTCGCCCCGCCAGTCGGTCAGAATTCCGTCGATGCCGCCCTCGTCGCCGGTGAGCGACGCGATCACGCGCTTGTGGATCAGCGGGCCCGCGGTGAGGTCGGCGATGTCCGTCTCCAGCTCTTCGATCCGAGCGATCCGGGCGAGGTCGTCTTCGACCTCCGCGACATGGCTGCGTTCGCGCTCGGCGGCGGCCTCGGTTGCCGCACGCTCGGTCGCGGTCAGGCGCCACAGGAGCAGCACGACGATGACGGCGAGCACGACGGTGGTGATGGTGGTTTCCATGGTTCCTCCTAGGAGATGACGTACGGTCGGATTGGTGGGGGGGCGGTCGCCAATACGTGCAGCTGGCGGACCGCCTGGGCGGTCGCGATCGCGGCGTCCATGTGGCTGCCGCCGGGCCCCTTGTCGAAGCGGTACTTCTCGCCGCCGACGGACCGCAGGTAGGCGGCCAGGATCTGCGACGAGTACTCGACAACGCCGGGGTGCTCGAGCCGCTTGTTGCGGACCAGCTCCATGACCAGGCCCGCGGCCTGGGCCATCGGCGCCGGGTCCTGCGCCTGGATGATCACCTCGCGCTGCAGCTCGGTCTCGATTCGCTCGATGAGGTGGCCGGCGTTGGCGTTGGGGTCGAATACGAACTTCGCGTTCGGCCAGCGCTCGGCCATTTCCTCGAGGTGCGCCCAGACGATGTCCTCGGCGAGCGACTTGCCTTCTCCGGGCGGTGTCTCGATCGCGAGCCGTCGGTCGACGCGGACCGTTAGCGGCTTGGTGTTCATCATCCAGACGGGGACGATCGCCGTGGTGTCGCGTCGCCAGCCGAGGTCGACGCCGATCATCACGTTCAGCGCGTCGTCTGGGATCTCGCAGTGGTCGACCTGGTTGGGCGCCCACTCCATCGCGGAGATCGCGGCGTCGTCGTCGCGGGTCCAGATTCCGCACACAAAGCGTGCCCACCACGCGCGGCGGGTGCCTGGCGAGAGGTAGCGCTCGCGGAGCGACTCGACGGTGATCTGCGCGAGGGGGTTCGCCGACTTGACGAGCTCCATGTCGGTCAGGTCGTCGGTTTCGCTGAGCGACCACTCGTGCCAGATGAACTCGTCGGACGGTGCGAGCGCGCACTTGTAGGCACCGAGCTGCTCGACGATGTGCTTCAGCGCCTCGGTCCGCATCCGGCCGAACTCGCTGTTCTTGTCCTCTCCCGCGGTCGAGATGCCGATCAGCTGGCCGTCGCGCTTGCCGAGGCCCTCCTTGGCGAGCACGTACGGCTCGAGCGTCTTCCAGCGGTGCAGCTCATCGCAGATGACGAGGGTCGGCGCGATGCCGTCGGCGGTGTCCGGATCCGCGGCGAGAACCTTGAGCGACCCGCCGTCGCGGCGGGCGCGGATCTCGCGGGAGCCCAGCCGAAGGATCAGGTGCTTCTGCAGCACCGGCGAGCGGCGCACGAAGCCCGCGGCGTACTTCAGGAGGCGGGCCGCCTGGTCGCGCGACGCCGCGAAGATGAACGCTTCGGCCTCGTCGACGAAGCAGAGGTGGTAGATGCCCAGTGCCGCGGCGAGCATCGACTTTGCATTGCCTTTCGGCAGCATCACGAAGGTCTCCGCGATGCCGTCGAAGTAGTCCTCGAGCGCGACCTCCTGGAATGGCTCGATGATCAGCCGCTGCGCGGCCGGCCGGCGTGAGCGCGACTGGTGCGCGGCCGACGGACCCGGGACCGCGGTCTCGCAGTCGGCGCCGCGCCGGCGACGGCGGCGCTTCTTCTTGACCGACGCCTTCGGCGGTAGCGTCAGGCGGGAGCAGAACGCCTTGAAGTGCTCAACGGTGCCCGGCTCTAGCCGCGGCTGCTCCACGGCCGTCGCGGTCACCGGTCAGCCCGTGAACGGGACCACGTTGTCCAGGTCCCAGTCGTCGCCCTCGCCCTCGCCGCCGACCGGCGGACGCGCGGCACCCTCCCCGCCCTGGCCGGGCGCGACACGTCCGGACACCGGCTTGCGCGCCCACCGCTCGCCGTGCGAGCGCTCGAGCAGCCACATCGCCGACTTGACGTCCCCGGCCTTGGCTTTCACGGCGATCGTCATCACGAGGCCCGCCTCCGCACCGGCGATCGCCTCGTCGACCTCGCGTGCCCAATCGTGCTTCTTGCCGGACTTCGCCTTCCGCCCCTCCTTCATCCAGGCGTAGAACGTCGCGCGGCTCACTCCCGACATCTCGGCCGCGACGTCACGCGGCACGCACGCCTTGAGGTAGTCCACGATCTTCGGGGCGGCCTCGTCGAATTTTGGGCGTGCCGGCAACGCGACTACTCCGTGATCTGTCCGGCCCAGCGGCCGTCGACCTTGCGCGGGTTGTAGCCCCACTCCTCCAGCTGCGAGATCAGGTTCGCGCGGTCCTCCTCGGTTGCGCACGCCACCCCGACCGCGTAGACCGCGGGCTCCGGATCGTCCTCCGTCGGCGGGTCGGGCACCGCCGGCTTGAGCGACTCGAGCAACGCCTCGCACGCCTCGACGTCGAAGCCGGTCCCGATCAGGCCGTTGTCGGACTCCTGCAGCGGCTTGAGTAGGTCGGCGAGCGCCTGGTCGTCGTAGCCGGCGGCATCGTTGGTGCGGTTGTCGACCAGGACGATCCGCGCGGCCTGCTCCTCGTCGACGTCGACGTACGTCACCGCGACGTGTGTCCACTCGAGCTGGATCGCGGCACGCAGCGTGTGGTTGCCGGCCAGCACCTCCTTGGTCTCGCGGCGGACCACGATCGGACGGTACTGGCCGTGCGCCTCGAGCGACTCGGCGATCGCGTCGACGTCACCGCGGCGCGCGTTGCCCGGGTAGGGCGTCAGCTCCTCGACCTTGACCGCGTGCTTCACGAGCTCGGGACGGATTCCGTGGCTCACGAGTCACCACGCGGGTTCCGCATGATCGCCGCAGAGACCGCCAGGTTCGCGGCGCCGGCGACAGCGAGGACCTCGGGCGATGGCGAGGCCCCGAAGCCAGCGGCTTCCGCCACGTACGCGAGGCTCATGAACCCGATGCCGGCCGCGAGCCCAGCCACCCACTGCTCTCGCCAGGTCCGACGACGGCGGGAAACTCGGACCGCCCACCGGGGGAGCCGGAACACCCGGCGGATGTCCTTGCGGTTCCGACGCTCGGCGCGCCGCTGCTTCTCCGCGAGCTCGCGGTCCATCCGCCCCTGGTTGGCAAACGCGTCGGCGAGCTGATCGGCGCCGCCAACCGGCCGCGCCTTCTCGAAGACCATCTCCAGGTCGTCGTCCCACTCGTCGTCGGGCTCGCCGTGAACGATCGGGGGCATCTCACCGGCCATCGCTGGTGTCCTTTCGGTCGCGCTCGACATGGCGCTGGTCGTCGATTCGGCGGTCGTCGGGGGCCGGCTTCTCGGGCCCTCCGATCCTGGACTCACCGTTTTTCTGAGATTTTTTCTCACGCTCAGGGCCACTGGTAGCTGCGGAAACGGGGTCGCCCGTGATTGAGACGCCCCCCTCCCCGTCGGGGTCGGCGAGGGCCGCGAAGCCCGGCGGGCGAGGTGCCTTCAGCTCGAACGGGTGGTGTGCGCCGGTGGCGTCGATGACATGCACCCATCCCCGACGGACGGCGGGGTGCGCCTGAACCCGGCAGCCGTACAGCTCTACGACCGGCTCCGCGCGGTGGACCAGCGGCTCGCCCTCCGCAAAGCTGAACACGAACGGTGGCGGTACGAGGCGCCGCTCAACGTCGCAGAGAGCGTCGTGCAGAAGTCCCGTCAGGTGGGTGCTGATCGTGCGCCTGAGCTCGTATCCGAGGTCGTGGCGGTCGCTGAAGCTGACATCGAGAGGCCTTGAGAGCAGCGCCTTGGTCGCCTCGTCGGTGATCGTCATCCCGTAGCGGACCCCGTCGGCGCTCGTCTCGACGTCGCTGATGAACCCGACGGGCTCGCCGGACGGTCCTTTGACAGCCGTGCCAAGCAGGGTCGCTTGCATCTTGATGACGTCGCTCACGACCGATCACTGTCCTCGCGCTCGACCTGGATCATCAGGATCGGCTGGCCGTTGGTCGGGCACGGTGCCCAGTGCGTCGCGACCGTCTTCCCGTCCTCAAGGACGGGACGCTCCAGCGGCTGCCACTCGACGTCGGCGTGATCGCCGCCGCAGCGCGCGCAGCTAAGGAGGCGGGCGCTCGTGATCTGCGCACTCACGACTGACCACCGCTCAGCATCGTGGCGAGGTAGACCTTGGCCAGCTCGAGCTGCTCGTAGGGGTTGTGCCCTTCCTTGTCGAGCTTCTTCATGAAGCTCGAGATGATCCGGGCGATCTCTGCGGCCGCGGTGGCCGCCTGGTCGCCCTGTGCCATCTGGGCAGCGGCCCACTCGTCGTGGTTGATCGATCCGTTGGCTTCGTCGTCGCTCATACTCGTCGTCCTCCTGCTGCTCGGTTGCATCGGCCGCGGTGCTCGGGCCGTAGGTTCTCTCGGGCCATGGAGCCGCCGGCTGCGTGCCCAACGACGTGGCCTAGGTCCCATTCCTCGTCGGGTTCGATCGGCTCGCCGCAGCGTCCACACCGCCCGTCGTAGTCCTCGAAGGCATGGGCGCGCAGGCGCTCGCGCTGCTGGCGGCTCACGTTCGTGGTGCTGCGTCGCGACCGGCCCTGACCGTCGGTGCGGTTGTGGGCCGCCGCGCAGTCGTCGCAGAACTTGGTCCGCGCGGACGGGCGTCCGCAGTCGTGGCAGGCGTAGGTCGGCATCAGAGCGCCTCGACGCGGAGCAGAGCGTCGGTGGTGACGCCGAGGGCGCGCGCCAGGCGCCGCATGCGGGTCGGGCACGGCCGGGCGCGGCCGGCGGCGTAGGCGTTGACCTCGGCGACCGGGAGCCGCGTGGCGTTGGCGAGCTCGACGACGGTCATGTCGCGCTCACGGCACAGGTCGCGGATCCGCTCGCCGATCGCTTCGTTCATGGCGGACATCAGGTCTCCCGGGGCTGGTAGGCGTTGGCGACGGCGACGAGGGCGCGCCGGTGGGCGGGGTCCAGGTCACTGACGCGGGTGGCGGGCTGCAACTGCATCTCGCTGAGCGCGTGGGCGATGCGGCGCTCGCCCATCCCGGGGCACCAGCGCAGCAGCTGGTCGACCTGCATCCGTTCGGCTTGGGCGGTGAGCTCGCCACGCTGGGCCGGGACGAGTAGCTGCTCGAGGCGAAGCGTGCCGCCGCGCAGTCCGGCGCGGATCTCGGCCTTGCGGCGTCGTGCGGCGACGCCGGCGGCCTGGGCGGCGGCGAACGTGCCGGGCTGCAGGGTGGTGGACGATCTAGCCATCTAGCGCTCCTGAGATCTCGGCGGCCCAGAGGACGGCGGCGGCGGCGATCCGTACGAGCAGGCGTTCGCGGACGTGCTCTTCGGCGTGGCCGGATCGGGCGAGGGCGTGCATGGCGTCGGCGAGCGGCGACGGGCCGGCTGAGCCGGGGCTGAGCGTGCCGGCGTGCCGGGCGGCGGCGAGCGCCGCGCGGGCGTTGCGGGTGCCGCGGTCGGTGATGGCGAGCTGGTCGACCTGGGCGCGCAGCTCGACGCGCCGTTGGTGGATGGCGCTGCACATCGGGCATCGCACGTCGACGGTGCGTCGGCCGACGATGCGGCAGGTCCATTCGCGACCGCAGTCGCAGCAGGAGAGCGGCCGGGCGACGGTGCTCATGTGGCGTCCTCGTCGAGCAGGCTGTCGAGGTGCCGAACGATCCAGCCTGCGTGGGTGACGACGTCCTGCAGGGGCGCGTCGAGCAGGTCGATGCCGTCGCGGACCATGAGGACTACGGTCCAGCCGATCGCGTCGAGGGCTTCCTCCCGGATCTCGCGGAGCAGCTCGCGGCGGGCGCGGCGGAAGCTGTCGTCGCCGTACTCTTCGGCGCCCTTGCGGAGACGCTCGGCTACGTCCTGCTTGACCCCGTGAGGCAGCGCCAGGCCGTCGAGGGCTTCGAGGGCGGTCTTCATGCCGAGGACTCGGTCTGCTGGTCGCTGAGGATGACTTGGTCGCGCGGCAGGATCCGCACCTTGGTGACGTGCTTGTCGATGACCCGGGTGGTGGATGCCGCGAGTAGCGGGGACAGGCCGTGGTCGATCCACGACCTGGCGTGAGACGGCACGGCGATGCGAAGCTCGCCTTCGCTGACGTCGACGGGCACGATCACCGACAGCCAGGTGTCCCAGGCGTCGCCGTCGATGTGCTTCCGAGCGTCCTGGAGGACGCGGTCCCAGGCGAGCACGATCTCGCTGTCGGGGTCGACCACGATCTTCGGGGCGGCACCGGCGGGCGGTTTGATGTTCGGTGGGGCTGCGGCGGCCGTGGAGCGCTTCGCTTCGGCGCCGCGCTGGCCGAGCGCCCAGGCCAGCACGCCGGCGGGCTGGTCGGCGTAGAGCGCCGGGGTGCCCTTGGCGTCGAGCATGAGCGCGGTGACGCCGGGCCAGTCGATGTCGGCGAGGTCGTTGACGCGGCGCCGGCAGAGCGCCTTGAGGCGGGGTGCGGCTTCGATGAGCGTGGCGCGGTCGAAGCCGTAGGCCTTGAGGTAGGCGGTGACGTTCCCCCAGTGCTCCCGGATCTTCTCGTCGTTCTTGCTGCTGCTGCCAGCGGCGTCGTTGCTGCCGTCGGGCGCGTCCGCGCTCGCGGCAGCAGCGTTAGCTGCTGGTTCTTGTTCTTCCGACGGTTCTTTAAACACCCTCGTCTGAGGCGAGGAGGGGTCCTCGTCTGAGGCGAGGAGGTCCGTGCTCTCAGGCGAGGAGGGTCCTCGTCTGAGGCGAGGAGGGGTAGCGCCAGGCGACCCCTCATCGTCTGAGGCGAGGAGGGGCGGGTCGGCGAGCGTCCAGAGGTTCGGCAGGTTCGCCGAGCCCGCTTTGCGGCGCTGGATCGTTAGGAGCCCGGCCTCCTCAAGGAGGTTCGCGAACCGGGTCAGTGTCGACGCGTGGACGCCCGCTGCGGCGGCGATCCGACCGCGCGCCGCCTCGAAGGTGTCGGATCCCTCGTCGTTGGCCTGCTCGACCAGGGTGGCGTAGATCGCTAGCGCCGTCGTGCGCCTCTTCGCGTCGAAGGAGTGGCGGATCACCGCGGTCGCGGCCTTTGTAACGACGAAGAACGGCAGACGCCGTCCGTCGCGCACCAGGCGGCCCTGTGACACGGTCGAGCTCACGCAGCCGCCTTTCGGTTGCCGGTGAGCCGCTGGGTGACCTGGTCGAGGTCGTCAGGCCGCCAGACGTAGGCTTCGATCCCGGCAGCCATGAACGCCTTTAGCCATTCGGGCTGCTGCTTGCCGAGCTTGCCGCGCTGGGTCTTCAGCTCGGCGACGAGGATGTCGGCGGTGCCGTCGGTCCGCACGCGGATCAGCAGGAGGTCCGGGAAGCCGGTCCCTTCGGGAATCTGGCCGTAGGCGGCACGGCCTGAGCGGCCGCCGTGCGGGGCGTGGTAGATGCGCCGCCAGCCGCCCAGGCGGGCGATACCGATGACCTGGTGCTGCCACGCCTGCTCGGTCAGAGTGCCGTCCGCGGCGTGGCGCTTGATCGTGCGGGGCATCAGCAGTACCCGCCGTTCATCGCGCGGTAGTCGCAGTACTCGGCGTTCTGCGGCTGGTCGAGGATCTGCATCGCATGCTCAACGTTGAGCTGGCTGCCGCCGACGATCACGCGGTCGATCGCCGTCAGGTCCAGCTCGATGCCGTCCTCGTCGGTCCAGAAGCGACCGTCCGCGGAGACCACGCGGCGCCGCACGTGGTCGCGCACCCACACGAACTGGTCGACGAGGAAGTCGAGCTCGATCGGGAAGCCGTGCGGGAAGTGCTTCTCGTCGTCGGGGTCGATGACGGTCACCGGAGGGCTCCCAACGTCTCGTCGAGCTCGCAGACCAGATGCACGCCGGCCTGACGGGTCGTGGGCGTGGTGTCGAGCAGCTCATCGACCTGGGCGGCGAGCTGCTCAAGCGCGTTGCGGCGCTCGCGGTAGGCGACGAGCAGCTCAGCGACCGGCTTGCCGTAGCGGCGCGCGCAGTCGACGGGGTGCATCGCGTCGAGGGTCGGGACGATCACGGCTGCTCCTCGTTCTCGGTTTCGACGCCCATCGCACGGAGCGCCTCGGTAACCGCGTCGGCCTTGGCGCGGTGGCTGTCCGCCTGGTTCTGGGCCTTCGTGGCGAGCATGCGCTCGGTGCGGCGCAGCTTCTTGAGCTGGCCTGCCGTCTCCACGGTGATCGGGACGCCGGGGATCACGCTGCGGCCTTGCTGGACTCGGTCAGGCTCTGGGCTACCGTCTCGATCCACGTCGCGTCGTCGCGCTTCAGCGCGTGCGACGGCGGTGTGGCGTCGATGCCGAGCAGGTAGCGGAGAAACTCGGCGAGGTAGACCCGATGCTTGACGGCTCGGACGCGAGTGCAGGTCGCGGCGCTGATCGCGATCCACATGGCAACCTCGGGCGTCGGGCGTTCCGGTGTCTTCTTCTTGTTGGCGCGCCGTGCGATCCGTGAGATGTCGAGGCGGCCCTCGCCGATCCTCGCCCGGATCCGTTCGTCGAGGTCGTGCGGGTGGAGATCTGTCGTGGTGCGCTTCACGTCGTCGACTCCATCTGGTCGAGGAGGGATTCCTGGCCGTGGGGCGCGGCCGTGATGTCGCCGTAGGTGACGGCGCGGGTGGTGACGACCCGCACGGGATGGCCGGTGCGGTCGTGGTGCTGTGCAGCGATGCCCTGCGCGTTGCGGGAACGCGCGGTCCACGTGCAGCCCTGGCACTGAGCTTCGACGGAGTCCAGGCTCGACGCGGTGAGACGGCGGGCGGTCATGTGGTTGCCGCCTCGATCGCGTCGAACATCGAGAGGGCGCCGGCGGCCGCCTTCTTGGACTCGCGACACCCAACGGACGTCGCGACCTTGGTCTCCGTGCCGGACTCCCAGCGGGACCACCACGCGATCCGTGCTTCGGCGATCGCCGCGTAGTTCTCGTTCCGCTCGATCCCGACGAACCGGAACCCCTCCAGCGCCGCGGCCGCGCCCGTCGTGCCCGAGCCGAGGAACGGGTCGAGCACCAGGCCGCCGGGTGGCGTGACGAGCCGGATCAGCCAACGCATGACATCGATCGGCTTCACCGTCGGGTGGACGTTCGGCCGCGGCCGCGTCTCGCCGCGCTGGAAGCTCCCGGGGTTCTCGTCTCCGCTGGACCAACCGGGCGGCTGCTGCGCCGCCATGCCGTCGAGGCCGGCGTTGCGCTCCGCGGTGCTCGCCTTCGCCACGTAGAAGAACCGCGACGCGCCACCCGAGTCGCCGTAGAGGACGCCTCGCTCGACGTCGGTCCCCGCGAACTTGCCGTAGGCGTTGCGGAACTTGTCGGCGTCGCGGTGGCGCCCATCGGCAGCCTCCTTGCCGGACGTCAGCGTCCCGGTCTGCTCGTCGAGCACCGCGGCAGCCTCCTCGTCGAGCATCACGTTCGCGGGCCAGCGTCCATCGACGGGGGTCACGCGGCACCCGTCGATGTTTAGCGCCCCAGTCCCGTGCGCAAGTACCGTCGCGGCCACGGTGGCGGCCAAGGGCCGGCGCGCCAGGACGATCGGCTCGTAGCCAGGCTTCAGGGCGGTGCCAAGTGCCGCGTGTGCGCGGGCGTCGGGGGTGATCCACCCGTCCTGGCATTGCGGCCCGTAGAACGGTGCGTCGATGGCCCTCGCGACGTTCAGCGACTTTGGGAATCCCGACCCGAACATCCACGCGAGCGTGTCGCGGATCTCCAACCCGGCGTCCTCGAGGCCGACAGCGAGGCGGTGGTACGTCCGGGTGCTACCGAAGACGACCGCGTGACCACCGGGCTTAAGGACCCGCAGAACCTCGGCGCCCCACGCCTCGCACCACGCCTGAAAGCTGCGGTTTGCCGACGGCGAGAGGTCGTAGCGGCCAGCCTCCATAGCCCCGCCGGAGCCGGGCACGCCGGCCGACGTCCTCCCGTTCTTGACGACGGGGCGGCCGTTCGCGAACGGTGCCGGCCGGCCGACGCTCCGAGTCGCCGCGTGGTCGCCGGGCTGGTCCCACTCGTGGCCCATGAACCCGATCCCGTACGGCGGATCGGTCACCACCGCGTCGATCGACTCGTCGTCGAGCTGGCGCATCTGCTCGAGGCAGTCCCCGATCAGAACGGTCACGACCGTCCACCCCCGCCCTGCTCGAGCACGGCCTGCGCGAGCATGCGTGCACGGTCCTCGTTGCCACCGCCGGCGGTGGAGAACACGTCGCGGTCAGGGTCGCGGATCGGTTCGCCTTGCATCCGCTTGTCGTTGAGGACGTCCATGATGGCGGGGTCCGATCCGCTGTCGGTGTGCAGGAAGTAGGCGCGGACCCGGCGGGTCTGGCCGGGGCGGTCGAGGCGACCGATGCACTGGTCGTGCATGGCGGGTGACCAGTCGAGCTCGCCGAAGACGCCGGTTCGGCAGGTGGTTTGCAGCCCGTCGACGCCGGCGCCGGAGCGCAGCGACATGAGCAGGACGCGGCTGGCGTCGGGGTCGTCGATCGGGCAGGTGAACGCCTGGATCGCGCGGTCTTTGGCGGCGGGCGATTCGGTGCCGGTGTAAAGCGCCGGGTTGTAGGAGGCGAGCGCGTCGGCGATCTCGTCCCACACGGAGCGGTGCCATGCCCAGACGATCACGCGCTCCTCGGTTTCGAGGAGCAGCTTCGCGAACGCGGCGACGTACGGGGCTTTGGCGATGCCGGTGATCTGTCGGAGTCGCCAGTCGATCTCGCGGGCGGCTTTGCCGCGCTCGAGCGGCGCGGTCGCCTTGGCCATGATCCGGCGGGCGACGTCGCGGGCGGAGGCGATGCCGTCGCGCATGGTTTGGTCGTCGGCGTCGATCAGGTGCGGGATCCGTTCGGCGGGCAGCTTGTCGCGGCCGAGGTCGGCGTCGGTGCGGCGCACGAAGACGCCGACCTCGCGGAGGTAGCGGCCGAGGCCGGCGGGGTTCTCGACCTTGGTCTTGGGGTCGTTGCTGCCGTAGCCGTCGCCGGCTCCCCATTCGCGCAGGAACTCGTGGCGGTTGCCGAGCACGTCGGGGTCGAGGACCGAGATGATGCTGTGCGCTTCGCCGCCGTAGTTGTAGACGGGGGTGGCGGTCAGGCCCATGTTCAGGCTGGCGCCGCGCGCGACGATGGTGGCCGACTGGTACTTGCGTGATTCGGTGCGGCGCAGCTCGTGGACCTCTTCGAAAACGCAGGTCTTGACCTCGCCGGCGAGGTGGTTGGCCCAGCCGTGCAGCTTGGTGTAGGTGCAGATCAGGACGTCGGGGGTACGACCGGCCATCTCACGGTGCGTCGACGGGTCGTAGACGTCGGTCCTGCGGATCTCGTGCGCGGCGAGGTGCGGCATGAACTTGGCGATCTCGCGGCGCCACTGACGGGTCAGGTGGGTCGGCGTGACGATCAGTGCGGGGAGACGCTGCGGGTCGGTGAGCGTGAGGAGCGCGCTGTAGGTCTTGCCGAGGCCCAGGTCGTCGCCGAGCAGCAGCCGGCCGGTGTTGAGCGCGATCGCCGCGGCCTGCGCCTGGTGCGGCTGCGGCGGGAACGGCAGCTCGCCGGCAAGCTCGACGACCTCATGGCCCTGCAAGATCCGGAAGACGGACGCTTCGATCTCGCGCTGGCGCTCCGCCTGCGCTTCGAGATACTCGGCGGTGTCGTCGTCCAGCTCGAGCGGCCAGCGGCCCAGGAACCATTCGATGTCGCGGGCGATCTCGGGGGTGTCTTTCACCCAGCAGCCGCCGCCCTTCGCGGAGCTGACGCGCGGCAGCATCCGGCGGACCCAGCGCATCACGTTGGGCTCGGCGTCGATCACCCACACGCCGGCCGCGTGCCGGAGCGTTCCGAACGTGCGGGTCGGGGCAGCGACGGTCACAGCGCCTGCCCTCCGAGGTAGACGACTGCGACCGGAACCGCACGGCCGCGGGCGCTCAGGACGTAGCCCTGCAGCTCGGCGTGCCGCGAGCGGGTGGTGACCAGGACGAGCGCCTCGATTCGGTCGTGGTCGGCATAGCGCTCCATTTGGCGACGGACGCTGTCCGGGTCGCCGGCCACCTTGCACTCGATGCCGATCCGGCCGACCACGTGGTCTATGCGGTCGCGCACCGACAGGCGCACCTCGCGGTGGACCGGGAGCAGGTCGGCGTTGAGGAGCGCCAGCTCGAGGCGGGCGCCGATGCCGGTGAGGAAGTAGAACCGGCTGCCG
>JADMKN010000023.1 GCA_015478825.1 Patulibacter sp. | reverse complement strand
CTGCCTTGGGAGGTCATCCTCTTCCACCGACCCGACAGAACGGTGGATCCAGGCTAAGGACTACCTGGACCGTCCCGGGGTTCCTGGAGAGTTTGATCCGAGGCTGTTCAGTCCGGCGAGATGTTGAGCTTTCGTGCGCCTTTCGCGCACGCTTTCCTGCGGGCTTTCGCGCGCGCTTTCGTCGGCCCCGGCGTCGAAGGCCCCCGAATCGCAGCCAGGGACGGCGATTGCGCGTCCTTGGAGGTCGCTGACATCTATCTGGCAGGTCGGTGTTGTTGTTCTCGATGCCGTCGAGTGTCCGGTCGAGCTGGGCTGGGGCATCGGTCGGGCGCTCAGCCGCCGTGTGCGCGTGCAGATGATGCCCACGGCCGCCGTCCCGAGGGACGACGACGGAGCGAAGCGGAGGTGACGGCCGTGCCCGTGGCTGATCCGGTGCGTTCCGCAGGCCGACTGCTACGGTCAGCGTGCATGACCGCTGACGATCAGACCGTCGAGCGTGCCGGTCGCGCTCTCGCCGATGCCGCGAGTTCTCCGGCGCAGGTCTTTCTCTTCGGTTCGCGTGCGCGCGGCGATCATGGCGTCGATAGCGACTTTGATTTTCTCGTCGTTCAGAGCGAAGTTGAGGATCGCTTCGCTGAGGCTGTCAGCTTGAGCAAGGTGCTCGGCCGGTTGCGGGTTCCGGGCGATGTCGTGGTCGTCGACCAGGCACACTTCGACGCCTGGAGCACCGTCAGCGGCACCGCTATCTACGACGCTGCGCACGATGGCCGGCTCGTTGCCGAGTCCCGAGCAGCGTGAGGTTGCGCGGGCGCTGCTCGCGAAAGCTCACGGAGACGAGATCGTCCCGACGAAGCTGATCGAGCACGTGGACGTCCCCGACATCGAGACGTAGAGCGGGATTCCTCGCGGCATCCGCTGGCCAAGGCCGTCGCCTCGGAGCCTTGGCTTCTGGATCCGGTCCAGCTAGCTTCGTCTGCGTACTGACATCGCCAAGAGTGCCCCGGGCGACGTTGACGCGTCCCCGGGGCTGGCAAGAGAGGAAAAGAGCCTCCCATGCATGACCAGCCTACCCGTGGCCCTGCCCTGTCGGCGGCCGAGATCGAGGACGAGATGCAGATCGCGGTGTTGCGGTTTCTGCTCGATCCGCGACCCGCGCCGTTGACCCTCGACGAGGTCCTGACCGAGTTCATCGGGCTGGAAGACGGCTCGTTCAGCGAGCGTGATCGGATCCGCAACGCGGTGCGCGATCTGGTGTGCGCGGGCTTGGCGCACCGTCACGGCGAGTTTGTCCTGCCGTCCCGCGCGGCGGTGCGGTTCGGCGAGCTTGTTGGGACCTGATGGCTGGGACGCTTCGGCGAGCCGGAGGGGGCTGCGAGCTGGCCGGGGACCCCGTTGCGGCCGTCCCGCGGTTCCCATTGCGAGGTAGAACGAGGACGCTGGGAGCGCACTGGGCGGTTTCGCGGGTAGTTGCCTGGGTCGTTTCGCAGGTCGTTTCGTGGGTCGTTTCCTAGGCGGTTGCCGGCCGGTTCAGCTGATGTCAATGGATCGTTCGTCCCGGACGGCGATTGTGTCGGCCCCGCCGCGACGACATCTATTCCCAGAACGGGGGTGGTTGCTGAGGTTGTCGCTGCGCGGGCATTCCGAGTCGGGCATCGGGTCCCGCCGTGTGCGCGTGCAATGGGTTAGCCGCGGCGTCGCCCTTCGGACGACGCCAAGCGAACACCGGCCTCGCCCGGCGCGGTGCCATACGCGCCGACTGGCGACGGCCCGTCGGCTGCATCGCCGAGCACTGAAGATCTGGGTCTTTCGGGCACGGATTCGCCTGGACCTTCGTCGGGCCTTGGCTTTCGCTGCTGCACCACCTACGGTCGATTGCAAGGAGCAATCAGACGGCCGGGCAGCGGGCGGGCACCGAGTCGACAACCGGGGAGTTCGAGTCGATCAATGCGACGGCGCGGTAACGGCGGGGGTGCGTGATGGCACCCCCGGCGAAAGGCACGATCCATACGCACACGCTGGCCGACGGCTTGCGTGCCTTCCACCTGCGCGTGCCGTTCCAGGGCGAGCGGCCGCGGATCATCCTGCACGAGGTCCGCGGCTGCACCTGCGGGTGCGGTGGCGGCTGGGATGAACGGTCGGCGCGGACCGAGCTGGGCAACATCCTCGCGCGGATCCGTGCTGGGGTCTGGGAGCCGCCGCAACCGAACCGGCCAGTTGAACCTGACGGGCCGCCCGACCGGATGCCGTTGTTCTCCGAGTACGCGGACTGGTGGCTCAACGCGAAGCTGACCGGCGAGCTCGGGGCGAAGCCGATCGGCAAGAACTCCGAGAAGGAACATCGCTGGCGGCTCGGTCACGTGAACCGGTTCCTTGGCGGCTACCGGCTGGATGAGATCGACCGGCATGTCTGCCAGGCGTTCAAGGCGTTCAAGCTCAAGGAATCGCGCGAGATCCGCGAAGCGCTGGACGCGGGCGCGGATCTGCGCGACTGGACGGGGAAGCGGATGCGTCCGCTCGGCCCGAGCTCGATTCGGCGGATGATCGGCTTGATCGCGTCGATCCTCGACGAGGCGATCGAGGACGAGCACATCACCTCGAACCCGGCCCGCGGTCGGCGGATGAAGATCCATGTCCCGAAGCCCAAGCGGAGCTTCCTCGAGACCGACGAGCTTGCATCGCTCTTGACGGCCGCGGCCGAGCAGGATCGCCTGTTGTTCGATCCGATCCCGAGTGATCTCGGCAAGACGGCGCGGAGGGTCGCGGTGCTGCTCGACGGCGGCGACCGCCCGAAGGAGATCGCCGAGCGACTCGGGATCGCGCGGTCGACGGTCTCGTTCCACATCGAGCGGCTCGGTGCTCGGGTCGTCGGTTCGGGCTACGCGGGACGGCGGGTGGTCTGCGAAATTCTCGGTCGTTCAGGGGTGCGGGCGGGGGAGTTGTGCAACATCCGGATCGGTCACCTGCGGCTGCACGACCCGGCCGGCGCGATGTTCCAGATTCCGGACTCGAAGACCGAGACCGGCGTTCGCGAGGTCCAGATGACGCCGAGCTTGGTCGAGGCGGTGGTCGAGCACCTGGACCGCCTACAGCGCGCCGGACGATCGACCGGTCCGAACGACTTCCTCGTGCAGACCCAGAGCGGTGGCCCGGTGAAGCGCGATCGGATCAGCCGGATCGTCGCCGACGCGGCGACGCTCGCCAACGAGCACCGCGCCGCCCGCGGTCTACCGCCGCTGCCGCACTTCACGCCGCACAGCCTGCGGCGGACCTACATCTCGATCGCGCTGGTCGCGAATCAATTCGACGTGAAGTGGGTCATGGGCCAGGTCGGGCACGCGGACTCGAAGATGACGATGGACGTCTACGCGCAGTTGGAGCAGAGGATCGACCGGTCTCATGGGGAGAACTTCGACCGAATCGTGGAGGCGGCGGGCCGCAGCGTAGAGCGAATCGCCGTCTGAACTAGGTTGCCAAACGTCACGGCGAGGCGGAGAGGTGAAGGGAAGAGTCGCCGGACGGCGTGGCATGCTCTTCGCGTGCGAACGTCGCGCCACACGAATCCCAAGACGGTCCGTATTTTCTTGTCCAGTGACAACGACCAGCGTCCATTGAGGGATTTCGCGGATGCCCTCGCGCGCGATGCCTTTCAGTCTCAGCTATTCCAGAACAATGTTCCCGTCAACCTTCACATAGACAGGTGGGAGCGAAGCGTGCCCGGGAAGAACCTTCCGGGAACTGACGGGAATGCCGTATTCGTCGA
The DNA here is from genome assembly GCA_015478825.1 of Patulibacter sp. Taxonomy (GTDB): domain Bacteria; phylum Actinomycetota; class Thermoleophilia; order Solirubrobacterales; family Solirubrobacteraceae; genus Patulibacter. Next base: position 3,569 of record JADMKN010000023.1, on the reverse strand, counting down.
ACGGGCCCGCGCTGCGGGCGTCGTTCTGTGCATACTCGGGGAACATCTGCGTTCCGGCACCCGGGAAGAGCTCGAAGCTGTACTGAGAGATGATGAGGTCGATGTCGCGATCATCTGGTGCGTTGGTGAGGACACGTGGCCCGATGACGACGTTGGTCGCTTCCTGAACGGGCACAGGGAAACGATCTTCATAGATCGAGCGGGTCTACCTGACAGCTCGGGACCGATGATCGCGATTACGCGATTCCTTCTCGGCCATGTTCTCAAGTTGAGTCAGAGTTTGGAGAACAATGGAGGCACGATTCACCATGAAGACCGTTGAACTCGAACCTCTGGGGATTGAACCGCGGGAGCGAGCGGCGCTCTTGTGGGACACGCCGTCATTGATTGTCGGTGACGCGGGTGAGCGGCAGTGGTACAAAGTCTTGCGACTCGACCTGGTTCGGATCGGTGCGCAAATTGAGGGCGATGTCGTTTCGGCTGCAGCTTTCGTGGCACTCGCCGTGCTCGGGGATGACTCTGAACTCGCGGATCGGCGTCGAAAGCTCCGGTCTCATGGCCGGGTCGGCAGAATTTTCGACGCTTGCCTAGGCACGGTATTTGATCTCGATGATCGGGATCTGGGCCTGGAAAGGCTGAGGGAACTTGCGGCATTCGTGCAGCAGATTTCGGACGGCGACTTGCGTGCGCGCCTGCAACTGCGAACGGCTAGTTGGGCGCGTGCCCGAGGCGATCTTGAGCTCCAAGCCGAGCTGTTGGATGGTGCCGTTCAGCAGACAAACGGCGCAACCCGCCTTGGAATCGTCGCGCGCCGGGCAGCGGCTGGGGCAGGACTTCCCGTAGCCGAGGACTTCAATCCGTTCGAGGCGACGGGTACCCCTGACGACCCGCTGCTCTCGCTGCCTTGGGTCAAGGACCTGGCTCTCGAAGCCGCCGCTGGTCTCGCGAAGCAACGGCTGGAGTCACAGCTACGAGGTGAATGGGACACGACGTTCTCTTTCGGAAGGACGAAACTCGATGACCTGGAAGCTGCGTACCTTCAAGCCGAATGGTGTGGGGCTTCCGGCGTTCTCGCCGCTGTCGAGCGGTTGATGACGAGCGAGGTCCTGGGATCCCCAGGCAAGAAGCACGCAGACGCACTCACGCGTTGGGCGCTAAAGACGTGGACCAAGCAGGGAGGAAAGCACGCGTTCAGTGCGTTCCAGCGGTTTGAGCGATCGTATGGTCCGGCAGAAGCAGCTGAGACGCTTGACGAGATAGAACGGGATCCGGAGGCGAGCTGGGACCGGTTTATCGGTGCGGCTTTGGGTCTCTGGGACCTGCTCACCGAGGAGCGAGCGGCCGAACTGCTGAGAACCACGGTGGAGTTGCTCGGTTCCGACAGAGAGCCCCCGGCGGTAGCCCTGGTCGGCAACTTGTTTTGGCGGCTCCCGGATGTCTGGACCGAGCTCGCTACGGCGGCTAAGGAAGAGCGGCGAACGTGGATGCTCGAAAGTTTGTCCCCCAGTATGGCGGACGCTTTTACGCCAGAGCTTTGTAGGTTGATTGTCGAAGACGGTTCGAGTAACCCTTCAGTTCGTTATGTCGTGCAAATCAAAGAAGCTGGCCACGTGCCAGAATTTGCGCATGAGTTGCCGTACACCGACCTCCTAGAGTTGCTCCGGTGGCAAGGCAACTCCGTACCGACCGAAGTTGTCAAGCACGCAGTCGACCGACTGTTGGAGATTAGCGAAGAGGGTCTTGAAGAAGTGGAGAAGGGGATAGTCGGTTTCGGACCGGCCGATACCCGCAGGTTCCTTGGAGACCTGGCCGCATATTTGCCAGATGTTCATGCTGGAGCTGTTGCAAATTTGATTAAGGTAGTTCGCTCGAACACGGTCCCTGCTAGGTGGCAACTAGGTGCGTTGGAGGGGCTGGCAGCGTTGCACCATGCGGGACGCTTGCCTCAGGAAGCGCGGGTTGAGCTTCGCGGGGTGCGCCTTGTGGCGGGCACGGAGATGTTCGGCGAAGGTCTCAGCGATTTCGTTCTCCAGGCCGCCCGCCTGCGCGCTCTCAGTCCAGATTTGAATCAGGAGGACGTTTCCTGGTTGGCTGTTTGCGCTAGGAGCGGGGAGCCGCGCGCCAGGATCCTTGCGCTAGACGCGTTGAGCTATGGGCCGGAGACAATCGGTGGAACCCGCGCATGGACGATTGTGAGCGGGCTGTTCGATCCGTCCGACGGGGTCGTCCGTAGGGCACTGTCGGCGCTGCTCCGGCTCGGCACTGTCCCCAACGCCATCTCGGATGTTGTCGCTGCCCGCTTGCGGGATCTCTATACGGGAGGAACCCGATTGATGCGGTCCGAGGTCGTTGGGCTAGTACGCGCGGTGGACGGGCTTGGCCTAGACGATCTGGTTGATAGAGCCCGTGCCGACCCCTCATGGCGGGTCAGGCACAGTGCTATTGCGCCGCTGGCGGATAGGCCATCAGGGTCGCGTGGCCCCGCGGACCCCGTGACGTGAACCCCGGGGTGAGGCCCCCGGTTTCCCGCGATAAAGAGTCCCGGGAGTGCCGACCGAGCGCAGACCCCTCCGAGCCGCTTGGTTAGACGAACTCCCGCTTCATGGCGAAGAGGTACGAGTGCGGGTCTGGCACCTGAGCGCGCGCGCTCACTGCGAGGGCACCGGTTGATGAGGCAGCGGCAATCGCGCCCGACACGACGGACCCTTCCAGCGCGCCGGCAACGCCGGCCAGAATCCCGATGCCTAGCGAAACTCGAGTCACGAACTCCCTGCGGGAACGTCGACGTAGGTCGTCGGCGGCGTCGCTCAGCGCCTCCTTGCGGTTGGCGATCATAGAAGCCCGGACGTCTGGATCCTCCTTCTCAAGATCGCGGGTCAGATCTCGGAGTGCTCGCGAGTAGGCGCGATAGTGGTCACCGTGCTGACGTCGGAAGTCGAGCATTTCGTCGACTGGTACCGCACTGAGATCTGGGGCGACGAACTCAAGATCTGCCGTGATGATGTCATTGCGACCCGCCGGAGACGAGACGCCCACGATGTCACCTAGCGCGGTGTGAACGTCGAGGCGATCGGTGACCGGGTGAAGGCTGAGACCGTGCGAAGAGCCTGCTTCCCGCAGTATCTGGGAGAGAAGGACGAGTACCAAGTTGCGAACCGTCGCGTGCAGCGGCACCGACACTCCATCTTCGGAGTCTTTAGCGAGTCCCCGCGAGTGCAGTTCCTCGAAGATCATGGCTGCAAGTTCGGCGTCACCCCCAAACCCAAGCCGCGACATAGAGAGCTCGGCAAAGCGGCCGTCGTGGGGGAGCGAGTCCAGCACACCGCTCGCAATTACGTCCGTAAGGGCTGAGGCCAGCTTTTCGGTTGCGGCTTGGTCGACCAGCTTCTCGGGGCTAAGGAGGGTGAGGATTCCCGCGTTCTCCAAGCCGGCGGTGATTGCTGGGTCAATTCGCGCTGGCCGGTCTTGCATGTAGTCAGGGACCAGCAACGCGACCTGGTCAAAGAAGAGACTTAGAACCTGTTTCAGAATGAAGGGGTAGGTCGGTCGGGCGCGAACCAGGTTGCATG
>JADMKN010000022.1 GCA_015478825.1 Patulibacter sp. | reverse complement strand
CTGCTGGCGGAGCCACCGGAGCTGCTGGGCGGCCCGTCGCCGCTCGAGCTCGCCGCTCTGCTCGAGGTGGGCGCGGTGCTGCTCGACGGTGTCCCAGGTCTCGGCGATCCCGGTGCCCTCGGTGGCGCTGGCGTTCAGCACGGGGGTCTTCCAGCCCGGCGTCGACGGCGGCAGCATCCGCAGCGCGTGGCGGTAGTCGGCGGCCGCGCGCCGCGCCATCTTGACCGCGTCTCCGTCGGACTTGTTGACGACGATCAGGTCGGCGACCTCCATGATCCCGCGCTTGATCCCCTGTAGCTCGTCGCCAGCTCCCGGGACCAGCAGCAGGCAGACGCAGTCGACCAGCTCGGCCAGCTCCGCCTCGGACTGGCCGACGCCGACCGACTCGACGATGATCACGTCGAAGCCCGCCGCCTCGCAGAGCACCATCGCCTCGCGCGTCCGGCGCGCCACGCCGCCGAGCACGCCCGACGTGGGGGACGGCCGGATGAACGCGTTCTCGTGCATCGAGAGTCGCTGCATCCGCGTCTTGTCGCCGAGGATCGAGCCGCCCCCGCGCGAGCTCGACGGGTCGATCGCCAGCACGGCGACCTTGTGGCCGCGCTCGACCAGCCAGATCCCGAGCGCCTCGATCGTCGTCGACTTGCCCGCTCCCGGCACGCCGGTCATGCCGATCCGGCGGGCCCTACCCGTCTTCGGCAGCAGCCGGACCATCACCTCCTGGGCCAGCTCGCGGTCGGACTGCAGGCTGCTCTCGGCCAGCGTGATCGCTCGCGCGAGCACCGGCCGCTCTCCGGCCAGCAGACCGGCTTCGAACTCGTCGACGGAGGGGCGTTTGCGGGGCACGGAGGACGCTCGGGTCGGGGTCACCAGATCACCGGCACGCCGTAGCGCGCCAGCACGGCATCCGAGGTTACGAGGACGCGGTCCTCGATGATCGCCTGGGCGACGATCACGCGGTCGAACGGGTCACGGTGGTGGAGGGGAAGCTCGCCGGCCAGCTTGCCGTGGGCTCCCGTGATCGTGAGGATGGTGAATCCGGCGGCTTCGGCCGGGCCGAGGAGGTCATCGCCCGGGTACTTGCCGGCGGCGCGCTTGATCGCCAGCTCCCAGACGCTGGCGGCGCTGACCACCGCGTCGGTCCCGGCGCGCGCGATCGCCTCGGCAGCGCGCGCGGAGAGTCGCGGGTCGTCCTCCAGCCACCAGACGATCGCCTGGGTGTCGAGCAGTAGCCTCACCGCGGGAGACCGAAGAGGTCGCCCAGCTCGTCCTCGTCGTCCTCGAAGTCGTCGGGCAGCCGGAACCGTCCGGCGAACATTCCCCGGGACGCGGCGATCCGGTTCGGCGGGATCACCGGCACGATCCTGGCGACGGGCGTGCCACCACGGGTCACGAGCACTTCCTCGCCCGCTTCGACGTCGTGGAGCAGTCGCGAGAACTGGGTCTTGGCCTCGTGGACTCCGACGGTGTGCGACGCCATGACCCCAGACTACGTGGGTTAGTCCAGTTGGTCAACTTCGAGGCCACGCGCGGGCGGCGGCCGCAGCGCGTCCGGCAGCGCGGTCCGCGACGACACCCCGAGCTTGCCGTAGACCCGCCCGAGCTGGTTCTCGACGGTCTTGGGCGTGACGAACAGGGCCTGCGCGATCGCCCGGTTGGTCTGCCCGGCCGCCGCCATGTCCGCCACCCGTCGCTCGCTGGGCGTCAGCGCCTCGACGCCGCTGAACATCAGTCGTCGCGGCCGGGCGCCCGCGACCAGCAGCTCCCCGTGGGCGCGCTGCGCCAACGGGGCGGCCCCGCACCTTCGCGCCATGTCGAGGCCGCGGCGGAGCGGTTCGCGGGCGTCGGAGCGGCGGCCGGCGTGACGCAGGGCCGTCCCCAGCTCGACGAGGCACCGTGCGTGCTCGAGGCGTCCCGGTGCTCGGGCGAGAAGCCGCTCGGCGGCGGCGAGCTCCGCCACGTGCTCCGCGGGTCGTGGCCCGGCGCCGCCCGCGGCTGGCGTCTGGCCTCCGTGGCCCGCCGCGCGCGCCCGCGCCAGGCCGTGCAACGCGGTGCCGACGGCGAAGTCCGTTCCCCAGGCGCGTGCGAGCTCCAGCTGCTCGGTGGCGAGCGAGACGGCGTCGTCGCGGCGGTCCAGGAGGATCAGCGCGTCCGTCGCCCCCGAGCGCCAGCCGTCGCACGGGTTCCGCAGCCCGAGGCGTTCCGAGCGATCCCGCAGCTCGAGGAAGTCGCTGAGCGCGGCCTCGACGTCGCCCAACGCCAGGCGCAGGATCCCGCGGGTGAAGAAGACCGGGTTGAGGCAGACGAACTCGGGCAGGTCGGGCCCGCAGCCGCTCGCGTCGATCGCTCGCTGCGCGGCGTCCAGGTCACCGCGCCAGATCAGGGCCTGAGCGAGGTAGCCGAACAGTGGCGGTCGGACGAAGTCCGAGAGTCCGGGAAGCCCCGCGGCGCTCCGGGCCTCGGCTTCGGCCTCGGCGGTGTCGCCGACCCTCAGGGCCAGCAGGGTGAGCAACGAGGCCGAGGTGGTGACCCCGAAGATCGATCCGCGGGCGCGCGCGTCGGCCATCGTGGCCCGCAACAGATCGCGCGTGAACGCGATCTCGTCGGTGAACGACAGGGCCCACAGCGCTTCGTAGATCGGAATCGAGTCCGACGGATCCGCCGCCTGCGCACGGGCCGAGGTCAGCGATCGCCGACCGAGCTCGACGGTCTCCTCCGCGCTGCCGCGAGCCCACTTCCAGCAGGCCATGTTCGCGAGTTGCAGCAGCTCCGACGGCGTCTCGCCGCGTAGCTGCCCGTGCCGCTCCAGGTGCTGGTCGACGCGGTCGACCGTCGACGGATGCAAGAGCGCGATCGAGGTGAGCTCGGCCTGCACCCGCAACGCGACCTCGCGATCGACGACGTCACCGAACCGGACCAGCTCCCGCTCGAGCATCGCCACCGCTTCGCCGAGACGGCCCGCGGCGAACAACGCGCGGTGGAGCGCGAGCGCTCGCTCGGGGCGCCGTTGGAGGTCGTCGCACCGCTCCAGCGCCTCGGCCAGGTGGGCGACGGCGGCCTCCAGGTCCTCGCCCGCAAGCCACTCGGCGTCGCCGAGCTCGGCCAGGACGGCGTCCAGGGAGTCCTGCGGGGGCTCGATCAGGGCTCGGCGCAGGTAACGCTGCGCCAGGTCCGGAGCGCCCTGCCCGATCGCGCGCGCGGCGGCCTCCCGGAGCTCGTCGACCGTCTGCGGGTCGCCGGACGGCTCGGTCGCGAGGAGGTGCGGAGCGAGCTCCGCGTCGGGGCGACCGGCGGACCGCATGGCATCCGCGGCCCGTCGGTGCCGGGACGCGAGGGCGGAGAGGGCGGTGTCCTCGTAGATCGCGGCCCGCATCGTCGGGTGCAGGAACGAGCACGGTCGCCCCGGCTTGAGGATCTCGGCGTCGACCAACGCGTCGACCGCATCACCGGTGGCGTCGGCGTCGAGACCCGCCACGGCGGCGACGTAGCGGAGCTCGGCATGGCCGTTGAGCACCGCGATGGCGCGAGCGACGTCGACCGTCTCGGGTGGCAGGCGCCGCAGACGATCCAGGAGGAACCGAGCGACGCCCTCGGAGCCCAGCTCGTTGATCGCCTGCGGTTGGACGGCCGTGGCGTCGAGGCCCGCCGCCTGGAGCGTCCGCAGCAACTCGTCGAGGAGGAACGGGATGCCCCCGGTCGCGAACCGGACCGCCTGCACGAGCGCGGCCGACGGGTCGCCGAGGCGCTGCCGCACGACCGTGCGGACGCCGTCCTCCGTCAGCGGCGCCGGGCGCACGACGGCGGCGCCGACGCGCTCCAGCTCGTCGAGCAGCTCGGGCGCGACGCCGGCCTCGCCGGTGCGACGCCCGGCGATCAGCAGCACCGGCAGGCCGTCGAGGCGGACGGCGATGTGCACCAGGGCGCGCAGGCTCGGGGGGTCGACCCAGTGCAGGTCGTCGACGGCCAGCACGAGCGGGTGTTCGAGCGCCAGGTTGGCGATCAGCCAGAACAGGCCGTGGCGGATCGAGAAGGCCGCGTCGGCGTCCGAGGGCTCCGTCGTCGGGGCGCCGCCGATCGCGGGCAGGGCGAGCGCGGCCGCTCCGTCGAGCATCCTGCTGCGCGCCGCGGGCTCCGCGTGCGTGACGAGCCGCTCGAGGAGCTGTCGCACGACGCCGAACGAGAAGTCCTGCTCCATCGGGCCGGCCCGGGCGGTGAGCACCAGGGCGTCCGCCCGCGCCTCGGCGACGAACGCCTCCAGCAGCCGGGACTTGCCGATGCCGGCCGGCCCGGTGATCGTGACGGCCACCCCCTCGCCGTCGACGGCCGCGGCGAGGTGTCCACGGAGCTCCCGCAGCTCTCGATCGCGTTCGAGCAGGGCGGGCACGGCGTGAGTGTATGGGGCACACCGGCGGGCGGGGTGGGGCGCACCGGCGACCAGCCCCCCGCCCGGCAGTGTGCCCGGCGAGCGGTTCGCCGCCGCCGGACCGCGGTCCGGCGTCAGCTCACGACAGGCTCAGATCGCGGGAACGTCCAGCCCCAGCTTCTCCATCATCATCACCAGCAGGTCGCCGGCCGCCTCGCCGATCACCGTGCCGGGCGGGTAGATGGCGGCGGCGCCGCCGGCCCGCAGCTCGTCGAAGTCCTGCGGGGGGATCACGCCGCCGGCGACGACCAGGATGTCCTCGCGGCCCGCGTCGTCGAGCGCCTTGCGGAGCTGCGGCACGAGGGTCAGGTGCCCGGCGGCGAGCGACGAGGCGCCGACCACGTGGACGTCGGCCTCGACCGCCTGGCGGGCGACCTCCTCGGGCGTCTGGAACAGCGGCCCGATGTCGACGTCGAAGCCGAGGTCGGCGAAGGCGGTGGCGATCACCTTCTGCCCGCGGTCGTGGCCGTCCTGGCCCATCTTCGCGACGAGCACGCGGGGCCGGCGGCCCTCCTGCTCGGCGAACGACTCGACCAGCGCGGTCGTCTTCGTGAACGACTGGCTCATGCTGCCGACCTCGTTGCGGTAGACGCCCGAGATCGAGCGGATCTCGGCGGTGTGGCGACCGAAGACCTTCTCGAGCGCGTCGCTGATCTCGCCGACCGAGGCGTGGGCGCGCGCCGCGTCGACGGCCAGCGCCAGCAGGTTGAACTCCTCGGCGGACGCGCCGCGGCTCTGCTGCTCCGCGCCGTGGGTCAGCGCCTGGAGCGCGGCCTGGGTGCGCGTCTCGTCGCGCTCGGCCCGCAGCCGCTCGAGCTTGGCGATCTGCTGCGCGCGGACGTCGTGGTTGTCGACCTTGAGCACGTCGATCTGCTCGTCGATCCGCGGGCGGTACTTGTTGACGCCGACCAGCGTCTGCTGGCCCGAGTCGATCCGCGCCTGGGTGCGAGCGGCCGACTCCTCGATCCGCAGCTTCGGGACCCCGGCGTCGATCGCCTTGGTCATCCCGCCGAGCTCCTCGATCTCCTTGATGTGGGCGAGCGCGCGCTCGGCCAGCTCGGCGGTCAGGCGCTCGACGTAGTAGCTGCCGCCCCACGGGTCGATCACGTCGGTGGTGCCCGACTCCTGCTGCAGGAAGAGCTGGGTGTTGCGGGCGATCCGCGCGCTGAAGTCGGTCGGCAGGGCGAGCGCCTCGTCGAGCGCGTTGGTGTGCAGCGACTGCGTGTGCCCCTGGGTCGACGCCATCGCCTCGACACAGGTCCGGACGACGTTGTTGTAGACGTCCTGCGCGGCCAGCGACCAGCCGGACGTCTGGCAGTGGGTGCGCAGCGAGAGCGACTTCGGGTTCTGCGGGTCGAACTCCTCGCGCATCAGCTTCGCCCAGAGCAGGCGCGCGGCCCGCATCTTGGCGATCTCCATGAAGAAGTTCATCCCGGTCGCCCAGAAGAACGAGAGCCGCGGCGCGAACCGGTCGACGTCCATTCCCGCGCCGATCCCGGCCCGCACGTACTCGATCCCGTCGCTGAGCGTGTAGCCCAGCTCCAGGTCGGCGCTCGCCCCGGCCTCCTGCATGTGGTAGCCGGAGATCGAGATCGAGTTGAACCGCGGCATCTCCTGCGACGTGAACGCGAAGATGTCGGAGATGATCCGCATCGACGGGGCCGGCGGGTAGATGTAGGTGTTGCGGACCATGAACTCCTTCAGAACGTCGTTCTGAATCGTTCCGGCCAGCTTGGCGGCGGGCACGCCCTGCTCCTCGCCGGCGACGATGAACAGCGCCAGCACCGGCAGCACCGCGCCGTTCATCGTCATCGAGACCGACATCTCGTCGAGCGGGATCCCGTCGAACAGGGTCCGCATGTCGAGGATCGAGTCGATCGCCACGCCGGCCATCCCGACGTCGCCGGCGACGCGCGGGTTGTCGGAGTCGTAGCCGCGGTGGGTCGCCAGGTCGAAGGCGACCGACAGGCCCTTCTGGCCGGCCGCGAGGTTGCGACGGTAGAAGGCGTTCGACGCCTCGGCGGTCGAGAAGCCGGCGTACTGGCGGACCGTCCACGGCTGGTTGACGTACATCGTCGGGTACGGACCGCGGACGTTCGGGGCGAAGCCCGGCTTGGTGTCCAGGAAGTCCAGGCCGTCGACGTCCTGCGACCCGTAGCCGGGCTGCAGCTCGATGCCCTCCGGCGCGGCGAACCGCAGCTCCTCGACCGGCGCGCCGGAGGTCTCGGTCGCGGCGGCGTCGATCTGCTCGCGGGTGACGGGCTCGCGGACGACGTCGCCGAGCTCGGCGGTGGAGAGGTTCGGGACGGTGCTCATCGGACGACCTCCGGGCCGGGGTTCGCGGCTCGCAGGGCGTCGCCGAGCCGTTCGATCATGTCGATGCCGTCCTTCAGGGTCGCGTCGGCCCCGCTGGCGGCGACCTGGTCGTCGCTGCCCTTGACCAGGTAGACGGTGCGGGCCCCGGCCTCGCGGAGCGCGGCGACGGCGGCGCTCAACGCACCCTCCTCGACATCGCGACCGAAGCAGACCGCGGCGACCGCGGCGCCGTCGGCGCGGACCGCGTTGCCGGCGCTGGCCGGGTCGTCGATCGGAGTCGACTGGACGGCGACGATCCCGCCGACGCCGAAGAAGTTCTGCGCCCAGGTCGCCGCCGCGGCGTGGCTCGCCAGCGGACCGAGGCAGGCCAGGGTCACGCGCGGCAGGTCGGCCGGCAGCTCGGCGCCCTGGATCGCTCCAGGGCCGGAGCCGGCGTCGCGGCGCAGCGCCTCGAAGGGCGCGGCGTCGCGCTGGACCGGCAGGGCGGCGTCGGGGTCGGCGGCGACCGGTCCGATGCCGGCGAGCGCGGCCAGCTCGTCGATCCGCGCGCCGGCCTCGGCGGCGGCGATCAGCGTGGCCAGGTCGGCGGCCG
>JADMKN010000021.1 GCA_015478825.1 Patulibacter sp. | reverse complement strand
TCGACAGCTCGGGGTCGCCCTCGATCGCGGTGCAGACGCGGGCGACGCCGGGCGTGTAGGCCATCGCCAGGTCGTCGCGGGTCTTCAGCGGGTGCTTGAGGGCGATCTCGATCTTGCCGCCCTCGTGGACCTGGAAGGTCCGGTCGGTGACGGAGATCACCCGCGCGGACTGCTGCGTGCCGATCGCGGCGGTGATCTGGTCCCAGATCGACTGGTCGCCGGCGAACACCGTGATGTCGCGGACCAGGGTGGGGCCGGCCACCGATACCAGCGCCACGTCCCCGATCACGCCGCCGGCCTCGCCGATCGCCGAGGCTACGGCGCCGAGCGCGCCCGGGGTGTGGTCGATCTCCACGCGAATGACGATCGAGTACTGGGCGGACGGAGTGCCGGTCACATTCGGTCACTCTAGTACGCAGCCCGACACGGAAACCGCCTTCCTTGTATGTAAGTTCGGCCGTCTCGTGGTGGCGCGCGCCACTGGACAGCCGGCGCGCGTCGTGCGGACCCCGCCGGCCGTCGGGGCGGCGCCGAGGCGAGAACCCGACGGACGGCGGGTGACGGAACGCACACAGACCCGACGGGCGGCGGGGGAGCGCGACGTCGCCATCGACGGCGGAGGGAGCGGACCGGTCCTCCGACGGGGTCAGGTCCTATCGTGTCGGGCGTGGCCGACCGCGCTCCCGACCTGCTCCTGATCGACGGGAACTCGCTCGCGTACCGCGCGTTCTTCGCGCTGCCGGAATCGATCGCGACGTCGACCGGCGAGCCGACCAACGCGATCTTCGGCTTCGCCTCGATGCTCGTCAAGCTCTACCAGGACCTCGGGCCGGTGCCGACCGCGGTGGTCTGGGACGCCGGAATGTCCGGCCGCACCGAGGTCTACCCGGAGTACAAGGCCCAGCGCGCCAAGAAGCCCGACCTGCTGCGCCAGCAGTGGCCGTTCCTGTCCGAGATCTCGCGCTGCTTCGGCTACGCCAACGTGTCGTCGGAGGGTTGGGAGGCCGACGACGTGATCGGCACGCTGGCCGTGCACGCCCGCGAGCGCAAGCTGCGGACGGTGATCGTCACCGGCGACCGCGACCAGTTCCAGCTGATCGATCCCGACGACCTGGTCGGCGTGATGGCGACGGCGCGCGGGATCACCGAGACCAAGGTCTACAGCTACGCCGCGGTGATCGAGCGCTACGGACTCAAGCCGGAGCTGATCCCCGACTTCTACGGCCTGAAGGGCGACACCTCGGACAACATCCCCGGCGTGCCGGGCATCGGCGACAAGACGGCCGCGGCGCTGCTCCAGCAGTTCGGCGACCTCGAGACGGTGCTCGAGTCGGTCGACGAGATCAGCGGCGCCAAGCGCAAGCAGAACCTGATCGAGCACGCCGAGAACGCGCGGATCTCGCGCGAGCTGGCGCGGATCCACACCAACGTGCCGGTCGACTACGACCTCGACGCGCTACTGGTGGCCAAGCCGGACGCGCAGGCGCTGCGCGAGAGCTTCATGCGGTTCGAGCTGCGCGACCCGTGGCGCCGGCTCGAGCCGCTGCTGGAGTCCGACGGGCGTCCCGCCACGGGCGGCGGCAAGGGCCAGGCGGCCGACGGATCGACCGTCGACGCGCCGGTTCGCGAGGTGCCGCTGGAGCAGCTCGCCGCCGCGCTGGCCGAGGCCACCGCCGACATCGACGAGCCGGTGGCGGTCGCGGTCGTCGAGCCGGTCGCCGCCGAGCAGGAGGAGTCCGGTCAGTTGTTCGATCCGGACGCCGCGGGCGAGGCGACCGAAGCCGACGCGCCGCCGGAGTGGCCGTTGCGGTTCGCGGTCGCGCGACTCGACGACCGCGGGTGCCCGGCCGAGCTGCTGGTCGGGGGCTGCGGATCGGCCGCCGAGCTGCTGGCCGTGCTCGAGGGCCGGCCGCTTGTCTGCCACGACGGCAAGGCGCTGGCCGACGGCACCGCGGCTCGCGCGGCGGGGGTCGCCGGTGACCGGGTCGCGACCTACCGGGCGCCGCGGCTCGCCCACGACACGCTGCTGGCCGCCTACGTGCTGGAACCGCAGCGCCGCGGCTACCCGCTCGACGAGCTCGCCGACGAGGCGGGGATCGCGGTGGCCGAGGCGATCGAGGATCCGGCCGCCGCGGCCGCCGGGCGGGTCGCGCTGCTCGCCCGGCACCAGCGCAAGCTGGTCGAGTCCGCCGGGCTGACCGAGCTGCTGCGCGACGTCGAGCTGCCGCTGGTCGACGTGCTCCGCGAGATGGAGCGGGAGGGCGTGAAGCTGTCGGTGCCGCGGCTCGACGAGGTCGGCTCCGAGGTTCGCGCCGAGATCGCCGAGCTGCAGGAGAAGATCCACGGGCTCGCGGGCCGGCCGTTCACGATCGGCTCGCCGAAGCAGCTCGGCGAGGTGCTGTTCGACGAGCTCGGGCTGACCAAGAAGCGTCGCGGCAAGACCGGCTTCTCGACCGACGCGCGGGTGCTCCAGCAGATCCGCGACGAGCACGAGATCGTGCCGCTGATCGAGCGCTGGCGCGAGCTGTCGACCCTGACCAAGACCTACCTCGACGTGCTGCCGAAGCTGGCGGCCGCCGACCCGCAGAGTCGGATCCACACGACCTTCCAGCAGACGGTCGCGCAGACCGGGCGGCTCTCGTCGACCGACCCGAACCTGCAGAACGTGCCGGTCCGGACCCCGCTCGGCCGGCGGATCCGCGGCTGCTTCGAGGCGGCTGATGACCTGATGCTGCTGTCCTGCGACTACAGCCAGGTGGAGCTGAGGATCCTCGCGCACTACGCCGAGGAGGAGACGTTGCGGACGGTCTTCCGCGAGGACGGCGACGTTCACACGGCGACGGCGGTGAAGGTCTTCGGCGTCGACGCGGACGCGCTCGATCCCGGTCAGCGCTCGAAGGCCAAGATGGTCAACTACGGGATCGCCTACGGGTTGACCGACTTCGGCCTGGCGGACCGCCTCGACATCCCGCGCGAGGAGGCGAAGGAGGTCATCGACGCCTACTTCGCCCAGTTCGACGGGGTCAAGCGGTTCATCGACACGACGATCGCGCAAGCCAAGGAGGCCGGCGAGGTCCGCACGATGTTCGGCCGTCGGCGGATGATCCCCGAGCTGCGGGCACGCAACCCGCAGCTCCGGTCGCAGGGCGAGCGGCTGGCGGTCAACACGATCATCCAGGGGACCGCCGCCGACATCATGAAGCTGGCGATGATCGGCGTCCGCCGGGCGCTCGACGCCGAGGGCGCCCGGTCGCGGATGGTCCTGACGATTCACGACGAACTGCTCGTCGAGGGCCCCGCCGACGAGATGCCGGACGTCCAGGCCCTGGTCGAGCGCGAAATGGTCGCCCCCTGGGTCCACGACCCGCCGCTCAAGGTCGACGGCGGCGTGGGGAAGACCTGGCTGGACGCGAAGTAGCGCCGGCCGGGGCGGGTCGCGCGGGCGCGGTGGCCGACGGGCGCGGACCGGCCGGTCAGACCCGCTGCGCCCGCGCCGCCAACCACCGTCCCAGCAGCGGAGCCGCCAGCAGCATGGCGAACAGCCGGAGCACCTGGACGGTGAGCACCAGCGTCGCGTCGACATCGTTCGATGCCGCCGCAGCCAGCACCGCGTAGAGCCCGCCGGGCGTCGTGGCCAGGTACGCGTCGAGTGCGCCGACCCCGGCCAGCGGCACCAGCAGCATCCCGAGCGTGGCGCTGCCGACGACCAGGAACCCGATCATCGCCAGCGTCATCGGCAGGATCCGCGCCGCGTAGCGCAGGCTCGCGAGCGTGAACCGCAGCCCGACGGCGAGGCCGATCGACACGTACGCGGCCTGCAGCAGCACCGCGGGCACCTCCGCGACGAACGGCACGTCGGCGATCGAGAGGGCGGCGGCGACGATCAACGGGCCGAGCAGCGAACCAGCGGTCATCCGGGCCACCCGGGCGAGCACCGTTCCGGCCGCGACGCAGACGGCGAGCGTCAGCAGCCCTTCCGGCCAGCCGGCCGTATCGGGGAGGGAGGGCGCAGCGGACGCCCCGTTGCCGCCGACGATGCCGGCGACGATCGGCGCGATCACCACGATCACGAGGATGCGCAGGTACTGCATCACCGCGACCTGACGCTCGTCGGCCCCCAGCTCGCGGCTGATCGCGACGATGCCCGAGGCGCCGCCGGCGACCATGCCGAACATCGCGGTCGGACGATCCAGGTCCGTGAACCGGTGCATGAGGAGGCCGGCGACCACGCTCAGGGCCAGCGTGAGCGCGATCACCAGGGCGATCGGCCCGGCGTGCCCGCCCAGCTCCCGGAGCGTCGAGGGCAGGATGAGCAGACCGAGCGACGTGCCGAGGATCGCCTGCGCGAGGCGCATCCCACCGACGGGGATGTCGAGTGCCCACGTGCTCCGCAGCGCCACGACCAGGCCGACGATCAGGCCTGCGAAGATCGCGGGGGAGGGAACGCCGACGCGATCGCCCACCAGGCCGACCACCGCGGTCGCGACGAGCACCGCGGTCCAGCGGAGCAGGCGGGTGGCTCCTCCCGGGCCAGCGAGGACCGTCTTCGTGGAACTGCCGCGCAACGGGCGCACCCCGGCGGCCCGGATCAGAAGCCGGCGGGGTGGCGGGCGACGAAGCCCGCGCTGGACCGCATCTCGCTGGTCCAGCGGGTGCCGCCGCCGCGCAGCGCCGAGGTGTCGTAGCGCCGGCCGTCGATCACCATGTAGGCGTGGCCGGCGTTGGCGTAGACGGTGATCCGGCTACCGACGCCCGCTTCGCCCCAGCTCATGAACGGCCCGGAGGCCATCGGCGCGCTGATCAGGCCGCCCGCGGCGAGCGCGTAGCTGATCGATCCGGAGCAGTCGTAGCCGCCCGAACTGCCACCGTGGCCGCCGCCGTAGACGTAGGGCGTCGACGCGATCTCGTTTGCCGCCGCGATCACGCGGGCGACGATCGCGTCCTGCTCGCTGGAGCCGCTGGGGGGAGAAGGAGCCCCACCCGCCCCGCCGCTGCTGTTGCTGCCGCTCGGGGACGACGAAGACGAGCGGTTGCCGGTCGGAGCCTCCTCGGCGGCCGCGGCGGCGGTGCGTGCGGCGCGGGCCGCGGCGGCCTGCTCGCGCTCGACCCGCTCGATCCGGCTGCGGACCCGGCTCAGCTGCGCCTTCGTACCCGACTGGGCGCGCAGCTGCTGCTCGCGACGGCGGAGGATCGCGTTGCGGACGACGTCGGCCTCGTCGCGGTCGCGGGCGGCCTCGTTGGCCAGCCGGGCATACGTCTTGCGGTCCGCTTGGAGCTGCTTCTGCTGGCGCTCGACCGCGGTCTTCGTGTCGCGCGTCTGGTCGAGGATCGTGCCGTTGTGACGGCTGATCCGCTGGTAGAAGTCGACCTTCTCGAGCAGATCGTTGAAGCCCTTGGAGGCAATGATCACCGAGACGATGTCCGGCTTGCCGGTCTCGTAGGCCGTAACCAGGTTCTTCTCCAGGACCTTGGTCGCGCGCTTCGCCTTGCGCTCCAGCTTCGAGAGCCGGATCCGGGCGCGCACCAGGTCGTCCTGGGTCTTCGTCAGCTGGTCGTTGCGCCGGGTGACCTGCGCGTCGAGCCGGTCGAGTCGTCCCTGGGCCTCGGCCAGTCCGGCGTTGGTCCGGGCGATCTTCGCGCTCTCGGCCGCGACCTTGGCGCGCAGCGACTGGGCCGCCGCGCGGTCGGCGGCGACGTCCGCGTTGCCCGGTGACGGCGCCCCGATCCCGACGGCGACGACGAGCACGCTCACGCCCGTGACGACGGTTGCGCGCAGGGTGGGGCGACGGCGGCAGGAAGGGGACGGCATAGGACCTCGTGATCGGCGCGGGAGCGCGCATGCCCGGACCGGACGGCAGCGGTCGTGGACGTCGACGAACGCCCGCGAGGGGCGAATCACCGGGGGCGACGCTACCAACGGCCCCGCGGTTCACCTAGGACGAAGCGCCTGCTGCAAGCGGAATTGCAGGGTCGTCACGCGATCGGCGGGGTTGGGCGGGACCGCTCCGCGACGTCGCTGCGACAATCCCGGCGATGTCTCCCGCCGCCTCCGCCGACCCCCTCGTCATCGGAACCCCCGGGTCACCGGGAGCGGTGCGGCTGGTGCTCCTGGGCAGCGGCGAGCTCGGCCGCGAGGTGGCGATCGAGGCGATGCGGCTGGGCTGCGAGGTCGTCGCCGTCGACCGCTACCCCGGCGCCCCGGCGATGCAGGTCGCGCACCGTCACCACGTGGTGACGATGACCGACCCCGACGCGCTGCGGGCGGTGCTCGCCGCCGAGCGGGCCACCGGCGGCGTCGGCGGCGCGCCGTTCGCGGGGCGGCTGCTGATCGTCCCCGAGATCGAGGCGATCGCCACCTCGGTGCTGCAGGAGCTGGAGGATGACGGGGTCCGGGTCGTACCGACGGCGCGGGCCGCCCGGCTGACGATGGACCGCGAGGGGATCCGCCGGCTGGCCGCCGAGGAGCTCGGCCTGCCGACCTCGCCGTACCGCTTCTGCTCGTCCGAGGACGAGCTGCGCGCGGCGTTCGCGGCGCTGTCGCGGGGCGACGAGGGCGCTGCGGTCGACGTCGCCGACCCGGGTGGCAACGCGAACGGCCGTGCGGCCGGCGGGGACGTCGACGCGGCAGCGGGTGGCGGCGCGGCACGTGGTCTCGTCCCGTGCGTGGTCAAGCCGGTGATGTCGTCGAGCGGCAAGGGCCAGTCGGTCGTGCGGACCGCCGACGACGTGTCGCGCGCCTGGGCCTACGCGCAGGAGGCCGGGCGGACCGGCGCCTCCGACGTGATCTGCGAGGGCTTCGTGGAGTTCGACTACGAGATCACGTTGCTGACGGTCCGCCACGCGGGCGGGACCACGTTCTGCGCGCCGATCGGCCACACCCAGCAGGACGGCGACTACCGCGAGTCGTGGCAGCCGCAGCCGATGAGCGCGGTCGCGGCCGAGCGGGCCGAGGTCGTGGCGCGCACGATCACCGACGCCGTCGGCGGCTACGGCCTGTTCGGCGTCGAGCTGTTCGTGCGCGGCGACGAGGTGCTGTTCAGCGAGGTCTCACCGCGCCCGCACGACACCGGGATGGTGACGATGGTCAGCCAGGCGGCGAGCGAGTTCGCGCTGCACGTGCGGGCGATCCTCGGCCTGCCGGTCCCGCAGGACGAGCACGGCCGGGTGCCGCTGGCGACGCCCGGTGCGAGCGCGGTGATCCTCGGCGAGTCCGCGATCGACGCTCCGCGGTACGGCGGGGTCGACGCCGCGCTGGCGGTCGATCCTTCGGTCCAGGTCCGCCCGCGACCGCCACGCCCAAGCGGCGGCCGACGGTCGCCTCCGGCTTGCCG
>JADMKN010000020.1 GCA_015478825.1 Patulibacter sp. | reverse complement strand
TCCCCGGTCGCGGGATCGAGGTTCGGGTCCGCGGCGGCTGGCACCGATAACTAGCGCGTGACGGTCGCCTGCGCGCGGGCGCGGTGCTGCGCCAGGAGCTGCTGCTCGTAGGCCTTGAGGTCTTGCGTCGTCACCTGTCCGGTGGCGTGGGCTTCGAGCTGGGCGACGACCTCCGGCGAGGGCTCGAGGCCTTCGGCCCGGACCGAGCCGACGGCACTGCGGGCTGCGAGGGGACGATCGACCATGCACCGAATCCTACCGGCCTTCGCGGCGCCGCAGGGGAGGATCCGCAAGTACCTCGATCGGCCGGGGGCGGGGCCGATTCGACGTTCGGTGCGCTTGACCGATGAGCGAAGCGAGCGTGTTGAACCTCGCGTTTGCCGGGCACTCCCGCCCACCCGGGTGCGCAGCGAGGCTCCGACACCAGTCCCGTATTCGGCTGGGCCGGCTGGAACGACCTGCAGCGTGCACTCGCGCTGGCCAATCGCATCGCCGAGCTGCGGGACCTCGAGGCTGCCGACGCTGACCGGCTGGTCCCACTGTTGGCGGGCGCGCTGGAGTTGCTGCCCTGGATAGCCCAATGGCACCCTGACCCGACCCCAGAGTTCGACGACGCGCCCGCGTCCTTCTTCGGCCATTGGCTCGACTGTGAGCTCAGTCCACTCGAGCTGTCACGCGACGACCTGACCGCTTGGAAGCCACCGACGGCGACGCGAGGGCGGCGACGTGTTGGGGCGTAGGCCGTCGCGGCCGGGCCTATATCGGTGTTGCGTGTCGCGGCGGGTCGACCCGAGCCGCGGCACCGGTGAGATCATCGAGTCGACCTCGGCGGTGAATGACCTCGCTGGCGCGCGGTGACAGGCGCGGCTAGTTCCCCGGACGTCCTTGCCGCGGCGTAACGTCTCGGCGATGGACCGGACACCCGCACGCCGTGATGCTGGGGCTGCCGCGGTAGTCGCGACGAGCGCGGACTACCGGGCGCTGATCGAGCGACTCAAGCAGCGCGTGCGCGAATCGCAGACGCGCGCCGCTCGGACGGTCAACCGCGAATTGGTGTTGCTCTACTGGTCGATCGGTCGGGAGATCCTTGACCAGCAGCAGGCCAGCGGGTGGGGCGACGACGTGGTCGGTCGGATCAGCGAAGATCTCACGACCGACATCGGCGGGGCGCGCGGCTTCTCGCGCCGGAACCTGTTCTACATGCGACGCTTGGCCAGCGTCTGGACGGAGCCGGAGAAAGTGCCACCGGTGGTGGCACAGATCGGCTGGTCGCACAACCGGCTGCTGCTGGACGCGTTCGCCGGTCAGCCGGACCTCTACGCATGGTACGCGGCGAAGGCGAGCGAGCAGCGCTGGTCACGCCGTCATCTGGAAGCGCAGATCGACCTGCGTCTACACGAGCGCCAGGGCGCTGCGGTGACGAACTTCTCGCGGGCGCTGGAGCCCGTCGATGCGCAGCAGACGCTGGAGGCCGTCAAGGATCCGTACGTGTTCGACTTCCTCGACCTTGCCGAGGATGCCCGCGAACGAGAGCTGGAGCAGGCACTGATCGACGACATCCAGCGGTTCCTGCTGGAGCTGGGCAGCGGCTTCGCGTTCTACGGACGGCAGAAGGCCCTGGTGATCGGCGAGCAGGAGTTCTTCCTGGACCTGCTCTTCTACCACCACACGCTACGACGATTCGTCGTGATCGACCTCAAGGTCGGACGGTTCGAGCCCGAGCACGTCAGCAAGATGAACTTCTACCTCAACGCCGTCGACGAACAGCTGCGCGTCGGCGACGACCGGGAGAGCGTCGGAATCATCCTCGCGGCTGGTCGCAACGAAACCGTCGCCAAGCTCGCGCTACATCGCGTCTACGCACCGATCGCGGTTTCGACCTGGCGAGCCGGCGCGCCGGCTTCCGAGCTGCCGCCGGTGGAGATCAGCGAGGACGTGCCCGCCGACTTGCATGAGCTAGCGGAGCTCGACGACGTTCGTGCCCGCCTGATCGAACGCGTCACGAACCATCAACCGCCAGCGACCGACGAGCAGCCGACAGACTGACCGCAGGCCCCCATCCGCGTGGTCCAGTCGCGTCGTGGCTTAGAACCTGTTTCAAAATCAGTGGTTGTCTGTCGTGGTCGATGACCGAGTCGGGTGCGGTCCGATGCCCGAGAGTCAGACTGGTTGTCTGACTGAGGGTTCGGGTCGTGATCCGGCGATGTGTCAGCGGCCGCGACAGACGGCCGATCATTCTGAAACAGGTTCTTATCCCGCGCCGAAGCCAGGCACTCCCGCGCCGAAGTGCCTGAATCCCCCAGAATCGCCAAGGATCGCCCCCGATCCGCCTTCCAGCGCCTCCGGCCACGAACCCGCCCCACCCCACAAATCCCCTGCAAATCGCCACGTCCAGACCAGGCAGACCCACCCAGCCAGTCCGCATGGCATGCAGGAGGTCGCCGGTTCGAGCCCGGCTAGCTCCACCTAGGGATGAAGGACCGGGACCCCCGTCTGTGACGGGGGTTTTCGCGTTCTTGGGGTGGGTCGCGGATGGTTGCGCGGCTTGGTCTCGGTGGGCCCGGTCGGGCACCGGTGTCCAGCGCGCACTGGATCTCTTCGACCGTTTGCGTGATCACGGGCTCCAGCGCCACGCCGCTCAACGGATCCGAGACCACGTCATCGTGCTACCCGTCGGATGTATCTAGCTAATTTTTCCGTGATTAGCACGATAGACGGGTACGGTTAGCACGATGCGTAGCTTCTCCGATCTCGCGACCACGCTCGGGTCCCAGCCCTTCGAGCTTGGCGGCCTGCTTGCCGGGATCGACACCAGCCGTGGGCGCGAGGCCCTCTTCCGCGACCAGCGACCGGGGTTGCTCAGCGCATTGTCCGAGCACGCGCGGATTGCGTCGATCACGGCCTCCAACGCCATCGAGGGCGTCACCGTCGACGAGGGTCGTGCCCAGAAGATCGCCGATGGGACTCCGAAGTTCCGCAACCGCAGCGAGAAGGAGTTCGCCGGCTACCGCGACGCGATCGACGAGGTCATCCGCGGCCGAGGGGCCGACGACCTCGCCGTGCCTTTCGTCCTCCACCTCCACCGCCGGCTGTTCCAGCACGTCGATGGACGCGGCGGGCATCTCAAGAGCGATCCGAATCTCATCGTCTCGTACGAGAGCGGGACCCGTGAGGTCGTCTTCGAGCCACCGAGCCCGGAGGACACCCCGTACCTGCTCCAGGAGTTGTTCGTGCGCTACCGCGACGCCAAGGTCGACGGACGTGCTCACCCGCTCGTCCTGCTCAGCGCGCTGGTGCTCGACTTCCTCGCCATCCATCCCGTCGCCGACGGCAACGGTCGACTCGCGCGGCTGATCACGACCCACGAGCTGCTCTCCCAGGGCTACGGCGTCGCCCGCTACGTCAGCCTCGAGCAGCGGATCTTCGAGTCGAAGAACTCCTACTACGCCACCCTCCACGCGTCGCAGCAGGGGTGGCACGAGGGAACGCACTCGATCTGGCCCTGGACCTCGTACCTGGTCCGAATTGTTGCGGGCGGATACGAGGACTTCGAAGCGCGAGTGGCCGCCGTCGAGGCCCAGCCGACGAACAAGCAGGAGCGCACGCGTCGGTACATCCTCGAGCAGGCTCCCGCCGTGTTCCGACGGCGGGAGATCGAGGCCGCGCTCCTCGACATCAGCCCGGCAACGATTCGGAAGGTCCTGGGCGACCTCCACGCCGCGCACCGCATCGAACCCGTCAGCAGAGGACCACAGGCCCAGTGGCGCCGCATCGCCAACCCGGAATCAAGGGCGTAGCTCCGCCACCACTCTTCCGCAAGAACGCGCGCCCCGCCAGGCACTCTCGCCCAGGCGTGCCTGACGGGCCCCTTAGAACCTGTTTCAGAATGATCGGCCGTCTGTCGCGGCCGCTGACACATCGCCGGATCACGACCCGAACCCTCAGTCAGACAACCAGTCTGACTCTCGGGCATCGGACCGCACCCGACTCGGTCATCGACCACGACAGACAACCACTGATTTTGAAACAGGTTCTTACTCCACCCCCACGCCCGACCGGAAGACCGCCCGTTCGAACGGGGACTCGCCTTCGCACTCCAGCTCGTTGACCAGCGACCAGACGGTCGCCTCCGCCTGGGGGAAGAAGCGGTCGGCCAGGCCCCGGACGCGTGGGGTCCTCGACCGCGGGAAGGGCAGCATCAGCTCGCCGGTCGGCGTGTCGAAGATCCGCGCTTCCGCATCGCCGACGCGTAGGCCGCGCAGGCGGTCGACCACCGCGCCGCGGTAGAGCACGTCGAGCAGGATCCGCTCGACGGGGACCGTTGCACCGCGGCGGGCGAAGTTGCCGAGCCACGGCTCGTAGTAGTCCAGGTCGCTCTCACGGCGACCCCACTCCAAGGCCACGTCGATGTCGGGCCGCAGGACGGCGCGCGTCGGCGGACGGACGTCGGGGTCCCCGTCCTGCGCGTCGGGCAGCAGCAGCTTCCAGTGCGACGCGCGGGACGCGGCGATCAGGTCCTGCAGTTCGTGCAGCGTCACGACGCTCAGTCGCTCCGCCCCAACACGGCCCGCATCGCGTCGTACGGGCCCGCGGACATGGCGTCGGTCGCCGCCGACTCAGGTATCACGTTGCGCATCGTCACCGTCAGGCGATCAGCGACCGCGGCATCCACGACGATCTCCCACCGCCACCCGCCGCTGTACTCGTAGCCGGCAGTCACCACGTCCTCCTCGATCGTGCCGTCGAGGCTCTGTGGTTCGGGGCTCTGGTGCCACGAGTCGGCCCAGAACGCCACGACCGCGTTCGACTCGGCGCCGTGCCCGATCACGAGCAATCCCTCCTGCGCGCCGTCGCTCGGGTGCGTCCACGCGTAGGCGATCTGGGCGAGGTGGCCGCCAGCGCCGCTTGAAATCGCCACGGTCATCGGCGCGTCCGCGGGCCGGTCGCTGGGCATCAGCCGGAACGCGTTCGATCCGGCCCAGGCTCCCTCGTGTCGTCCGAGCTCTCGCATGGAGCCAAGCTACTCCGTCGACGGCAGTGAGACACTGCACGCCCATGCATATATCCCGTCCCCTCTCCCTCCTCATCCTCACGATCAAGGCCCCGAAGAACGCGCTCTCGATCCCGGACGGCAACGACGCGGGCCTGGACGCCTCGGCGTAGCCGCGCCCGCGGCTACGCTCCGCCCCGCCCCCGCTGCGGGCCCCATCCCGACATCGCGGCGATCAGGCCCTCCTGGTCCAGGGGGACGCTCGGCATCGGGGAACGGGCGTCCGGGGACGCTCGGAGGCCGTCCATCACGAGCGTGAACATCCGGCGCCAGACCTCGGGGTCGACCTCGCGGGTGTAGTCGACCGACGCGCCGATCATCACCTGGATCATCGGCATGTCGGTCACGTCGACGTCCGGGCGCAGGCTGCCGTCCGCCTGGGCGCGCTCGACGAGCCGGCGGACGAGCGGCTCGATTCGCTCCCGGCCGTCGACGGTGCACCCGCTCGGCATGCCCATCCGCGCCCCGAGCAGCAGCTCCTTCAGGCCGCGGTTCTTCACCTGACGCTCCTGCGCCCCGCGCAGGAAGTGCACCAATCCGTCCCACGGATCCTCGATCGCGAGTCCGGCCTCGGCGACGGCAACGATCGCGTCGAGCTGGTCGTCGAAGAGCGCGTCGATCAGCACTTCCTTGTTCGGGAAGCGGCGGTAGACCGTGCCGACGCCGACCTCGGCGTGGGCCGCGATCTCGTCGAGACTGGCCCCGAGCCCGTGCTCGGCGAAGACGGCGGCCGCAGCGTCGAGGATGCGACGGCGGTTGCGCTCAGCGTCCCGCCGAAGCGGGCGGGCCGCGCCGGGATCGGCCGAGGTCTCCATGGCCAGAGCCTAGAGCACCACTGTATGCGGAGGATCACACTCCATATGGAGGATATCTCTCCACTTGCGTGCTACGGTGCTCCAGAACTCCGGGGACCGTGCCCGTCGCGCGCCCCGAATCCCGTCCGAAGGACCCCCATGTCTTCCTCCCCGACCGAGACCACGGTCGACCCACATCACGCGCGTCGCTGGCTGATCCTCGGCATCCTCGGGATCGCCCAGTTGATGGTGATCCTCGACGCGACGATCGTGAACATCGCGCTCCCGTCCGCGCAGTCGGACCTCGGATTCTCCGACGACAACCGCCAGTGGGTCATCACGGCCTACGCGCTTGCGTTCGGCTCGCTGCTGCTGCTCGGCGGCAAGATCGGCGACCTGCTCGGCCGCAAGCACGTCTTCACCATCGGCCTCGTCGGGTTCGCCGTCGCGTCCGCGATCGGCGGCGCCGCCGGCAGCTTCGGCGTGCTCGTCTTCGCCCGCGCCCTGCAGGGCGTCTTCGGCGCGCTGCTCGCGCCCGCCGCGCTCTCGCTGCTGACCACGACCTTCACCGACCCGCGCGAGCGCAACCAGGCCTTCGGCGTCTTCGGCGCGATCGCGGGCGTCGGCGGCGGCGTCGGGCTGCTGCTCGGCGGCGTGCTCACCGAGTACCTGTCGTGGCGCTGGTGCCTCTACGTGAACCTCTTCTTCGCGATCCCCGCGGCGATCGGCGCGTTCTCGGTCCTGCACGCCGGCACGCAGCACGGCGCCGGCCGCCGGCCGAAGCTCGACATCCCCGGAACGCTGACGATCACCGGCGGGCTCTTCGCCCTGGTCTACGGGTTCTCGAACTCCGAGACCAACGGCTGGGGCGACCCGCTGACGATCGTGATGCTCGCGGTATCGGTCGTCCTGATCGCTACGTTCGTGCTGATCCAGCGTCGGGTGGAGAATCCGCTGTTGCCGATGCGGGTCGTCCTGGACCGCAACCGCGGCGGGTCGTACCTGGCCTTCGGCATCGTCAGCATCGGCATGTTCGGGGTCTTCCTGTTCCTGACGTACTACCTGCAGCGCACGCTCGGGTTCTCGCCGGTGCAGACGGGCCTCGCGTTCCTGGCGCTGAACTTCGCGATCATGGCCTCGATCGGCGTCTGCAGCCAGCTCCTGCTCCCGCGCTTCGGTCCGCGCCCGCTGATCGCCGGAGGCATGGCGCTCGCAGCGATCGCGATGACGATCTTCGCCCAGCTCGAGACCACTTCGACCTACGTGACGGGCGTTCTCCCCGGGCTGCTCGTGATGGGCATCGGCATGGGCGGCGTCTTCTCCGCGGCGATGGCGTCGGCCACGCTCGGGGTCGATCCGCACGACGCGGGCGTCGCGTCGGCGATGGTCAACACGACGCAGCAGGTCGGCGGATCGATCGGCACGGCCCTGCTCTCGACGCTCTTCGCGAGTGCCGTGTCCGGCTACGCGACCGACAACGCCGACCGCTTCCAGGGGGCGCAGCTC
>JADMKN010000019.1 GCA_015478825.1 Patulibacter sp. | reverse complement strand
GGGGGGTCGATCGGCCTGCCGGAGCCGGCGGGCGATCAGGGTGAGCGTCGCACGCGCCCGACGGTCGAGCCCGCGACCGGACCGGACGTGGTGCACGACGAGGCGACCCGGGCGCGGCTCGGCGAGCTGCTGTCGCGGATCGACGAGAACAAGCGCGAAGTCGTGGTGCTCTCGGTCGCGGGGCACAGCGCGGACGAGATCGCAGCGCGTCTGGACCTGACCCGTGCCAACGTCTACCAACTGCGCAAGCGCGGACTCGACCAGTTGAGATCCGCGCTCGAGGACGAATCCTGATGGCCGACGACGTCAACGACCTCTACGACCGGTTCGTACGCGAGTGGTATTCCGGGGCCGCTCCTGACGTCGAAGCGTTCCTGGCGCGGCTGGAGGGCGAGGACGTCGAGACGTTGGCCGGCCAACTCGAGACGTTCCTGCTGGTCGCGCCCGCGGTGGAGCCGCGTCGCGAATCGGTGAGCGAGGACGATCCGGTGCTCGCCGCGGCGATCGCGCTCGGCGATGCCTTCGACGAGCGGCCGTGGGCGCGACGGTTCGCAGACGCCCGGCGTTCCGCCGGCTTGTCGCTGTCGGACGTCGGAGCGCGCCTCGCCGACGCCTTCGGTCTGACCGGTCACGGACCACGAGCGGCGACGCTGCTCGGGCGCCTGGAGTCCGGCGAGCTGGCGTCCAGCGGTGTTTCGGCGCGGGCCGCCCGCGCGCTCGCACGGATCCTCGGACAGGCCGAGGGCGCGTTGATCCCGCCGCGGGCGGCGGCGCTCTACCGCGCCGATTCCGCCGAGGGCGCCGAGCTGGAGAGCTTGCTGGCCGGCGCCAGCGCGGCGCTCAGCCTGCAGGACGGCGAGCAGTGGGACGAGCTCGACGATCTGCTGCGCGGCGGTTGACCCCGCGTCGCGAGGCGGCTTGGCACGGTCGACCCGAGGGCGGGCCATCCCGTAGGCGCTTCCCCGCCGGGCTTGGGGGTCACGTCGCCGCCGCGGGCTCGGGCGGATCGACGCCGAGCAACCGCCGGAGCTTGCGAATCGGCGTCGGCAGTTCGTCGTGGTCACGATCCGGATCGGTCACCGCCAGCAGCACGTCGCCGCTGATCCCCTCGGGCAGTCGCGGCAGGACTCCAAGGGCCGCGATCTGCTCGAGCTCGTCGTCGATCGCCGTGAGACCGAGAGCACCGTAGCGGGGGATGTGCTCGGCGGCTTCGATGCGCGCTTGAAGCGCTGCACGAGCGGTCGGGTCGGCCAGCACCTCGGCCGTCTCCAGTCGGGCGAGCACCGCGGCGGCCGAGATGCCGTAGGCCGCGGAGAGCCGCACCACCTGATCGAACTCGACCGCGGCGGGCTCAGGCGTGGTGGCCTGGGAATGACCGAGGAACGCGCGAACCGCTGACGCGGGGCACAACATCTCGGCGGCGAACGCGTTGGCGGCCCGCTCACGGGCGTCGGTGCTGCGACGGAACGGCGTCGCCGGCACGGCGTCGGGCGACGCGGCATGCGCCGCAGCTTCGGGCTCGGTGAGGGACGAGCGATCCACGGTCGTCGCGGAGGCAGCTTCCGCGAGCGGGACGGTCAGCACCCGGGGCGCGGCGCCGTGGCGGAGGACGTGGTGCCCGGCCTCGTGCGCGACGGTGAACCGCTGCCGGACCACCGCGTGCGTGCCGTTGACGGCGATCAAGCTACGCCCGGGGCGCGGGAGGTAGAAGCCCGAGCAGCCCGCGGGAAGGCGGGCGATGACGACGTCCAGGTCGAGGTGCTCCTCGACGATCGAGACGGCGCAGCCGAGTGGCCGGTCCGGCTCGATGCCCAGGTCCCGTCGCAGGGCTCCGGCCGCAGCGATCGCGTCGCCGAGGTCGGTGATCGGCGTGGGACGCGACGACATCGGGGCGGAGGCTAGCGGGTGACGTGGACGCCGTGCGCCTCGTGTCGCGAGCGGTGTTCCGGCCTGGCGAAGCGCCCGCATCGCACCGGAATCAGCGACGTCGTGTCAGATCGGGGCCTCGGACGGCGACCTCTCCGCGTGGGCTCGTTCGGAGCCCGCCCGACGCGTGCCCGGCCGGTGCGCCTCCCCGGGAGTCCCCGTGAAGACCGTTCTCAAGATCACCCTTGGCATCCTGCTGGCGTCCGTCCTGCTGATCGGCGGCTGTGTGGCGCTGATCGGCGGCGCCGCGAACGAGGTCCAGAAGGAGAACGACAAGTCGGCGATCACGTCGACGCAGTACCGGTCGATCGAGACCGGCATGACGCGCGACGCCGTCGAGGACCGCCTGGGCGCCCCCACGGACGAGAGCGAGTACTCGTCCGAGATCGAGGGCTTCGACGAACCGATCGGCTCGTCGTGCATCTACTACAACCGCAAGGGCGAGCTGCTGTCGCTCTACCAGTTCTGCTTCGACGTGAACACGGGGAAGTTGGAGAGCAAGATGGGGTTTTGAATCCTACGCGCGAATATCGCTCGTGTCGCTCAGGGCGCCCAGCCGACCAGAAGCCGCGTGGTGGCGCCTGCGAATAGCGGCTCGACTTGCTGATCGAGATACTCTGACGGCACCCGTCGGGACCGATGTGCACGGCCTGCCGCGCGTAGATGTAGGCCCGGCATTTCGCAGTCGGATGGCTCGGCTCTCGTCACGGTCGATGACGCAGAGGTACGTTAGGGGCTAGCTCGCACCGCGAGCACGCGCACCGCGGACTCGCTTTCGTTCGAGCAAAGGATGGAGATGTCACGGCTATCGGACCTGCTTCGCGCTGCAAGCCAACTCGACCCGCAACTCGGCAAGGATCTTGAGGAAGAGATTCAGCCTCTACAGAAGCGCCTGCGTTTCGGGCTCAACTTCGAGCGCCACGCACCTGAGGCCGTCGAGCTTCCGGGGCACAAGATTCGCAGGGCCAGCAAGGTTCGCTTGCTTCCCCCGCGGGGTTCATTGGTTCGCGGCGATCAACGTATCTGGGTCGTCGACGCGGTGAACGGCAACGACGCTGACATCTCTACGCCGAGTGGCGATGAGACAGAGACCATCACAGCGTCGATTGCTGATCTCATCCTGGTGGCCGAGTTTCGGGATCGCATCTACCCCGGACTACGTCCCGACGGGACGGTCGAGCGCGGGGACGACAAGCCGTTCCACACGGTCATCAACGGCGAGAACTTCCACGTCCTAGAGCAGCTCACGTTCACGCACGAGAAGGCCGTGGATGCGATCTACATCGACCCGCCGTATAACTCGGGTGCTCGGGACTGGAAGTACAACAACGACTACGTCGCCGGTGATGACCTCTACCGGCACTCGAAGTGGCTGGCGTTTATGGAGCGTCGACTGAAGCTCGCCAAACGACTGCTCAAACCCAACGACTCGGTCCTGATAGTGACGATCGACGAGAAGGAGTACCTGCGCCTTGGCCTGCTGCTAGAGCAGACATTCCCTGAGGCCCATATTCAGATGGTCAGTTCGCAAATCAATCCCGCTGCGTCTCCTCGACTTGGCTCCTTTGGGCGCGTTGACGAGTACATCTACTTCGTCCGACTCGGCACTGCGATGGCGGGACGTGTGCTGCTTTCGCGGGAATGGGTGTCGGCGAAAGGGAGAACCCATACAGGAGCACCGCGTTGGGACATGTTGCGGCGTTCGGGCAGCGGGGCGAGGCGTAAGGACTCCCCGGGAGGTTTCTACCCGATCTACGTTGATCCGGCTGGCCCGAGGGTCGCATATGTCGGCGACCCACTCCCCGCGGGAGTGTCAGAAGCGAAGGACATAGAAGACACTGTCCCTGTGCTTCCTATCCGTAAGGACGGATCGGAAGGGCGCTGGATGTGGAGCAAGCAGGAATTCGAGCGCCGGCTCGCGCAAGGAAGAGTCCGTATCAGCGGAAACCGGAAGCGTGGTTACGTCGTCTCGATTCTTAAGGACGGCGAATACGCAAAGATCGTGGACGGCGAATACGCACCGTCGGGAAGAGGCCCGGATGGTTCGTTCCTTTTCGAGCGGAAAGGCACCGATCTCGTTCGGGCGACCCCCGGAACGCAATGGCGTATTGCTTCACATGATGCAACACAGTACGGATCCCGCCTGCTCAGAAACTCGATCTTGCCGGGCCGCGAGTTCCCCTTCCCCAAGTCCCTGTATGCGGTGGAGGACGCTTTGCGATTCTTCGTCGCTGACAAGCCTGACGCGGTGATACTGGACTTCTTCGCGGGGTCAGGCACGACGGCGCACGCGGTGATGCGCCTCAACAAGCAGGACGGCGGCCGTCGTCAGTGCATCTCGGTTACGAACAACGAGGTGTCAGCCGACGAGCAGGCCGAACTCTGCAGGCAACGCCTGCGGCCCGGCGACCCCGACTGGGAGAAGTGGGGCATCTGTGGGTACATCACGAAGCCACGCATCCGTTCCGCGATCACGGGCCGAACGCCGGACGGCGAGCCGATCAAGGGCGACTACAAGTTCGTAGACGAGTTCCCGATGTCTGACGGCTTCGAGGAGAACGCGGCGTTCTTCACGCTGACGTACGAGTCGAAGTGGCTCGTCGGGGTGGACCGTGCGTTCGCGGCGATCGACCCAATGCTGTGGCTGCGCGCCGGTGCGGTCGGTTCGCGCATCGACTCGATCGAGGGAGGGTGGGCAATCGCGGACAGCTACGGCGTCCTGCGGGACCTGGACGACTCCGCCGCGTTCGTGGAGGCGCTTCGCAAGAGGGACGGTATCCAAATCGCGTACATCGTTACAGACGACGAGGGTCGCTACCAGCAGGTCGCAGACGAGATCCGGGGCATCGCCACTGTGCGCCTCTACGAGGACTACCTCCGCAACTGCGAGATGACGGGGGACTTCTGATGCGGTTCACACTGAAGGACTACCAAGCCGATGCAGTGGGCGATACGCTGCGCGAACTGACCTCGGCACGGGACTTCTACCGTAGC
Organism: Patulibacter sp.; assembly: GCA_015478825.1. GTDB lineage: Bacteria > Actinomycetota > Thermoleophilia > Solirubrobacterales > Solirubrobacteraceae > Patulibacter. Next base: position 2,564 of record JADMKN010000019.1, on the reverse strand, counting down.
GCGAGCAGACGAGTATCCTCGGTTGCGCTCACGGCGACCACCGGAGCTGGGAAGACGGTGATGGCGGCCGCGGTGATCGAGGCGCTGTTCTGGGGTAGCGACGACTTCAGCATCGCGCCAGACACCGGAGCGGTCGTGCTGTGGTTCAGCGACGATCCCGCGCTGAACCAGCAGACCAGGCACCGGCTGGAGCAGGCGTCCGACCGCCTGCGGAACAGGCTCGTCACGGTCGAGCACCCTTTCCGTTACCAAAAGCTCCAGGCAGGCAACGTCTACTTCCTGAACACCTCGAAGCTCTCGAAGAACAGCCTGCTCGTGCGAGGTCGTGACCAGTCGGACGCACTGCCGGGGTTCGACTCGCATGCCGACACCGTTCCGTTCACGTTTTGGGACACGCTGCGGAACACAGTCGAGGACGACGACCTCACTCTGTACATGGTCCTCGACGAGGCGCATCGCGGCATGGGCAAGCGTCCGTCGGAGACCCCGACGATCGTGAAGCGCCTCATCAACGGGCATAGCGATGTGCCGCCGGTGCCGATCGTCTGGGGTATCTCCGCCACGGTCCAACGATTCGAGGCGGCCATGAGCGAAGCTGAGGTGCAGTCGAACCGCGTGCACCTGGCGACGGTGCAAGTCGACCCCGTGCGCATTCAGGAGTCGGGCCTGCTGAAAGACGACATCGTGCTCGACTTCCCGGCGGAGACGGGTGACTTCAACACCGTGCTGCTGCGTCGCGGGGTCCGGAAGGTGAAGGCGCTGTCCGACTCCTGGTCGGAGTACGCCGCAGAACAGGGCGAGGAGCCCATCAAGCCGCTGATGGTGCTTCAGGTGCCGAACAAGCCCTCCCCAACAGAAGTTGCTTCGGCCATCGACGTGGTCCGTGAAGAGTGGCCGGATCTAGAAGCGGATGCGATCGCCCACGTCTTCGGAGAACACACCGCGCAGACCTTCGGACCGCACAGCGTTCCGTACATCTCGCCGGAGCGCGTGCAGGACGCTTCCTACGTCCGTGTGCTGCTGGCAAAGGACGCGATCAGCACAGGCTGGGATTGCCCGCGCGCTGAGGTCATGGTGTCGTTCCGCCCCGCGAAGGACGAGACGCACATCACGCAGCTCCTGGGCCGGATGATCCGCACGCCGCTCGCACGGCGCATCGAGGGCGACGATCTGCTGAACAGCGTCGAGTGCATCCTGCCGAAATTCAACAAGGCAACGGCCAGCCTCGTGCTGGAGCGGATCATGGGCAACGACCTGACCACCGGTGGCGGCACCGGCCAGCGCGTTCTCGTCGACCCGCAGCTTATGACGCCTAACGAGGCTGTGCGCGGCGCGGTTTGGGAGCTGTTCCAGGCGCTGCCTGCGGAGACGCTGCCTCGGAAGCACGCGAACCCAATCAAGCGGCTCACCTCCCTGGCCCACGCGCTCGCGGCTGACAGGCTGCTAGCCGATGCCGGGAAGCTCGCACACGAGCGCCTCCACGGCGTGCTGAACGGACTGGCGGCCCAGTACGCGAACGACCTTGCCAAGGCGGTTAAGGACGTGCTGACGGTCGCCGGCGGCAGTGTCCGAGTGCACGCCCGGCACGGTCTGCGTCAGGACGAGTCGTGGACGGAGGACGCTGACGATCGCGCGATCCAGGATGCCTACCGGACGGGCGCACGGACGATCACGCCGGACATCGCCCGCACCTACGTTGAGCGCCTTGCCGCCGACGCCGAGGACGAGGACGCCTACAGGGATGCGAACATCCGCGTTGCCGCCCTCGCGATGCTGCCGCAAACGCGGCCCGCGCTCGACGCCGAAGCCGATCGTATCGCGCGCGAGTGGCTCGGCCAGTACCGCGTCGCGATCAAGGATCTCACCGAGTCGAGGCAAAGCCTCTACGCGGAAATCACTGCCATGAGCACTGACCCGCAGCTCATCTCGATGGCACTGCCGAAGAACAGACAGGAGGAGACGAAGCGCGTCATCGGCGACGCCGAGCAGCTCCTCGAGCGACGGGCCCTGCACCTGCTGGCCGACGAGGAGGGCATGTTCCCTGTCGGCAAGCTGAACCCCGACGAGATCGAGGTGCTGGACGCCGAGATGTCGCGGGATGGGGCCTTGGCCTGGTACCGGAACCCGATTGGCGGGCGCGACTCGATGAGCATCGCGTATCGAGACCGCCACGGCGACTGGCGGACCCTGCGGCCCGACTTTCTATTCTTTGTAGATAGCGGGGACGGCTTGGTGGCAAGTCTCATTGACCCCCACGGCCACTGGCTCCCCGACGCGGCTTGGAAACTGCACGGCATGGCACGGTTCGCGGAGGTCTACGGCGATCGCTTTCACAGGATCGAGTCGATCTCGCGCATCGACGGCGGCCAACTGCGCGTGCTCGACTTTAAACGCTCCGAGGTGAGGGCTAAGGTCTTGAACGAGTCCGACGCTCGGTTTGCCTACGACCGCGCCGCAGTGGATTACTGATCCAGAACGAGTACACGGCTCTACGCGGTCCGTCGAGAGACCCTGGTCCTTCGCGACGAACGAACCTGCCGCTTGGGCGGCGAATCTACGTGAGC
>JADMKN010000018.1 GCA_015478825.1 Patulibacter sp. | reverse complement strand
CCTTCCTGACGTTGCCGACCCGCTGCACCGGGCAGCCGATGGTCACGCGCATTCGGACGAATAGCTGGCAGAACACGGATCGCTGGGTGACGGCGGAGTACGCTGCCCCGCCGGTGACGGGCTGCGAGCAGCTCGACTTCGATGCGAAGGTCAAGGTTCAGCCGGATCACACGATCGCGGGTGCTCCATCCGGCTACACGGTCGAGCTCTCGCAGCGACAGGGTGACGCGCCGGATGGCCGCGCCACGTCCCACCTCAAGGACGCCGTCGTGGCGCTTCCGAAGGGCGTGACGCTCAACCCGGGCGCATCGGACGGCCTGACCGCGTGCTCCGAGGCGCAGGTCGGCATGGGCAAGGACGGCGCGGCGCAGTGCCCGCAGTCCTCGAAGATCGGTGAGGTCACGATCGACACGCCGCTGATCGACCAGCCGCTGACCGGCGGGGTCTTCATGGCGGCGCAGAACGCCAACCCGTTCGGGTCGACGCTGGCGATCTACATGGTCCCCGAGAACGACCGCTACGGCGTGCGGATGAAGCTCGCCGGCGAGATCACCACCGATCCGGTGACCGGCCGCGTGTCGACGACGTTCATGGACAACCCCGAGCAGCCGTTCTCGAAGCTGACCCTGAAGTTGAAGGGCGGCGACCGGGCCGTGCTGTCGAACCCCGTCACCTGCGGCGCGAAGACGACCGAATGGTCGATCAGCTCGTGGGCGCAACCCGGGAGCCCGGTGTCGGGCACCGACACGTTCACGATCGACCGCGCTCCGGCCGGCGGGGCGTGTGACAACAGCATGTTCGCCCCGGCCTTCCTGGCCGGCGTGACCGACCCGGTGGCCGGCAAGTCGTCGCCGTTCTCGATGACGTTCGCGCGTCCCGACGGGCACCAGAACCTCTGGACGATCGACGCCAAGCTGCCCACCGGCCTGCTCGGCAAGGTCGGCACGGTCGAGCTCTGCGCGGAGGCGCACGCGAACCTGGGCGCCTGCGGCCCCGCGTCGCAGGTCGGTCACGTGGTGGCGCAGGTCGGATCGGGCTCGCACCCGATGACCGTTCCCCAGCCCGGCAAGGCTCCGACGCGGGTCTTCATGTCGGGGCCGTACGGTGGAGCGCCCTACTCGATGAGCCTGCAGGTGCCGGCTCAGGCGGGGCCGCTGAATCTCGGCACCGTCGTTGCGCGGGTCGGGATCTTCGTCGACGACAACGACGCGAGCATCACCGCGCGGCTGATCGATTCGCGGGTGTTCAACCACACCGGTCGGCTGATGCAGACCGTGCCGGGCGGGATGCCGCAGATCATCGAGGGCGTGCCGCTCAACTACCGCGCGCTGCGGGTGACGATCGACGGCCCCGGGTTCATGGTCAATCCGACGTCGTGTGACGTGAAGGCGATCCACGCGGCGATCGGCTCGATCACGGGAGGCACCGCGCACCGGGCGTCGCGGTTCCAGGTCGGCGAGTGCGGAGCGCTCGGGCTCGATCCCAACCTGTCGATGACGTTCACCGGCGAGAAGGAGATGGAGACGGGCAAGCACCCGGGGGTCGAGGCGAATCTCGGCACGATCTCGGGTGACGCCAACCTGAAGCAGGTCAAGGCGACGCTGCCGCTGGCAGTGGCGCTCGACCCGGCCAACGCGAAGGCGCTGTGCGAACCGGCTGACGCCCCGGCAGGCAAGTGCCCCGCGGAGTCGATCATCGGCAAGGCGTCGGCGACGACGCCGCTGCTGAGCGGCCCGGTGTCGGGTCCGGTCTACTTCGTCAAGGGGTTCCGCACCAGCTCCAGCGGGCGCCAGATCGCCACGCTGCCGAAGCTGTTCATGCGGCTGTCGGGCCAGGGCGTGAACATCAACGTCTGGGCGGATTCGTCGGTCTCGGGTCCGGTCGGCAAGCAGCGTCTGGTCACGACCTTCGTGGACGTGCCGGACGTGCCGATCGACGACTTCAAGCTGCAGATCAACAGCGGCGAGAACGGCATCCTGAAGGCGACGGCCAACGTCTGCGGCGCTCCGAAGGGCACCGGGATCGAGTTCACCGGCCACAACGGCAAGGTCGAGCGCACTACGATCCGCGCCACGACGTCGGGCTGCGAGCCGCAGATCGTGTCGTCGGACGCGAGCCGCAGCTCGGTGTCGGTCCGCGTCGGCGGCATCGCCGGTGGCCGGGTGACGCTGTCGGGCAGCCGGATCGCCACGACCCGACGGACCATCCGCTCGGCCGACGCGGCGACGATCAAGTCGCGGTTGAAGCTGACCGCCGCCGAGCGCTCGCGCCTGGCCCAGGGACGCTCGGTCCGGGTGCCGGTGCGGGTGGCCTACAAGCCCCGCAAGGGCAAGACGGTCAACCTGCGTCGTACCGTCACGGTCGAGGGGGTCGAGCGCAACTGATCGCCTGCGGGTAGGACTCCACACGACCTCCCTGGGGGCCGGCGCATGCGCCGGCCCTTGGTCGTTCTCGGGCCCGTGGGCGCCCGGTGTCGCTTGCCCGAGCGGCGTCGAGCGCGCTCGCGGGGACGTTTGGTACCCACGTCGTCCGACACGCAGGGCTGCGCAACCCGTTCCTACTGCGGGTATCCAAGTGAACATTCCAATGAGGAGTAGTCCGCGCTACATGGACGATGCTTGGATCTCCCTGCAGTGCTCGCGTGCGTAGTGCGCGTACGAGCGTTCCAGCGCGAGCAGTACCCATGGCTCATGGGAATCGAAGGGAGAGCGTGTGCTGATGAGAAGGCTCTGGCCCGTTGCGTGGTCAGGACAATCCGTATCGGGGACGGCGACCGGGTGCCCAGAGGGCGTCCGCCGCGACGAAGAGGGGCGCCGATGAGACGCCGCAACGTTGCCGGAACGCTCGGCTGGTCGGCCGCGCTCGGCGCGACCGCCGCGCTGGCGCTGGCCCTCCCCGCAGGCGCGGGCGCGGCCGAGCGCGGGATCGAGCTGATCTCCCCGGCGGAGTCGTTGGGACTGTCCCTGCTCGTCGGCTGGGGTTCGGCGGACGTCGAGCAGGCGTTCTTCGCTAGCGACCAGTTCAGCTCGGGCATGCGCGTCTCGTCGCGTACCAGCCAGGGATGGACCCCCGGACGGACGCTGCTGCAGAGCCCCGGCGCCGCGCTTGGCGTCCCCAGCCAGTCCGTCGACGGCACGCGTTTGGTCGCGGTCGAGGGTGCCCCGAACGGCCCCGAGGCCGGTACCCGCACGGATGGGATCTACCTTCACGCCGCCGGGCAGCCGGTTAAGCCGCTGCTCACGTACCCCAACCCGGGGCTCGGCAACCCGAACCCTGCCGAGTACTACGGCGCCGACGAGGACGTGAGACGGCTGTACCTGAAGGCGCTGCCCGGCGTCGTCCCGGGGACGACGAGCGCGTCCGGACTCTACCGCTGGAACGATCCGGAGAACCAGTTCGACGCGGTGGAGATCGACGATCCGCGGGTCCAGGCGTGCGGCAGCTACGGCGCGTCGTTCCCCGGAACGACCGGCGTGCTGCAGAACGGCATCTCGGCCGACGGCCGACGGGTCATCATCAGCAACGAGCAGTGCACGGTCCCCGGATCCTCGCCGCTCCAGACGGTGCGTTCGCACCTCTACCTGTGGGAGGACGGCGTCGCCACCGACATCAGCCGACCGCTTGCCGGTGAGGCGGACGGCGCGGCGACGTTCATCGGCATGTCGCCGAGCGCCGACCGGATCTTCTTTCGATCGTCGGCCAAGCTGACCGCGGACGCCGTCGCCGGTGTCGAGCAGCTCTATATCCACGAGAGCGGCCAGACGACCTTGATCGGCCTGCCGGCCGGAGCCACGCTGAAGTTCGGTTCGGCTGAGCGTCCCGTAGTCTCGGGTGACGGGTCGAGCCTCTGGTACATCGTGAACGTGCCAGGCGGCGGACCGCAGCCCGACCGGCTGTTCCGCTGGCGCGGGGGCGCGTCGCAGCAAATTGCCGAGGCAAGCCTCAACGGGTTCCGCAACCCGAACGGCTACGCCGAGGTCAGTCGGGACGGCAGCGCCTGGCTGCTCCGCAACGCGATCGACCACGCGGGCTACGGCACGGCGGGCACGACGCAGCTCCACCGGTTCGGCGCCGACGGCTCGGTGGATTGCGTGTCGTGCCCGCCCGCGGGCGTTCCTGTGCAGGCGATCGGGACGCAGCCAACCCAAGACAAGCTGCGCCGGCCGGCGATCTCGGCCGATGGCTCGGCCATCGCCTTCGACACGCCGTCGGCGATCTCGCCGCAGGACGTCAACGGCTCCGCCGACGTCTACCTCTGGAAGAACGGCACGCAGACGCTGCTCTCGTCGGGTACGGCTTCCGGAGACGCAGAGATCCGCAGCATGTCGTGGGACGCCTCGAGCGTCTACTTCGCCTCATGGGGCGCACTGGTCCCGGGGGTCAGCGACCCGTATCGCAAGCTCTACGTGTCGCGGGTCGGCGGGGGCTTCCCGCCCTCCGAGACGGTTCGCGATTGCGGTGACAGTTGCCAGGGCGCGGTGACGCCGCAGCCGGTGCTGCCGCTTCCGGGATCGCCGAGCTTCGTCGGACCCGGCAACGTGGTCCCGCCCAAGCTGGACGAACCGCAGGCGACCGGCAAGGTGCGGGCCACCCGGCCGAAGACCGCCCGCGGCACGAAGGCCGTGGTTCGGGTGCGGGTGCCCGGCAAGGGCCAGATCCGCACGTCCGGATGGGGCCTGAAGCGCGGGAGTCGCAAGGCGACCCGTTCGACGACCTACCGCGTCAACGTGCGGCTGACGTCGCGCGCAACGCGGACGTTGCGCCGCAAGGGCACGGTCAAGACGCGGGTGACGGTGCGGTTCACGCCGGCCAAGGGCAAGACGCAGACCGTCCGCGTCGCCGCCACCTTCAAGCGGTCCAAGCAGGGCAGCTCGCGGGCCGTCGTCAGGGGTGAGCTCTGATGCCGGGCCTGCACGACATCCGCTTGCGGCACTCGGCTTCGGCCCGGACCGCGACCCCACAGAACACGACCGAAGGGCGCACCACGATGGCGCAGCAGCGACCGCGGCGCACGCGGTTCCTCGGCCGGGCGCTCGCCCTGGCCGCGGTGATCGGGCTCGGCGTCGCCGCGCCCGCCCAGGCGGAGGACCCGGGCTTGGTGCCGGGCAGCTTCAAGATCGCGGTCTCGGACACGCAAGCGGGTGGACACCCGGACGTGCTGACGGAGTTTGCATTCAAGTCGAAGCCGGGGATCTTCTTCGGCATGCCCTCGACCGTGCCCGTCGACGACCCCAAGGACGTGAGCGTCGACCTGCCGCCGGGCCTGGTCGGGAACCCGGAGAACTTCCCGAAGTGCTCGCCGGTCAAGTTCCCGCAGTGCCCGGTCGATACCCAGATCGGTGAGGCCGAGATCCAGTTCGCGCCGCTGTTCGGGATGAACTACGTCGTGACCACGCCGATCTACAACATCGAGCCGCCGCAGGGCGCCGTCGCCCAGTTCGCCTTCAACGGCAGCGCGAGCGTACTCGTCCAGATCACCGCGTCGGTGCGCTCGGACGGCGACTTCGGGCTGAGCATGACCACGCTCAACACCCCGAACATCCTGCCCGTGCTCGGCGTCAAGCTGAACTTCTGGGGCGTACCGGGCGACCCGTCCCACGACGCGGTCCGCGACCGGTTCTGCGAAGTCACCCAGTGCTCGGTGGCGAGCGCCTACCCGGCGGCCCCGCCGTACCCCAGCGGCGGCGTCAAGAGCGGAATTCCCGCCCGCCCCTTCATGATCGCCCCCTCCCAGTGCGGCGTCCCCACCGAGGCCACGATCAAGGCCAACACCTGGGCGTTCCCCGCCTTCGACACCCAGTCGACGACGATCCCGGCCTTCACCGGCTGCGAGAAGATGTCGTTCAAGCCGCGGATCGCGGTCCAGCCGACCAGCCGTGAGGCGGCCGCGCCGACGGGGCTCGACGTCGATATCGAGATCCCGCAGAACAACGAGCCGACCGGTGTTAGCACGCCGGCCCTGAAGCAGGCCGTGGTGGCGCTGCCCGAGGGCATGGTCGTCTCGCCGTCCGGGTCCGACCGCCTGGCCGGCTGCTCGGACGCGCAGATCGGCATCGGCAACCTCGACAAGCCGGCCTGCCCGGCGGGATCGCAGATCGGCACGGTCAAGATCGAGAGTCCCGTGATGGGCGAGGACCTGACCGGGTCGATCTACCTGGGCACGCAGACGCGCGAGCAGATGTTGCGGGTCTTCCTCTACGCCGAGGGCGGTGGCGTGCAGCTCAAGCTGCCGGGCAAGATCGACGCCGATCCGGTGACCGGTCGCCTGACCACGACGTTCGACGACCAGCCGATGCTGCCGGCGAACAAGATCTCGCTCTCGTTCAAGAGCGGTCCGCGGGCGGTGCTCGCCAACCCCTCGACCTGCGGGACGAAGACCACCGACACCCACATCACGTCGCACGGCGGCGTGGTGGCGACGCCGACGGACACGTTCGAGATCACCGAGGGGTGCGCCAAGGCGTTCGCGTTCACCCCGGCGTTCAACGCGGGGACCCTGTTGCCGCGGGCCGGCGCGTTCTCGCCGTTCACGCTCGATGTCGCGCGGTCTGACGGTCAGCCCGCGATCAACGGCATCTCGCTCGAGCTGCCCAAGGGTCTGCTCGCGCAGCTCAAGGGCAACATCGGGCAGCGCGTCGGCACGGCGCGCGTGGCGGCAGGCCCGGGCGCCAACCCGTTCTGGCTCTCGGGCCCGGTGTACCTGGAGGGACCGTACGCCGACGCGCCGTTCAGCCTGAAGGTGATGATCCACGCCAAGGCCGGTCCGATCGACCTCGGCATGGTGGTCGTGCGCCAGCGGATCTACGTCCATCCGGATGACGCCCGCGTCTCGGTCGTCAGCGATCCGCTGCCGACGATCCTGCACGGGATCCCGATCCAGCTCAAGCACCTGCGGGTCTCGATGGACAAGCCCGGGTTCACGGTCAACCCGACGTCGTGCGAGCCGCAGGCGGTCCACGCGGCGATCAACTCCGCGCACGGCAACACGGTGCCCGTCGCGACGCGGTTCCAGGTCGGCGACTGCGCCGCGCTGGAGCTCGACCCGGAGCTGTCGATGACGTTTACCGGCGAGAAGGAGATGGACGAGGGCAAGCATCCCGGCGTCGAGGCGAACCTCGGCACGATCGCGGGCAACGCCAACCTGAAGCAGGTCAAGGCGACGCTTCCGCTGGCCGTGGCGCTGGATCCGAACAACGCCAAGGCGCTGTGCGAGCCCGCGCAGGCGGCCGCCGGTGGCTGCCCCGCGGAGTCGATCGTCGGCGACGCGACGGCGACGACCCCGCTGCTGGACGTGCCGGTCGCCGGCCCGGTCTACTTCGTCAAGGGGTACCGGACCAGTGAGAGCGGACGCCAGATCGCGACGCTGCCCAAGCTGTTCATGACCCTTGCGGGTCAGGGCATCAAGATCAACGTCTGGGCGGACTCGTCGGTCTCGGGCCCGGTGGGCAAGCAGAAGCTCGAGACGACGTTCAAGGACGTTCCCGACGTGCCGATCAGCGACTTCAAGTTGCGGATCAACAGCGGCGACAACGGGATCCTGAAGGCCACCGCCGACGTCT
>JADMKN010000017.1:4568-7588 GCA_015478825.1 Patulibacter sp. | reverse complement strand
CTTCCTGCTGCGGTGTCCAGACCGACTGGCGGAGCTGGACACCGCAGCAGGAAGCACCTCTCCGACGGCAAGCGTTCTGACGTCGTTCGTGCGTCGCTGGGAACGACGACCGCAGCTGACGCGCGAGCGGCAAGGGCAGCGGCAAGGTCGCTCGTTTCGCTGTCGACCGCAAGGCGCGGCAGGACGATCAATGTGTCCTGGTCGTTCAGAACGTGCGAGGAGCTTCCGTGGATGTCCTGCCACGGGAGCGGCTCCGAGCGTAGCCCCGAGAAGCGTACGCCCCCGATATCTGGAAGGACTTCCCATGACACGCCAACGCGGTTGTCCTCCAGCACGCGAGCTTCGCTTTTCGTGGCGCCGGCGCCGTCGCTGCTGTCGAGCCTGCGGAAGTACATGCCGAGCATCAGGGCGGCTCGCGTGACCTCCGATTCGGTTTGTCGTTCTGCACGACGATCGTGCGGGGCACCACCGCTGATGATGGAGCCGGTACGGGGCGAGACGGCAAGCATGAAGTCCAGCTCCACCTCTCGCCAGATCTGGGAGAGCAAGGTGAAGCACAGACGCTCGGGTGTCGCGACGCCCTCGGCTACGGCTTTGTCGACCCGCATCGCCAGAGCGGTCGGCATCGGGGTGATGGCCTTGAAGAGCCGACGCGACTCCTCCGGCGTGATGCGCGCGTTGTGCGTTTGCCCGAGCGGGACGCCGACTGTGCGCCCGAATCGCCGCAGGCTGGCCGGCACCTGCCGCTCGGGGTGCCCGTGGTAGGTCTTGTCGACTTGGACGTGCTGCCCGGACTTCGGTGTTGTGCCGTCGGCACGCAGTCGGGTGCGCTGATCGAAGCGGATCTCCATCGTGCCGCCGCTCTGGAAGGCGTCGCAGAGCATCAGCGCGGTAAGGGCTCGACTGGCTTCGTGCGCCGCGACGTGCGGAACCTCGCAGGTCTGCCAAGCAACCACAGAGAGTCCATCGAACGACGAATCGTGAGCGAAAGCGCCGAGTGCAACCGCGACGTTCTGGCACGCAATGCGTACGGGTCGGAACACGAAGTCTCGAGGGCGTCGCTCGACCTCGAGGTACTGCAACTCGTACGCAGGCCCCATCTCTTCGAGAACGCGCGACAAGCCTTCCTCGCGAGCTTCGAGTTCCTCGGCGACTGATTCGATGTAGAGCAGGCAGTTCGTGTCGAGGATTGCCGCTTGATGCTCGTCCTTCGTAACGTCGAGATGCCAGCGCACAACGGCACCTTCGCCAGGCAGGGCGATGTCGTCGTCCAGGCTTGACGCGACAACGCACACGAAGGATCGCTCGTCAAGCGCCATGATCGGAACGAGGTTCGGCAGGAGCGGCCAATCGCTGGCGTTGATGATTCGTTCTGCCCAGGCGATGCTGAACGGCTCGTCGGAATCGGTCGGGCGGCAGAGCACGCCCGGTAGCCGCTTGGGGAGGTCAGATCCGTACACCGACCGGAGCGTGTCGGGGCAGCGTAGGTCCCGTTGTTGGAAGTGCGCAGCGAGCGCTGATTGCTCGTGCGCGCTAAACGTGGAAGTCACCGCCATAGACCCCTTCTCGCCGCCCCGGAAGGACCGAGGAGCTGCCGTTAGACGCCGTATGATGCCACCTGTCGGCCGTTCGCGTGGAGGTGCGTTTATGCGGTAAGTTTCTGGGTCGGCGCACCGCGAACCGGAGTACGTGACATGGCCTGTCGAGGGAGTCAGACGTCAGCGATCCGCACCCTGGGTGCGACAGGACTCGGCGGTGCTGGCGTCCGCGTTGCATACGAGAAGCGCGTCGCGCAGGCCTTGGTTGTGTCGACGCCGGCAGCCGCCGAAGCACAGCAGCGAGCACAACGTGCAGAAGCGCAGCACAGCCAGAGTCGTAGCGAGATCGAGCGCGCCGAACGGTCCGTGTTGTCGGCATCAAGCCGACAAGAGATAGCGTCGGGACTCCACGCGGCTCAGAAAGCGCTATCCGAGGCACGACGGGCTGGAGGCGACAAGCGCAGCTTGTTGGCGCTCGAACGGCAAGTTGAAGGACTGAAAGCAACGGCAGCCGCGGCTGGGCGAAGGATCGCTGCCGATGAAGATGCCTCTCAGGTCGCCGTCTTGATGTCGGTTGATCGTTTGGGGCGGATGGCGTTGGGGGTGCTGAAATCTAGTCGCGTCGATAATGGACGGGATGCTGCAGTACGGACAGGTCGATCTTCGGAGGGCGAAGGAGATGTGAAGGATGATGCCCCACGCGAGGCGACGGTAGATGCTCCGATGGCCCCGTGGGTTCGTGACGCCCTTCACTTCTATACAAGCCCAGCGGGGAACTATCTTAGGATTAATAAAGCGTTCCGATCTGGAACCATTGATGAGGTTGAGACGATTGCCCCGGATTCGAGTCTAATTAGTCGTGCCCTAGCGGAACTTGAGAAGTTTGAGGGTCCTGTTTTCCGAAGGATTGCCGATGATCTTCCAGTGGAAAATATCGAGAGGTACTCCCCTGGGGTGATTATTGTCGAGAACGGATACACAAGTGCAACGATGGATCCTCAGTTTAGTTTCGGAAGTGGAAACGTCCAGTGGGTTATTGTTTCCAAGTCTGGTCGCATTGTGGACTCGCACTCTGCCGTGCCGTGGGAGCGGGAGGTTGCGTTTGATCGGTTTACAAAGTTCGAGGTATTGGAGAGGTATTACGACTCGGATGAGGGTTGTTGGATGATTGCGATGTCTGAGGTATAATGGTAGAATGAAGAATAAAGATGATGACAATGTAAGCGGTGATAGGGCGCTGGCTTTGGAGCAGGCACGCGCTGCGTTCGAAAGATGGAAAGCGGCGCGCTCGGGTCGCGCGCCCCTTAAGGATCTCCCCAATCCTGAACATTTTGTCTTCCCAGTCGGAATGAATGAATGGGTTCCGCCGTCGTCTGCGTCGGAGGATCCTGCGGAAGATAATTCTGCTGGTTTGCATGCGTCAGAATCTTGAACTCCCCCTAATGCGCAACGATTCCGTGTGGGTGGTGGTTCGGGGTTGCT
>JADMKN010000017.1:0-4558 GCA_015478825.1 Patulibacter sp. | reverse complement strand
TGGGCGCATACCAATCCGCCACGCGATACCAGTCCGCATCGATCAGCCCGATGAACTCATTGCAAGCATCGAGCCACTGAACGCAGGCAGGCTTCTGCCGTGGGCGTGACGGAGTCTCTTCTTCTGCCTCGACGAGCACCGATGCCCAGTCGACCCAGGTGGCCATGAATTCGCGGCGGATCTCTCCCGCAGCGATCAGGCTGTCGGTGAACGGTTCGAGTTCCTCATGTCGGGGGTCCTTCAGAAGTCCCCTGACCCAGGAGATGTCGGCTTCGCCGAACGGCAACAGGGTCTGGATCCGGTAGATCGCTTCGGCGGCTTGGATCTCTGCTTCAGCATCGGCGAGCAACCAGAGACCGCCTTCGCGCTCGACGAACCGCTGTAGCTCGGTGGAGAAGCGGGCGAGATACCACGTCATCGAGCTGAGTCGATCGGAGATGTCGTGACGAGCCCCATCATCGACGTCGTGCGGGGTCAGTCCTGCATCCCTGGCGACGCGGAAGTAGTCCAGAAGGACGTGCAGGTCGCTGCGGAGGCCGGTGATCGGTGTCCAGATGCGTCGGTAGCTGCGGTGCTGTTCGAGCCAGTCGATCCGAAGCGTCGACCGTTCTGGCGGTAGCTCGCGGTGGCGGTGCCTCAGGCGGTACGCCGAGTCCATCGCATACAGCTCGTCGGCGACCGCTTCGAGTAGCGGTTCGGTGCGGTCCTTGCGGAGGTGCTCGACGGAGTAGCCGAGCTTTGCAGCCGCCGCGATACGGCGATCTTTCAGGGAGCGTCCGCGGTAGTTCGGGGCGATGCCGAGCAGGACGGCGATGCCGCCGCTGTCGATGGCATCGACAGCGGCGCAAGCTTCGCGGATCAGGTTGTTGACGCTGACTGCGAGGTCGTCGGGGCGTTCGGACGCGGCCTTGGCACGAGCGATGCTGAGGCTCAGAAGTGACTCGGCGCTGCGGCAGGCCTCGATGGTCACACCGCTACGGAGCATGCCGGCGAGTTCGGCGGCGAGCAGTTCGGGCGGTGACGCGTCTGCAGCGGTGGTCACGTCGTGCGTTGCGCCTAGGCGGGGTCGCCCGCGTCGAGCGCTCGCCTATCCCGTTGCTCGATCCCTTCGCGCTTCCGCTCGGGAATCTTGGCGTACATTTCCTCAAGGTGCCGCGGTCTCGTGATGGCTTCTTCGACCATCATGTTCAGGATCGAGAAGAGCCCCTGCGCGGTTTCGGCGTCGTCTCGAAGATCCAGCTCCGCGGGATGGACGGCCTCGTTGCCGATCACACGGAGCGTGTCGAGACCCTGCTGGATTTGGGGGGCGATCCCGTTCTGGACGAGCTTGCCAATCCGATCGTTCAAGGTTCCACCGTCGCGCTGGAGATGCTGAAGAACGAGCTTCTCAGTCGCTAGCCTGAGGAGCGCGCACGCGCCGCGCACCGACGAGTCGATGATCGCACGAGCCTCGTCGTAGTCCGCTCGCACGTCTTCGGGCATGTCGGGATGTGCTCGGGGTGCAGAGCTTTGACCGCCTGACGGAAAGACCATGCGGGTGATGCGGGGTGTCTGATCCTGTAGTGGATCTTGAAACGGTCCAGGTGGAGGGGTGAACGCATCGACTATCCAGTACTGGATCTCTTTACAGTGGTCGCACTGCACCCAATGCGCACGGTTCGGCGGTAGCCGCTCTCCGGCGTAAGACTCGCGTGCGGAGGCTTCTCGCCACTCCATCTGCGCGAACACGCCGCAATACGGGCAGTCGAACGCTGTCTTCCCGAACGTCGGCGGGTTCGGACGACCGTAGTAGGCGATCCGGTTCTCAGGCTCGTCGGAAGACGTCATCGCGCGTCTGAGTGTACTTCGCACAGCCGTGGTAAGCGGGCGGCCGGACCTTCCCCAGTCTCGCCCCCGAAAACCCCCAGTCGCCCGTGATCTGGTTGCAGTCGAGGCGAGGGCGACGGCCGTGAAAGGAGCCGGCGTACTCGCGAAGACCAGATGAAGGGACTCCCTATGGGACGTGAGAATCTGCCGACGTTGCTCGGCACCGCCGGTGCGCTGCAGCCTGTACGGCGTGACCTCGCGCGGATCGAGCGGTCGGCGCACCGTGAGATCGCGGTCGTGCGGACCCGGGCGCACGTCGTCGCTGAACGAGGACGGGCCAATGCTCGGGCGGTCGAGGACGTGGCGCTCGATGCGATGGAGTCGGGTACCGCGGTGGCTCGTCATGCGGTGCTGCTTGCGAACAGCTCCCCGATCGCGGAGCCGATCTTGCGGGCGATTGTGGATCAGACCGGGTTGGCGCTCGGGCGGATCGTGGCGGATACGGCGAAGGATCTCCGATGACGCTGCTGGTGCTGTTCGTCGGGGTCGTGCTCGGGGCGGGCTTGACGCTCTGGTGGTTGCATCGCTGGTCGCTCTCTGATGAAGGTCAGCGGCTTGTTGCCCGCTCGCAGGCCGAGCAGCGCATCCGCGATGTCGAGACACGGGCGCTGCACGCGATGGCAACGGCAGCCGAGCAGGCAGTACACGGTGCCGCCGCTCCTGCGGGGTGGCCGAGCAGCGACCGAACGGTCGACGGCACGGCGGTTGAGATCACGGCGAGGGAGGTATGACGATGCTCGGCAAGGGTGTGCGGGTGGTCTTCGAGGTGCGGCGGGTGGAGCCGGATGCCCGGCGACGGTCACCTACTCCGTCGGCGCGGCCGTGGCGGCGGTGCCTGTCGACGCCACACCGCGGACTGCGCCCTCCGGCACCGCGCGAGACGGACGAGCGTGAGGACGGTCATGAAGCCGCGTAGCTCGTGGCTGACCACGGTGATCATCGGGGCAATCGCCGTGATCGTCCTGACCCCGCTACTGGTCGCGACGGTTGCGTCGTTGCTCGTTCCCGCGGCGGCCGTGATCGCGGTGCTGGTGGCGGTGCGGTTCCTCTGGTACTGGACGTCGTTGTAGATAAAACACCAGCATTTTGCGGATTTAAGACCATAGTTGGATTCGATCAAACGTAACCAGCAAAGGAGCATGAATGACACGCAAACGGAACGCCCCGAAGGGGCATCGCTATCGGCAGGTGAATACGCCGATGGATGGCAACAAGATCAGGGTTCGAGGAAAGCGGCTGGATCAGGTGGATGACACCAAGCTCGCACTTGCCTTCTGGATCCTCGCTCGCCAGATCGCGGAAGACAAGACCGATCCGCGGCAGCTGAACGAGAAAGAGGTCCGCAAGCTCGCCGACCGTCTAGAAAACGAAGAACGCAGCTTGACGGGCGACGATTCGACCGGAAACGGCGGTACGTCGTGATCGAGTCGCTACTCGCCTCTGGAGCGGCCGTCGGGGTCGGCCTTGCCGGTACCGCATGGCTGCTTCGACCGCACCGGGAGGAGCACATGGTCAGCCTCGCCTTCCCGAACGACCTGACAGCGGAACAGGTGGAATCGGTGCTTGCGACGATCGCGGGACTGCCCGCGCACGCTCGGGTCCGCACCGAGATCGACGGCCGTCACGGTCGGTTGTCGTTTCGCTTGCGAGCGGAACGTGCGGCGATCGAGACGCTCCGGGCAAGTCTGCACGGCGTCGCGCCGTTGGTGCATGTCGGGGACGTGATCGACGTGCCCGATGGTCCACCGGCGCGTCTGACCGCCCGGATGGGCTGGCGTGGCACGCACGTTCTGCTTCGTCGTGATCAGCGAGAGCTCTCGGTCGCGGCACTTCTCGGCGTGCTCCGCGAAGCGGGTGCGTCGGAGCGGGTGCGGTTGTCGATCGTGCTTCGTCCCGTGGTACGGCCGAAGGCGCCACGGCGCCTGAGTGAGCAGTCGCGTGATCCGGTGGAGCGGCTCGGCCGGGTGCTGTCGCCGACACCGGAGCTACCGATCGATCAGCTGCGTCAGATTCGCCAGCAGTACGCAGGGCTCTTGCTCAACGCTCGGATCGAGCTGCGGGTCTGGGCGTCTTCGGATGCTCGGGCTCGGCAGTTGTTGTCGCAGGTGGTTGCGGTGCTGCGAGGCCGCTCCGGCGCTCGTGGTCGGTTCTCGGTGCGAACCGATCCGTTCGTGCTGTTTCACGCCGGGACGATGCTGCCGCCTGCCGAGGTCGTCGCCCTGCTGGGCTGGCCGCTGGACGGCGTGGTGGTTCCCGGACTGAGCTACACCCGCGCACCACGACTACTCCCCGATCCGCGGATTCCGACCCGCGGCGGTCGGTTGTTCGGAATGGCGACGTGGCGCGGGATGGAACAACGGCCGCTCCGCCAGCCGGTGGAGGGTGCGCTCTCGCACGCTCTGCTGGTCGGACCGACCGGTAGCGGCAAGTCGGCGCTGCTCGCCCGACTGTTCCTTGACGACGTATCCGCCGGGCGCGGCGGACTGCTGCTGGATATGAAGGGCGATACCGCCAGCGATGTCTTGGCACGGGTGCCGGAGCAGCGACTGGGCGATGTGGTGGTGCTTGATCCGGCGGACTCGAGGGCGCTTCCGGCGATCAAGGCGGTTGATGCGGTTTCGCCGGAGCTGACGGCGGATCTCTGGGTCGGGCTGTTTCGCGCGTTGTTCGCAGATTCGTGGGGCGTGCGGAC
>JADMKN010000016.1 GCA_015478825.1 Patulibacter sp. | reverse complement strand
CCGGGGGAGGGTGTGCTCGGGATGTCGGACGGGCCGGAGCGGCACACCGACCCGGTACCCGGCCGGGGTACGGTCAATCGTCGAGCTCGGGCGCCATCGACGCCCCGTCACGGCGCCCGTGGCGAATCCGGCGTGGCGTGCGCTCGCGCTCCTGGAGCATCCGCAGGTGCCGCTCGGAGCGTCGGCGGGCAGACGCGACCGACCCGGCGTCCGTGCGGGTGACAACAGTGGTCGCGGCCCACTTGGTGCTGCTGCGCCCGAGCGGGACGATCACGATCGCGACGTCGTCCCCGAGCATCAGGTAGCGCGAGTCGTGGAACTCCTCGTCGATCACCAGCAGCCAGTCCGGCGCGGTGGCGCGGACCTCGGCGACCTGGGCGCAGCGCATCAGATCGGCTTCGGCCTCGTGGCGCGGCAGGTGATCGTTGCCGCGGACGCGGGATGCCCAGCGGTTCGCCGCGTGGGTCGTGACCACGAGCTTGGAGCCCTGCAGGTAGTCGTTTTCGGCACCCGCCATGTACGGAGTCTACGTCGGATCGTCTGCGTTTGGGAGAATTCTGCCGGATCGGTCCGGTTTTCGCGTACCGTGCGCGGGCCCGAATGTCCGCCTCTCGCGCCGTGGGCCGCGCCGTGGGCCCTCGCTCCGGTGAGCGGATCGGCTCCGCTGTGGCGGTGGGCGGTGGATTGCAGCGCGCCACTTCCGCTGGGTCGTGACGTATCTTGGGCGAGAGTTTTCCCCCGGCTCGAACGTTCTTCGATGCGTGGGGTGTGCCGGTGCAAGTAGTGATTCTCGTCGGTGGCAAGGGCACGCGGCTACGCCCGCTGACCGCCACTCGACCAAAGCCGAACGTCCCGATCGTCGATCGGCCGTTCCTCGCGTACGCGCTCGAGTGGGTCGCCGACCACGGCATGACCGACGTGGTGCTGTGCTGCGGCTTCAAGTCCGACGCGATGGTCGAGGAGTTCGGCGACGGGTCGCGGTTCGGCGTGTCGATCACGTGGGTCTTCGAGCCGGAGCCGCGCGGGACGGCCGGCGGACTGAAGATGGCCGAGGAGCACCTCGACGACCGGTTCCTGCTGCTCAACGGCGACGTGCTCACGGACATGGACCTGACCGCCCAGGTCGCGGCGCACGAGCGGTCCGGCGCGCGTGGCACGTTGGCGTTGGTGCCGGTCGCGGATCCGAGCGCGTACGGGCTGGTGCGGCTGAACGACGACAGCAGCGTGGCGGGGTTCCTCGAGAAGCCGGAGCCCGACGAGATCGACACCGACCTGATCTCGGCCGGCGCGTACGTGCTGGAGCGCGACGTGCTCGACATGATCCCGCCGGGTCGCGAGGTCTCGATCGAGCGCGAGGTCTGGCCGCGGTTGGTCGGCGACGGGCTGTTCGGGTTCGTGCACCGCGACGCGTACTGGATGGACATCGGCACGCCGGAGCGGTACATCCAGGCGGTCGCCGACGTGCTGAGCGGCGCGGTGGAGACACGTGTCCTGCGGCGGCTGCGGGGCGGACCGGTGGCGCCGGGCGCCGTGGTCGATCCGGCGGCGACGGTGGCCCCCGACGCGTTGGTCGAGGAGGGATCGCGGGTGGCGGCCGGCGCCGTGATCGGCAGCGGGACCGTGGTCGGCGCCGGCGCGATCGTCGGCGCCAACGCGGTGCTGGAGCGGTCGATCCTGCTGCCGGGGGCGATCGTCGAGTCGGACGCGCGGCTGCGCGACTTCGTGGCTGGCGAGCGGTCTCGCGTCCCGGCCGGAACGACGGTGACGGGCCCGTTGCTGGTGGCCGACGACGAGACGCTGGCCGCGGCGGGCGAGTCGTTGGTGGCCGGCTGAGGGGAGGGCGAGCGCGGAAAGGATCTTCCATAAAATTAGCAACGTTGCTAAAGTTATGGATGCCTAGTCGTCAAGCGGAGGGCCAGCGATGTCGGAGTCGCGCGAAGCATTTGCAAATCCGTTCCGACCGGGTGCTGGGCACATGCCCCCGCACCTCGCCGGTCGGAGGGCAGAGACCGAGGAGTTCGAACGGCTGCTCGAGCAGGATCCGATCCTCGAGAATCTCGTGCTCACGGGACTTCGCGGGGTGGGCAAGACCGTTCTTCTTGAGACATTCAAGCCGATCGCAATTCGGAACGACTGGCTCTGGGTGGGCACGGACGTGTCAGAAGCGGCGAGCCTGAGCGAAACGGCGCTCGCGATCCGGCTCTTGACCGATGTTTCCGTTGTTTCGTCTCAGATGGTGATCGGGCAGAGTTCGGGGACCGGCTTTGCCTCGGCCGGGCGACAACAGACGCTGTCGTACGAGACGCTGAGTGCGCTGTTCGCGGCGACGCCGGGGTTGGTTGAGGACAAGCTCAAGGCCGTGCTCGAGCTGGTCGGTCAGGCCGTTCGTGCGGAGGGGAAGCGTGGTGTCATCTTCGCCTACGACGAGGCCCAGAACCTGGCCGACAGCACGAGCAAGGACGAATTTCCGCTCTCCTTGCTGCTGGACGTGTTTCAGTCGCTGCAGCGCAAGGGGTATCCCTTCATGTTGGCCCTGACGGGGCTCCCCACGTTGTTCCCCAAGCTCGTCGAGGCACGGACGTTCGCGGAGCGCATGTTCCGGGTGGTGACGCTCGACCGCCTGGATGACGCGGGAAGTCGCGATGCGATTCTCAAGCCGATCGAGGCGGTGGACTGTCCGGTCAAGTTCAGTGACGAGTCGGTCGAAACGATCTGTGAGGAGTCGAGCGGCTACCCGTACTTCATCCAGTTCATCTGCCGAGAGGTCTATGACGTGTTCATCCAGCAGATCGAACGCGAAGGTACGACATCGGCCGTGCGGCTCGATTCGATCACCAGGAAGCTGGACACGGACTTCTTCGCGGGCCGTTGGTCGCGGGCGACCGATCGGCAACGAGACCTGTTGTGGTGCATCGCGTCGCTGAGTACCAGCGACAGGCAGTTCACCGTTCAGGAGATCGTGGCGGAATCGAAATCGTTGACCAAGCCGTTCAGCTCGAGCCACGTAAGCCAGATGCTCGTGGCGCTGCAGACGCTGGGGCTGATCTACAAGAACCGTTGGGGGCGATATTCGTTTGCCGTCCCGCTTTTCGATCGGTTCATCCTGCGTCAGCACGATTCGGCGCCATCGTTGGCGTAGACCTTCGCGCGCTGGGCGGACCGGTCGCTCTAGCTGCCGTCCATCCGGTCGAGCATCTTGAGCACCGCGGCGGTGTTGGCTTGGATCTGTGCGCGGTCGTCGCGCCGCTCGGCCCGGTGCTCCAGCATCTCCGCGCGGAAGGCCTCGGTGTGCTCGTTCAGCGTCGAGATCATCGCGTCGCTGTCACGGTGCATTCGCAATGTCATTTCGCGGATGAACTCGCGGGTATCGTCGAACATGGCCGCGTGCCGCTCGGCGGCCTCGCGGGAGAGTCGGAGCTCTTCGTCGATCCGGTCCATGTGTCGGTCGAAGCGTTCGATGAGTGCAGCGTACGACATGAGAGGTATTGTCGCATCGAGTTTCGCTGTTGATCAACCCCCGTTCGGTGCCGGACCGGCACCGAAGTGGTGTCGATCCGGTCCGTTCGTCGCTCGACGTCCTCGCTACTCGCAGACGATCCCGTCGCCGTCCCCGTCGCGTGCCGTCGCCGGGTTGCAGCCCGGTCGGCCGCCCGACGATGGAGCATCGTAGGAGGGGTCCTCGTAGTCGTCGTACTCCTCGTAGGCGTCCGCTTCGGCTGCGGCCTCGGCGGCCTCTGCCGCTTCGCGCGCGGCGCGGCGTTGCTCCCGCGCGATCCGTCGGGCTTCGGCTCGGGCAGCCGCGGCGGCCTGGCGTCGCTGTTCGCGGGCACGGAGCGCCGCGGACGACTGATTGCTGATGCGCGTGGCGCCCGACGAGTTCGACCGGCCGTAGCGGCGGATGGCTGCTTCGGCGCGGCGCTCGGCCGTGACGTACTTGCCGGCACGGTACGCCGATCGCGCTCGCCGGATCATGACCTTGGCGGCCTTGCGCTTGACGCGGTCGGCCTCGTCGTCGTCGCCGAGCTCGACGTACAAGTCGATCGCGTCGTCGTAGCGCTCGTCGTCCTCGGCGAGGACCGCCTGCTGGCGTTGCTCGATCGCGGGGTCGGGCGGCGGCGCGGACTCGGTGGTCTCCGCCGCGGTGGTGAGCGGCGCAGGGGCCTCGGCGTCGCCGTCGGGCGTGGAGTCGTCGCTGCCGCCGCAGCTCGCGATCAGCAGGAGCAGCACGATCAGCGCCAGGATTCCCGCAGCGATTCCTCGGTTGCGCTTCTGGTCGGCGGTCATGCTCGGCTCCCGGTGGGGGCGATGCGGCGCCCGCGGAAGGGTGGTCGTCGGTCCGGCATCAGCGTGCTGACCGCAACCGGTTGCGGCCCTTGCTGTCCGGGGCGCAGCGGAAGCCGTTGCGGCGGTAGTCGGACTGGTGGCGGATGGCGCAGAACTGCCCGCGTCCGATGCACTTGCGCTTGCCGCCGATCGTGGTCTTCTTGCAGGCGGCCTCGGCGGCAGGCGCGCCGACTGGCCCGGTAGCGGGGATCGCTGCGTTGACGGATAGCGCGGTGGCCGCGACGGCCAGGGCGAGGCCGGTGCGGCGGAGGATCAGGGTCTTCATATTCTCTTTCGTTGCGTTGCGAATCTGCGGGGCTTCGTGGTGAGGGCGTGTAGATCGTACGCATAATGTGAGAACGATGTGCGTATTTCGGGCCGGGCACACGTCGGATGTGCCCGAGGGCCGCGCAAGTCGCGCCGCCCGACGTATGCCGCGCCCTTGATCGGGGTATGCCGGCACCGTCCCCGAGAGATGTGGTGAACTGCACCGATGGCCTGGATCCCCCTCCTGCTGGCCAGCTGGATCGTCGTCGACGTGGTGATCGTCGCGTCCGTGCTGGCCATCGCACGCCGAAGGCGTACCCGTGAGCGGCTCGGCGCCGCCTGGTCTCCGGTCGCTGGCCCAGCGGGTCGCCGGAGCCGGGCCTATGCCGACCTTTTCGGCTTCCGCTGCCGGCCGACCGTGTCGCGAAACCGCTCGAGGTCAGATTTGACCCAGATGGGGCCCGCCGCAACCCGTTGCGGTGGAATGAGGCGTGTGCGTTCGGTTCCTAGGTCCCCGGACCCAGGCTCAAGCCAGCGTTGCAGCGTCATCTTGGTGATGCCAAGGATTTCGCAGGCTTCAACGCTTCCGGCAAGCTCAGGCAGTGCTGTTGTATGCCAAACACGCATCTCGTCGTTCACTCCGCGAACGATGACCTGGGACTCAAGGTAACGCAACTAGTCCGCGCTCTAGATCGCGCGGTTGGGCGTATTGCTCAACGGGCGAGTGCGTCCACGCTCCGGCGCGCAGCAGTGGACGTGCGGCGTCGTATGGTGGCCGCACCTTGGCTACCGGCTGGCGGCCGAGTGAAGACGAAGGGCCCGGCTCGGGACTATCCAAATGACCGCTTGCTCGGTGAGCGTCCGGCGCTGCCGGATCGCTACTATCCAACCGAGTGAACCGCCACCGAGATGACCTATCCGCCAGCGACGCGGTGGCGACAGGCGTGGCGGCCGGGAGCGGCAGTCCCGTGACGGTGCACGCGCAGGGGCTCTACGAGTCGCAGAACGCGGGGGGCGGCACTCGAGTATGGGCCTCCGCGCACGGGGCTCGGGTCGGCAAGGACTGCACCGTCTGTAACGGCGCATTCGTCGGGGGCGGAGCGGTGGTCGGCGATCACGTCATGGTCAAGAACCACGTCGCGGTCCGGGATGGCCCGAAGATCGAGGGCGACCGCTTCATCGGGTCCACCGTAGTCTTCACCAACGACGACGTGCCTCGCGCCCACGTCAAGCGTGGCGCTGACGAGTTTGTTTCTCCCGTATGTCGGGGCGCGACAGTTGGTGCGCTCGCCCCCGCGGTGTGTGGGGAAGCGCTGGGCGAGCACTCGTTCGTTGCGGCGGGAGGCATCGTCGACCAGATCGCCCGCATTGGCGAGCGGGCCGTGGTATAGCCGTCGGCGACAGGGAACCACGAGCGGAGAGAACAGCAATGCGTATAGGAATCATCGGGCTGGGCTACGTCGGGCTGCCGCTCGTGATCGGTTTTGCCGAGGCCGGGCACGACGTGATCGGCATCGACATCGACGAGCGGAAGATCTCGTCGTTGAACGCCGGCGTCAGCTACATCGAGGATGTCGCCGACGAAACGCTGGAGGCGATCAGCGAGCGGTTCGCGGCGTCGAGCGACCCGCAGGCGCTGGCCGGAAGCGATGCCCTGATCATTTGCGTGCCGACCCCGCTGTCTGCGAACCGCGAGCCAGATCTGCGGGCGCTGCAGTCAGCCGCCGAAATGGTCCGCGCGGTCATCGCGCCGGGCCAGATCGTGGTGCTCGAATCGACGACCTACCCGGGCTGTACCCGCGACATGCTGTTGCCGGTGCTGGAGGATGCCGGGCTGCGGGTCGGCGAGGACGTCTTCCTGGCGTTCTCGCCGGAGCGGATCGACCCCGGCCGCACCGACTACACGTTGCGGACCACGCCGAAGGTCGTCGGAGGTATGACCGACGCCTGCCTGGCGAAGGCAGCGGAGCTGTACCGCGAGGCGTGCGACGAGGTCGTCGAGGTGAGCTCGCCAGAGGCCGCCGAGCTGACCAAGCTGCTGGAGAACGTCTTCCGCACGGTCAACATCGCGCTGGTCAACGAGCTGGCGATGCTGACCGACCGGATGGGCATCGACATCTGGGAGGTCGTCGAGGCCGCGTCGACCAAGCCGTACGGGTTCATGCGCTTCGAGCCCGGCCCCGGCATGGGCGGCCACTGCCTGCCCGTCGATCCGTTCTACCTCTCATGGCAGGCGCGCAAGTTCGACCTGCAGGCCGAGTTCATCGAGCTGGCCGGCAAGGTCAACCAGCAGATGCCCTACCACTGCGTGCAGAAGGTCGAGCGTGCGCTCAACGAGCAGCGCAAGTCGGTCAACGGCGCCAAGATCTGCCTGCTCGGCGTGAGCTACAAGGCGGGCGTCGGCGACACGCGCGAGTCGCCGGCGCTGAAGATCATCACGCTGCTCCAGGCGCTCGGCGCGGAACTCGTCTACCACGACGCGTTCGTACCGGAGCTGGGGGAGTTCGACCTGCGGAACAGCGCCTATGACGAAGCGATCGGTGAGGCCGATGCGGTCGTCATCGTGACCCAGCACCCCGGCGTGGACTACGAGGATGCCGCGGCCCGCGCGCCGCTCCTGGTGGACCTCCGCGGGGCGACGCGTTCGGCACGCTCGACCGCGACAACGGTGCGGCTCTAGTGCGTCCTCGGGACTTGGCCCTTCGCCACGACCCGGACGGCTTCATGCCGCTTTGTCTTCGAAACGAGGGGTAACTGTGGCAATTTCACAACCGATTCAACCAACTCGAGCCCTGGTAACCGGGTGTGCGGGGTTCATCGGGTCGCACCTAACGGAGGCCCTTCTTCGCGATGGGACCTCCGTGCTCGGCGTCGACTGCTTCAACGCGAATTATGGGCGTGGCCAGAAGCTCAGCAACCTGCAGCATGCTTCTTCCTGGGACCAGTTCGAGTTCGTGCCGCTTGACCTTTCGCGCGGTGACCTCGACGATCTTGTGGCGGAGGTCGACGTGATCTTCCACTTGGCGGCAGAGCCTGGCGTTCGGTCGAGCTGGGGCTCACGTTTCGGACGCTACGTCAGCAACAACATCGTGGCGACCCAGCATCTCCTAGCGTCGGCGGCCTCCGCC
>JADMKN010000015.1 GCA_015478825.1 Patulibacter sp. | reverse complement strand
GCGAGCCGGTGTTGCCGCTGATCCCCTCGGGGTACGCCTCGAAGTCGATGTACGGCGACGAGATCAGCTCGTTGTCGAGGGCGATCGCGAAGTGGTTCGCGCAGCGCGACATCCGCATCTGCTGCGTCTCGCCCTGCTGGAAGATGCAGTTGTCGGCGCCGCGCTGGGCGATGTCGCCCGTGACGCCCTTCCAGACCTTCTTGCCGTTGTCGCTGAACTCGAAGACGACGACCGGGTCGCGGCGCGGACCGGACGTGTCGACGCTGGCGGCCGGGTTCTTGATGTCCTGACCGCGCAGGGCCGGGCGGTCCCGGATCAGGAAGTACTTGTCGCCGACCGGGATGGCCTCGCCGTCGGAGTTGATCTCCTGCTCGGCGCGGAGCACGCGGTAGCCCTCGGGGACCGTGACGACTTCCACGTCGTCGGACCGCGGCTCGCCGTCCGCCCCGAAGAACCGCTCGAGCTTCTTGTCCTGCTCGAGGCTCTCGACCGAGTTGAAGGGGCCGCCGAGGACCTTCTTGGTCTTGTTGTCGACCAGGTAGTACTGGTCCCCCACCAGGGGCGGGAACTTCGGGTCGACGTTCGGCTCCAGCTCGGACCCGCGCATCACGGCGTCGTACTGCGTGATCGCCGCGGTGCTGCGGGCGCTGGCCGCCGTCGGGCCGCCCGTGACGCTCGGATCGGTCGGGACCGGCTCGCCGTCGGGACCGACGACGTTGGTCTCCCAGTCGTAGAACGCGAGCTGGGCCGTGGTGCCGACGCGGTTCCGGGCCTCGTCCGGATTGTCGATCGACGGCAGCGACACGTCGATCTGGTCCGCCCCGGAGCGCTGGATCTCCGCCTCGCCGACGCCGTACTGGTTGATGCGGTCCTGCATCACGTCGATCGTGCGCTGGATCGAGTCGTCCGTCAGCTCCTCTCCACGGGTCGGACTGACCTGGTAGATCAGCTGAACTCCGCCCTGGAGGTCTAGTCCGAGCTTCGTCGGCTTGGTCAGGATGACCGCCATCGAGGCGGCCACCAGGACGGCGACGACGAAGAGAATGAGGTAATTGCGGCGACGATCGGTCATGGCGCGGACGCAAGCGTACCCGTCACACCCGACATCTGAGCCGCGCCTCCGCGAATTTATCCCGCACATAGACACGAACGTAGGTTGGAGTCGGGTGGCGTACGGTGGCCCGACTCCCGCGTTCAGGCTTCGGGTCGCGGGATTCCTAGATGCTCGAACGCCCGGGGGGTCACCACGCGACCGCGCGGAGTCCGTTGCACCAGCCCCTGTTGCAGCAGATACGGTTCGTAGACGTCCTCGATGGTGTCGGCTTCCTCGCCGACCGCGGCGGACAGCGTAGAGAGGCCGACGGGCCCTCCGGCGAACATCGTGCAGATCGCCCGCAGGATCTCGCGGTCGAGCCGATCGAGCCCGAGCGCGTCGACGCCAAGCAGGTCGAGCGCCTCGGCGGCCACCGGCCCGGTCACGGCGCCACCACCGTGCACCTCGACGTAGTCGCGAACGCGGCGCAGCAGCCGATTGGCCACGCGCGGCGTACCGCGCGCCCGCAGTGCGACGAGACCGGCGCCCTGCTCGTCGATCGTCATCTCCAGCAGCGAGGCCGAGCGGCGGACGATCGCCACCAGGTCGTCCTGTCCGTACGGCTCCAGACGTTGCTGGAGCCCGAAGCGGTCGCGCAGCGGACGGGACAGCAGCCCCGCGCGGGTGGTCGCCCCGATCAGCGTGAACGGCGGAAGGTCGAGCGTGACCACGCGCGCCCCCACGCCCTGTCCGATCGTCACCGGGAGCTGGCGATCCTCCATCGCCGGGTAGAGCGTCTCCTCGAGCGCCCGCGGCAACCGGTGCAGCTCGTCGATGAAGAACACGCTGCCCGGCTCCAGCGCCGTCAGCAGCGCGGCGACATCGGCCTTGCGCTCGAGCGAGGGTCCGGCGGTCGGCACGAAGCGGGCGCCGAGCTCCTCGGCGATGATCCGCGCCAGCGAGGTCTTTCCCAGGCCCGGAGGCCCGGCGAGCAACACGTGGTCGAGCCCCTCCCCGCGCTGGCGGGCGGCGTCGACCGCGATCCGTAGCTGATCGCGCACGTGCTGCTGTCCGACGAACTCGTCGAGGCTCCGCGGGCGCAGCGAGGGCTCGTCGGCTACGTCCTCGGCCGACGCGACCGGGTCGGGCAGGCGCAGCGCATCCCCGTCGTCCGGCGTCCGGATGCCCTGGCCGAAGGGCCGACCGATCGGATCGGGCTCGCGATCGCTCATCCGCGGGACCGCCGCAGGGCGTCGCCGATGATCGTCGCCGCCGTGTCCCCCTCGGCGACGGCGAGTAGCCGCTCGACCTCGTCGGGCGGCATGCCGAGTCCAAGCAGCCCGTCACGAGCCTCGTCACGGGCGGTCACCGTGACCACGGACCGCGCCGCCTCGCCGGCCCGGCCGGGGGTGGCGGGCGCCAGCCCGGAGAGCTTCTCGCGCAGCTCGCTGACGATCCGCTCGGCCGTCCGCTTGCCGATCCCCGGCACCTGCTGGAGCCGCTTGACGTCGCCGCCGGCGATGCTCGTGGCGATCTCGTCCGGCCCGCCCGCCGAGAGCGCGGCGAGCGCCAGCTTGGGGCCGACCGCCTGCACGCCGATCAGCAGGTGGAAGAGGTCGCGCTCCGGCTCGCTGCCGAAGCCGTAGAGCGTCATCGCGTCCTCGCGCACGGCGAGATGACAGCGCAGCTCGGTCTCGTGCCCGACCGGCGGCAGCTCGGCGAGCGTCGTGCTCGAGCAGCCGAGCAGATAGCCCACGCCGCCCGGGGTGAGCAGGACGACGCTGTCGGAACGGCGTTCGTAGACGGTGCCGCGGAGAAGGGTGATCACGAGGTGGCGGCGAGCGCGAGGCTCAGGGGCGCGTGGTTGGCGTGGCAGATCGCCGCGGCGAGCGCATCGGCGGCGTGGTCGGGACGGGGCGGGTCGGTCAGGCGAAGCAGCATCTGGACCATCCGCTGGACCTGAGCCTTGTCGGCCGCGCCACTGCCGCAGACCGCGCCCTTGATCTGCTGGGGCGTGTAGTCGGTGCAGGCGACGCCGCGCTCGGCGGCGGCCAGCAGGACCACCCCGCGGGCCTGGCCCACGGCCAGCGCGCTCGAGGTGTTGCGTCCGAAGAACAGCGACTCCATCGCGATCGCCTCGGGGGCGTAGTGATCGAGCAGCTCGCCGACGGCGCGGTGGATCTGCAGCAGCCGCGCGGCGAGATCCTGCTGCGGTCGGGTCGTGATCACGCCCCCGTCGAGGGCCGCGAGCGCATCCCCGCGCCGAACCACCACCCCGAAGCCGGTGTTGGCCAAGCCCGGATCGATTCCCACGACGGTCACCACGGCTTGATTCTCCGCCGTGCGCGGGATCCCTGCGGCCTCATGCGAACGTATGATCGCTCCTGGACCGGATGGCAGCCGGACCGCGCCCGGCTGAGGATCAGCCGAAGACCCGCTCGAGCACGTCGTCGTCGATGTCGAAGTTGGCGTGGACCTCACCGATGTCGTCGTTGTCGTCGAGCACGTCGATCAGCTTGGCGAGCGTCTCCGCCTGGTGCTCGTCGATCGGGGTGCGGACCTGCGGCCGGTACTCCTGCTCAGCCCGCTCGTAGGCGATGCCGGCGGCGTCGAGGCTCTCGCGCACGGCGGTCAGCAGCGTCGGCTCGGTGATGATCTCGAAGACACCGCCGTCCTCTTCGATGTCGTCGGCGCCCGCGTCGATCGCGACCATCAGCGCGTCTTCGTCGTGCTTCTCGCCGTCGACGGCGATCACGCCCTTCTTGTCGAAGAGGTACGCCACCGAGCCGGGCTCGCCGAGGCTGCCGCCGAACTTGCTGAACGCGTGCCGGACGTCGGCGCCGGTGCGGTTGCGGTTGTCGGTCAGCGCCTCGACGAGCAGCGCGACGCCGCCGGGACCGTAGCCCTCGTACATCACGTTCTCGAAGCTGGCGGCGTCGGCGCCGGCGCCGGTGCCCTTGTCGATCGCCCGCTGGATGTTGTCCTTGGGCATCGACGCGTCCTTGGCCTTCTGGACGGCGAGGGCCAGGGCGGGGTTGCCGACGATGTCACCGCCCCCGTCCTTGGCGGCGATGGTGATGTGGCGACTGAGCTTGGTGAACAGCTTTCCCCGGCGGGAATCGACGACCGCCTTCTTGTGCTTGATGCTCGCCCATTTGCTGTGCCCCGCCATGCGGTGAGGGTACCGCGTTGGTGGTTTCCGCTCAGTCGGCGTCCACGGGGTTCTCAGCCGCCCAGCGCGTCGGGATGCGCGCGGTACCACTCCAGCGTCCGGGCGATCCCGGTGTCGAGGTCGATCCGGGGCGCCCATCCCGTCCGCTCGCGGAGCTTCGTCGAGTCCACGTACTGCCGGTCGATCTCGCCGGTCGGCGTGCCGATGCCGCGGATGTCGAGGTCGAGGTCGACGCCACCGATCCGGATCACGGCGTCGAGCACCGATCGCACGCTGCGAGGTCGATCGCCACCGGCGTTGAAGGCCTCGCCGCGCGCTCGGGGGCGGGCGGGATCACCGTCCACCGGGCCGGCGGGATCGCCGTCGGCATCGAGCGCGTCGCAGATCGCCAGGTAGGCGTCGACGGCATCCTCGACGTACAGGAAGTCCCGCTCCGGCGACCCGTCGGAGCGCACGACGGGACGGCGCCCCCGCAACACGGCCGCGATCGCCTCGGGTAGCAGCCGCGAGCGGTTGAGGTCTCCCCCGCCGTAGATGTTGGCCAGGCGGGTGACCGCCACCGGCACGCCGTAGGTGTGCCAGTAGCTGCGCGCGATCAGGTCGGTGCAGGCCTTCGACACGTCGTACGGATACCGCGGCTGGAGCGGCAGCTCTTCGCGGTAGGGCAGCGTCTCGTGCGCGCCGTAGGCCTTGTCCGACGCGGCGACGACCGTCCGCGCGACGCCGTGCTCACGGCAGGCGTCCATCAGCAGCCAGGTGCCCCGGACGTTGGTCTCGAAGGTCGAGACCGGCGAGCGGTTGGCGGTGCCGACGATCGTCTGCGCGGCGAGGTGGAAGACGGTGTCGCACTCGTACTCGCCGATCGCGCGGCTGATCAGTCCCGGGGTCAGCAGGTCGCCGTGGACCACGGAGCAGCGCCGCTCGAGCCCGTCCAGGCGCAGCAGCGAGGCCCGCACGTCGTCGCGCCGCAGCACGGTGACGGCGGCGCCGCGGTTCAGCAGGGCTCGCACGAGCCAGCCGCCGAGCATGCCGTAGGCGCCGGTGACGAAGACCGAGCGCCCCCGCATCGCCGTGCCGAACTCGGTCATCGACGTTCTCCGCTCGGAGCGGGAACGGCGGTCCACGGCGCGTGCCCCGACTCCCACAGCTCGTTGAGACGTCGGGCGTCCTTGTAGGTGTCCATGCAGGCCCAGAATCCCTCGTGTGGTGCGCTGTGCAGTCGCTGCTCGGCCGCCAACCGCTCGAACGGCTCGCGCTCGAGCGGCGCGTCGTCGTCGAGCACGTCGAACACGTCCGGCGCGAGCATCATGAACCCGCCGTTGATCCAGTCGCGCGAGCGCGGCTTCTCGCGGAATCCGACGACCGCGCCGTCGGCCGCGACGTCGACCACGCCGAACGGCAGCTCGGGTCGCACGACCGTGATCGTCGCGGTCCGGCCTGCCGCGGCGTGACGCGCGTGCAGCCGGTCGAGGTCGATGTCGGCCAGGCCGTCGGCGTAGGTCACGTGGAACGACTCGCCCGCTAGCCGGTCCCGCAGCCGCAGGATCCGGCCCCCGGTCTCGGTCTCGACCCCGGTGTCGACCGCCTCGACCGTCACGCCGTCGGGCCAGGCGATGCTGGCCGCCGCGGCGGCGAGCAGGTCGGCCCGATAGCCGGCGGCGAGCAGGAACCGCCGTCGGCCCTGGGCGGCGTAGAGCTCCACCACGTGCTGGACGATCGGCCGACCGCCGACCTCGACGAGGGGCTTCGGCAGCGTCTGCCCGGCGCCGAGCCGCGTGCCCTTGCCGCCGCAGAGGATCACGACCGGCAGGTCGACGGGCCCGACCACCGACGATGTGGCGTCCACGTCGGTCACATCATCCGCTCGCCGGGACGGACGAACTGGATCTCGGGGACGCAGCAGGCCGGGGAGACGCGCAACAGGAACCGCACCGACTCGGCGATGTCCTGCGGGGTCATCATCGCCGAGGCCTCGATCGACCCCTTGACGAAGTCGGTCATCGGGGTGTCGACGAAGCCCGGGCAGAGCGCGGTCGACTTGATGCCCTCGGCCGACAGCTCGCGGTGCATCGACTCGGTCCAGTTGACGATCCCGGCCTTGGTCGCCGCGTAGACCGAGAGCCACGCCTCGCCGTACTTCGCGGTGATCGAGGCCGTGTTGACGACGAGGGCGTTGCGGTGCTCTCGCGCAGCGTCGCGCAGCAGGTCGATCGCTTCGCGGTAGAAGAGCATCGTCGCCCGCAGGTTGACGCCGATCTGCATGTCGACGTGCTTGGTCTGCAGGTCCGCGACGGGCGCGCCGATGCCGATCCCCGCGTTGTTGATCAACACGTCGAGGCGGCCGTAGCGCTCGCGGTGCTGCTCGACCACCGTCTTGACCGCATCCTCGTCCTGGAGCGACGCGGCGATCTGCAGCACCGGGTACCCGGCCGCTTCGAGCTGCTGGGCCGCCGCTTCGAGCTTCTCGGGTCGCCGGGCCACCAGCGTCAGCGCGTATCCCTCCTCGCCCAGCATCGACGCGATGGCCAAGCCGATGCCGCTGCTCGCTCCGGTGATCAGTGCGGTGCGTTGGGTCATGCTCAACTCTCTCCTTCGACGGAACGGCGACGGGTGGCGGGTCCTTTATACCTGGGGTAGCGCGCACGACACCTCGTGCTGGGCGTTGCCGAGCCCGCCGGCACGCCGCCACCGGACGACGCGCGGCGAACCGCGGACGACGCATAGGATGCGGGGCACTCATGCCCGTCTCCTCCGAGATCTTCAAGGCCTACGACATCCGCGGCATCGCGGGCGACGACATCGATGCGGCCATCGCCCACCGGATCGGGCGCGCGTTCGCCCGGGTCATCTCCGACCTGGCGGGCAAGCCCACGTCCGAGATCCGCGTCGCCCTCGGCCGGGACATGCGGCTCTCGGCCCCCGAGCTGAGCGCCGCCTATCGCGACGGGATCACGCTCGAGGGGGCGCACGTGCTCGACCTGGGCCAGATCGGCAGCGAGATGCTCTACTGGACCGTCGGCACGCGCGGCCTCGACGGCGGCCTGATGTGCACCGCATCGCACAATCCGAAGGCCTACACCGGCGCCAAGCTCGTGGAGAAGGGCGCGCTGGCGCTGTCGGGCGAGCGCGGGATCGGCGAGATCCGCGATCTCGTGCGCAGCAGCGAGACGGACCCGGACGCGCCGGCGGCGTCGGATACGCGGGGCGAGGTCACCGAGGAGGACGTCTACGCGGCGTTCCAGGACGCGTCGCTGGAGTTCATCGATCCGACGCAGGTCAAGCGGCTGAAGGTCGTCGTCGACGGCGGCAACGGCATGGCCGGACCGATGGTCGGCCCGGTGCTCGACCGTCTCGGGCTCGATCTCGTCCCGACCTACTGGACGCCCGACGGGAACTTCCCGGACCACGAGCCCAACCCGCTGCTACCGGAGAACCGCCAGTTCATCATCGACAAGGTGCTCGCCGAGGGCGCGGACCTCGGGATCGCGTGGGACGGCGACGCCGACCGCTGCTTCTTC
>JADMKN010000014.1 GCA_015478825.1 Patulibacter sp. | reverse complement strand
GAGAGGTCCGAGTCGCCCGAGCCGAGGTCCTCGCGTCGGGTCAGCTCCGCGTCGGCGGCGTGGCCTACGCGTCGCCGAGCACCGCGTTGGTCCGTGAGCTGGGCGTCAGCGCGAACGGCTGGAAGGGCTGGAAGGTCGCGGGAACGTCGACCAGCCTGGCCGACCTTCGCGCCCGGCTCCCCCACCGCCGCGGCCCGGCGCGCCAAGACGTCGTCTGAGAACCGGTCCCGGTCCCCCGCAATTGACCTCAGGGCATCATGGCGACGCCCGCAGGAAGCTGAGCACCGCGAGCACCCGGCGGTGGTCCGACCCCGACGCCGGCAGGTCGAGCTTGGCGAAGATGTTCGAGACGTGCTTCTCGACGGCGCCGCCGCTGACCACCAGCGCCTCGGCGATCCCGCCGTTGGTCCGGCCCTCGGCCATCAGCGCCAGCACCTCGCGCTCGCGCGGCGTCAGCACCTCGAGCACGTCGTCGCCGCGGCGGTCGGTCCGGTCGCGCACCAGCTCCGCCACGACCTCGCGGTCGAGCGCGGTCCCGCCGCCCGCCACCCGGCGCACCGCGTCGAGGAACCCGCCCACGTCGCCGACCCGCTCCTTCAGCAGGTAGCCGATCCCGCCCCCGCCCGCCGCCAGCAACTCGGCGGTGTAGATCGGCTCGACGTACTGCGACAGCACCAGCACCGCCAGGTCCGGATGGCTCGCGCGGGCCGCGATCGCCGCGCGCAGCCCCTCGTCGGTGAAGGTCGGCGGCAGCCGCACGTCGACGATCGCCAGGTCCGGCTTGTGGGCCCCGACGATCCGGCGCAGGCCGTCGCCGTCCTCGGCCTGGGCGACGACCTCGACGTCGTTCTCGCGCAGCAGGGCGACGATGCCCTCCCGCAGCAACGCATGGTCCTCGGCGATCACGACGCGCATGGCAACTCCGCGTGGATGGTGGTTCCGCCGTTCGGCGGACTGGCGATGGTCAGGGTGCCGTCGAGCGCTTCGACGCGGCTGCGCAGACCGCTCAGACCGCCGCCGAGCGCGACCGCGCCGCCGCGGCCGTCGTCCCGCACCACGACGTGCAGGTACCCGCGCTCGACGCGCAGCCGCACGGTGGCCGACGCGCCGGGGCTGTGCTTGACGACGTTGGTCAGCGACTCGGCGACCACGAAGTACGCGGCCGATTCGACGACCGGCAGGAGCCGGTCCTCCAGGCTCGACTCGACCGCGACCGGCATCGGCGAGCGCCGCGCCAGCGCCTCGGCCGCCGCGGACAGCCCGCGGTCGGCCAGCACCGGCGGGGCGATCCCGCGCGACAGGTCGCGCAGCTCGGCGATCGCCGCGGACGCCTCCTGCCGCGCCTGGCGGACCAGCTCGTAGCTGGCGGTGTCCTCGTGCCCGGACAGGCGCTGCTCGGCCCGCCCGAGCTGCATGCTCAGCGCGACGAGCCGGGCCTGCGCGCCGTCGTGCAGGTCGCGTTCGATCCGCCGCAGCTCGGCCGCCTGGGCGTCGAGCGCCCCGCTGCGCGTGCGCGTCAGCACGTCGACCCGCTCGACCAGATCGCGTCGCGTCCCCGGCAGCAGGCGCCGGTAGCGGAAGACCGCGAGCACCGCGAAGCCGAACCCGAGTCCGGTCAGCGGCAGCATCGGCCAGAACCGACCGCCGCCGGACAGCGCCCAGACGGCCACGACGACCGCGGCGAGCAGCACGCAGGCCGCCATCGCGGTCCGGTAGACCGCCGCGGCCCCACGGGGTCCACGGCGGGAGAGCTCCCAGACCACGTTGAGGCCGACCGAGGTCCCCAGCCCCAGCCAGACCCACTCCGGCCAGAAGGGCCCCCGTCCCGCCGCCCACCAGACGACGGTCACGAGCGCCCCCAGCAGGACCGCGATCAGGGTGTGCACGGCCAGCGTCGAGTCGGGCTCGTCCTCGGCGTGGTTCGGAGGTGGATCAGCGGACATCGACGGACGGGGCGGGCAACGGCGACGGCCCGGCCGCCTGATCCTCCCACGCCACCGCGGGGCATGCCCTGGGACGCCTCCGACGGCACGGCGGGGGCCCACCCCCGAGCCGACCCGGGTGCGCGCCCCCGCCGATTCGCGGACGCAGCCTTCGTCACCGCGGTATCCACTTCTTCGCTTTGTGGCGCTCGGACGGTTGATAGCTTCCGGGAATGCACGACCCTCCCCCGGCCGAGCAGCCCACCGGCGCGGCCCCTGCGGTCCACGTCGACGGACTCCGCAAGCGCTACGGCGAGGTCGAGGCCGTCCGCGGAATCAGCTTCTCGGTGCCGCCCGGTGAGGTCTTCGGTCTGCTCGGTCACAACGGCGCGGGCAAGACGACCACGATCCGGATGCTGACCGGTCGCACCCCGCCGACGGCGGGGACCGCTTCGGTCGGCGGCCACGACATCGTCACGGCCCGCGAGCAGGCCCGTTCGGTGCTCAACCTGGTCTTCGAGGATCAGAACCTCTACGAGCGGCTGACGGGCCGCGACAACCTGAAGCTGTTCGGCGACCTCTACGGCGTTCCGGCCGACCGCACCGACGAGCTGCTGGAGCGAGTCGGGATCGCCAGCGCCGCGAAGCGGAAGGTCAAGACCTACTCGACCGGCATGAAGCAGCGGCTGCTGCTCGCACGGGGTCTGATCAACGACCCGCAGGTGCTGTTCCTCGACGAGCCGACCCGCGGCCTGGACCCCGTGTCGGCCCGCAACCTGCGGAGCATCGTGCGCGAGCTGCGCGACGGCGGGACGACGGTCGTCCTGACCACCCACGACATGGTCGAGGCCGACGAGCTCTGCGACCGGGTCGCGTTCCTGTCGGACGGCGAGATCATCGCGCTCGACACGCCGCGCGAGCTCAAGCTGCTAATCGGTGGCGGCGACAAAGCCGAGCACCGGCGTCACGCGCGGGTGCTGCTCGCGGACCGCAGCGAGCGCACCGTCGCGCTCGACGACCCCGAGCAGGCCGCCGAGCTGAACGGCTGGATTGCCGACGGCCAGGTGCTGACCGTCCACAGCGACGAGCCGTCGCTGGCCGACGTCTTCGTCGCGCTCGCCGGACGGAGCCTCGACGAGGACCACCACGACGAGCCGGAGGACGGACGATGAACCTGCACCGCCTCTGGACCATCCTCCGCAAGGACCTGGTCGACGCGATCCGCGACGGTCGCGTCCTCGCCGTGATCCTGATCCCGATCGCGCTCGGCGTCTTCTACGGCCTGATCTACCCCGACGAGGAGCCGCGCCCGACGGCGACCGTCATGGTGGTCGGCAGCTCGGCCGACGCCGACCGCATCGCCACCACGCTGCCGCAGGACGTGTCGCGGGCGCTCGAGCTGACGATCGAACGCGCGCCGGACGAACGCAGCGCCCGGACGACCGTGGCGGACGACGACGCGGACATCGCCGTGGTGATCCCCGACGGCTACCTCTCCACGGCGGCTGCGGCCGACGGCGCGCCGCCGCCGCTGCGGACGTTCATCGGCACACAGCCCGCGCCGAGCGCCCAGGCGGTCGCCAACCTGCTGCCCGCGACGGTCGACCGGCTGGCGGAGCGTCCGCCGGGGACGTCGCTGGCCGTCCAGACGGTCGAGCCGGTGTCCCAGAACGCGTTCGACGCCGTCGGAATGCGCACGTTCTTCGTGATCGCGGCGGTCGTGATGCTGCTGGGCTTCATCGGCATGCTGGCGACGCCGATCATCCTCGCCGAGGAGATCGAGAAGCGGACGATCGAGGCGCTGCTGCTCGCCGCGCGCGGCTCGGAGGTGCTGACCGCCAAGGCGCTCGTCGGGCTGATCTACTCGGCCGTGGCGTCCGCGATCACGATCCTCGCGACCGGGATCGCGATCGAGCGACCGGGGCTGTTCGTGCTCGGCGCCGCGGGTCTGGCGATCTCGGTGGTCGGGATCGGGCTCGGCATGGCGTACCTCTTCCGCAGCGCGGACAAGCTCAACACCTGGGGCTGGGTGTTGCTGATGCCGCTGTTGATCCCCGCGTTCCTGGTCGGCATCGAGGGCCCGGGGTGGGTCGACGTCGTGGTCCAGGCGACGCCGACCGGCCAGGGCATGCGGCTGATGGTCGACGGGGCGCTGAGCAGCGACGTCTTCGGCGGCGTCGGGCTGGCGCTGGCCGTCTTCGCGGTCTGGGGCATCGGCGGCATGGCGCTGCTCGGCCGGCTGCTGCAGACCCGCGGGTCCTGAGCGACGCGGGCGCGCCGGTCACCGGCGCGCCCGTTGCGGCCCCGACGGGCGCCGATCGCCGCCCGAAAGGCCGGACCGCGTACGGGACGCAACGCGCGAGCCCCCCGCGCTCCGTTACGGTCCCTTGGCGGATGTTGAATTCGCTTTCCGTCAGTCATGCCGACGAGCTCGAGGTGCTGCTCCCGAAAGCAGCCGCTCAGGCCGACGACCTCGACCAGCACGAGGAGTGGTGTCAGTTGGTGTCCCCCGAAGGGGTGCAGCGGATCCGTTTCCACGACTACGACGTGATGTTCTCGATCCCCGGCCTGTACGAGCGGATCTACCGGGACGAGGTCCAGTGCACGTCGCCCACCGTGGTCCGGGACCTGCTGACCGAGGACCTGCAGGCCGCCGACGTCGATCCGGCGTCGCTGCGGGTGCTCGACCTGGGCGCCGGCAACGGGATGGTCGCCGAGGAGCTGCGCGAGCTCGGCGTCGAGACGATCTTCGGGCTCGACATCCTGCCGGAGGCCAAGACGGCGGCCGAGCGGGACCGGCCCGGCGTCTACGAGGAGTACCACGTCGCCGACCTGACGGCCCCCAACCCGGTGGTCGACGAGGCGCTGCGCGCCAGCGACGCCAACTGCCTGACCACCGTCGCGGCGCTCGGATTCGGCGACATCCCGCCGCGGGCCTTCGCCAACACCTTCGACTACCTCGACGACGGCGGCTGGGTCGCGATGACGATCAAGGACGACTTCGTCACGCACGGCGACCAGTCCGGGTTCAGCCAGCTCCTCCAGCGGATGAACGCGGAGGGCGCGCTCGAGATCGTGACCGACCACCGCTACCAGCACCGCCTGGCGGTCAGCGGCGAGCCGCTCTTCTACCACGCCTACGTGGCGCGCAAGCGCGGCGACATCGAGGCCACCTGGATCGACGACGCGGAGCTCGTCGGCGCCTGAGCCCGCGCGGGAGGTCGAGCGCGTGCGCTCGACCTCCCGGACCTGGCCGCCCGTGGACCGCGCCGTCCGCGGCCGGCGGGATCAGCCGCGCCCGTGCGGCTCGTCCCAGTCGATGATCGGACCCTGCGGGATGATCCGCGTCGGGTTGATGCCCGGGTGGGTCGTGTAGTAGTGGCGCTTGATGTGGTCGAAGCTGACCGTCTCGGCCACGCCGGGCTGCTGGTACAGGTCCCGGGTGTAGGGCCAGAGGTGCTCGTAGTCGGCGATCCGCCGCAGGTTGCACTTGAAGTGGCCGACGTAGACGGGGTCGAACCGGACCAGCGTCATCAGCAGCCGCCAGTCGGCCTCGGTGATCCGGTCGCCGGTCAGGTAGCGCCGCGACGACAGCCGCTCGTCCAGCTCGTCCAGCGCCGCGAATAGGTCGGTCACCGCCTCGTCGTACGCCTCCTGGGACGTGGCGAAGCCCGAGCGGTAGACCCCGTTGTTGATCGCGGGGTAGATCCGGTCGTTGAGCGCGTCGATCTGGTCGCGGAGGTCGGCCGGGTAGAAGTCGAGCTCCGGGTGCTTCGCGAGCGCGTCGAATTCGGTGTTGAGCATTCGGATCACCTCGGACGACTCGTTGTTGACGATCCGGCCGGTCTTCGTGTCCCAGAGGACGGGGACCGTGACGCGGCCGTCGAACTCCGGATCGGTGGCCCGGTAGGCCTCGGAGAGGAAGCTCCAGCCGTGCAGCGGATCCGCCTCGCCGGGCGGCTGCGACTCGCCCGCGCGGAACGCCCAGCCGTCGTCGTCGCGGTACGGGTCGACGATCGTCAGGCCGATCACGTCCTCCAGCCCCTTGAGCCGGCGGTAGAGCACCGCCCGGGACGCCCAGGGACACGCGAGCGACGCGTAGAGGTGGTATCGCCCGGCCTCGGCGGGGAACCCGCTGGACCCGTCGGCGGTGACCCGGTCGCGAAAGGCGCTGTTCTGGCGGGCGAACTCCCCGCGCGGCGACATCTCGCGGCTCCAGCTAGCGGCGGAGGGGGACCCGCCGGACTCGTTGCTCATCGTGCTCGCTCCATTCAAGGGCCGACGCCCTAGTTGCGGAAGCAATTATTCTACAGATCGACGGTTGGTGATCCCGACGAGCCCGATCAGCCCGCCGAGCAGCAACAGCGCCGCCGCCGACCCCATCGCCAACCGGTGAGCATCGACCGACGCGTCGCGCACCGCCGCGCCGACGACCTCCGCCTCGGCGGGCGACAGGCCGTCGAGCTCGGGCCTCGAGAACGGGCTGTCGCGAACGTCCGCGACCACGGCCCGCGCGGCCGGACCGAGCGCCGCGTCGCGGGTCCGGTCGTCGATCCCGGACGCGAACCCCGCCGCCACCGCCACCCCGACCGCCGCGATCCCGAGCAGTCCGGCGATCCGCGCGATCGCGTTGTTGACCCCGGACGCCGCGCCCGCGTTGTCGCGGTCGGCATCGGCCAGCACGGTCGCGGTCAGCGGCGCCACGGTGATCGCCAGGCCGAGCCCGAAGACCGTGATCGCCGGCAGCAGATCGACGAGGTAGCGGACGTCGGCGTCGATCCGCAGCAGCAATAGCAGCCCGACACCGCAGATCAGTGGCCCGAACCCCATGAACCAGCGCGGGCCGAAGCGGTCCGCCTGACCCCCGAACCACCCGGCCGCGACCAGCATCACCAGCGTCACCGGCAGCATCGTCGCGCCCGCCTTCAGCGCGTCATAGCCGGCGGTCTGCTGGAGGAAGATCACCAGGTAGAAGGTCAGCAGCGAGAGGCCGGCGTAGACGAGCAGCGTCTCGAGGTTGCCGAAGACGAAGTTGCGGCGGGCGAACAGCTTCAGCGGCAGCATCGGATCGGCCGTCCGTCGCTCGTGTCGCAGGAACGCGGCGAAGACCGCCGCCCCGCCGAGCAGGCCGACGAGGACCTCCGGCGACGCCCAGCCCGACAGCGGCTGCTGGATCAGGCCGAAGGTGATGCCGCCCAGGCCGACCGCGCAGAGCGCCGCGCCGAGCAGGTCGAGCCGCCGCTCGCGACGCTCGCTCGTCGCCGGCACCGCCCGCAGGATCAGCCACGCGGTGACCAGCACCAGCGGCACGTTGATCAGGAAGACCCAGCGCCACGACGCGGCGTCGACCAACCAGCCGCCGAGCAGCGGCCCGCCGGCCGCCCCGAGCCCACCCCAGGCGGTCCAGCGGCCGATCGCGCGGTTGCGCTCGCCCGGGGCGAACGTCGCCACGATCACCGCCAGCGCCGCGGGCGTCAGCAGCGCCCCGGAGACGCCCTGGAGCGCGCGGCCGACGACCAGCACCTCGATCGTCGGGGCAAACGCGCAGAGCACCGAGGTCACGCCGAAGCCGATCACCCCGAGCAGGAAGATCCGCCGCTCGCCGTAGACGTCGCCGAGCGACCCGGCGACCATCAGCAGCGAGCCGAGCGTCAGCAGGTAGGCGTTGGACGTCCACTGCTGCCCGGCCAGGCCGCCGCCGAGCTCGTCGCGGATCTGCGGCAGCGCGACGGTGACCGCCGAGCCGTCGACCATCACGATCGTCGAACCGAGGATGCAGGCGAGCAGCGTCAGCCGCTTCGCTCGGGCGTCGACCGCGGTCATCCGGCCGGCCGCTCCGCGTCGGGCCCTGCGGGACGGCGGG
>JADMKN010000013.1:39099-46754 GCA_015478825.1 Patulibacter sp. | reverse complement strand
CGCAACCGCCACCCGCGCCCAGCGCTTGGACTCCGCGGGGATCAGATCCCACGGCGCGTGCGCGGTATCGGTCTCGGCGACCAGCTCCTCGACGGCCTGCTCGTACGCCGGGCGCTTCTCGCGGTTGCGCCAGTCCTCCGCGGTCAGCTTCCACGACTTGAGCGGATCGGTACGGCGTCGCTCGAACCGCGCGAGCTGCTCCTCGTCGCTGATCTGGAGCCAGAACTTGACGATGATCGTGCCGTCGTCGGCGAGCTGGCGCTCGAACTCGCGGATCTCCTCGTACGCGCGGCGCCAGTCGGCCTCGGGCGTCAGGTCCTCGACCCGCTCGACCAGCACGCGCCCGTACCAACTGCGGTCGTAGACGGCCATCCCGCCGCGTCCGGGGAGCGGTCCCCAGAACCGGTGCAGCCAGTGGTGGCGGAGCTCGGACAACGTCGGCGCCGCAAACTGCGCGACCCGCACGTGCCGCGGATCGATCGCGGCCGTCAACCGGCGGATCGCTCCGCCCTTGCCGGCCGCGTCCCAACCCTCGAAGACGATCAGCAGCGGCGGTCCCAGCGGGTGGTCACGTCGCGCGGGATCCTGCTGCTGCTCCGGCGGCTCGGCGCCGATCAGGCCGCCGAGCGTCAGCCGCAACTGCGCCAGGCGTTGCTGCCCCGCCGCGATCCGCGCGTCCTGCTCGGCGCGCGAGAGCCGCAGGGTCAGGTCCAGCCGGTCGAGTCGCCCCATGGGCGGAGCCTACGGATCAGCGCTCGGCGGCAAGGCGTCTTGCGCACGGGAACTTGCCGCGCTTGCGCTGCGTACCGGCCTCCCCGAGGATCAGTCGTTGATGACCGCGATCCGCACCACGGCTGCGTCGGAGATGCTCGGCGTCTCCGCCAGCACGCTGCGGGCATGGGAGCGACGCTACGGGTTTCCGACGCCGCAGCGGACCGGCGGCGGCCACCGCCAGTACGACCTGAGCGAGATCGAGGCGCTGCGCGACGCGATCGACCGCGCGCCGGACGCCGCCACGGCCGTCGCGCTAGCCCGCCGCGAGTCCGGCAACGGCCACGACGCGATCGACTTCGACGACCGCGCCAACGGCCGTTCGCGCGGCACGTCCCGCAGCGCCGCCGGTCCGGTCGACCGTCTGCACCGCGCGCTACGGCGCTACGACGAGGCGGACGCCGACCGGGTGATCGAGGAGTCGCTGCACCTGCGGTCGCTGGAGCGCTCGGTCGACGAGGTGCTGATCCCCGCCGTCGAGGAGCTCGACCGCCGGCATCCGGGATCGGTCGAGTACGCCTTCGCGTGGCGCTGGGCATCCCGCTGGCTGTCGGCCGCGACGCGCACCGCGCCGCCGCCCCACCGACCACAGGTCGTCGTGATCGTCGACGGCACCGAGGCCGTGAGCGTCGACGCGCTGCGGATCCAGGCGCTCGACCTGGCGCTGCGCCGGGCCGGCGTGCTGCCGGTGACCGTCGGCGCCGACCTGCAGCCGAGCGAGCTGAGCCGCGCGCTCGGCCGGATCGATCCGGCGGCGCTGGTGCTCAGCGGCCGGAGCGTCGATCTGGACCGCCTGGGACGGCTGGTCTTCGCCGCCCAGCGGGCGGTCGGCGGCGAGCTCGCGGTGCTCGACTTCCACGGACCGCTGGTCGCCGCCCGGACGACCGGCGTCGAGCGTCTCGACCCCGCGCCGCTGGTGGCCCGCTCGCGCCTGCTGCAGATCCTCGACGGCAGCGCCGACGCCGCACCGTTCCGGATGCGGCGCGGGCGCTAGACGGCGCGACTAGCCGCGCGCGGGCGGATCCTGCGGCGTGTCCGCCGGCGGCTGCTGGACCGGCGGCGTCGAGGCCGGCGGCTGCTGCCCGGCGGCGGGCTGCTGCGGGGTCGCCGGGGGCGTGGCCGGCGGCTGCTGCGGCTGCTGCTGCGCGCGACGCTGAGCGGCTTCCGCCTGCACCTCACGCACCGCAGCCTGCCCGCCGCTGGCCTGGAAGAGCTGCGCCACGGCGAGGCCGAAGACGATGAACAGCAGCACGCCGAGCCAGAAGCCGATCCCCAGGCTGCCGTCGAACAGGCGGATCAGCACGTAGATCACGCCAAGCACGAGCGTCAGGCCCGCGAGCCCTGCGGTGATCAGGTCGGCCCGCTGGCCTTCGACGGGCGCCACGCGCGCGATCCGCACGGCCTCCCAGACCAGGGTCGCGATCAGGACGATCCAGACGAGCGTCCCGAGCTGATGCCATCCGTTCTGCGTGAAGCTCACCCCGAAGGCACTGGCCGAGTACCACGGCAGGAAGCTGATGATCAGCAGCAGTACGCCGCTGCCCAGCAGCAGCTTACGTGGGGCGGAAAGGGCAGCAAGTTCGGACGACGATGTCGACATGGGGATCTCCGTAGATCGAGGCGGAACAATTCCGCCGGTTTACAGCGGATTCGCTCCGCTTTCGCCTACTCTCGCGGGTCCCCGGCCCGAACGCAAGCCAATCATCCGTCGCCCTCGGGCCTCGGACGCCGTGCGCCGGCGCACCGCTCGCCCGCGCGTGAGGACGGGTGACGCAGCGGTTCTTCCTACAATCGACGGTTCATGTCGCGCCGTCCCGTCGATCCGAACCAGTCGTTCCCCGCGCTGGAGGAGCAGATTCTTCAGCGGTGGCGCGAGCGCGACGTCTTCCGGGAGTCGCTGCGCCGGCGCGAGGGGGCCGAGCCGTGGGTCTTCTACGAGGGCCCGCCGACCGCGAACGGCAAGCCCGGCAGCCACCACGTGCTGTCGCGCGCGTTCAAGGACATCTTCCCGCGGTTCCAGACGATGCGCGGGCGCTACGTCGAGCGCAAGGGCGGCTGGGACTGCCACGGCCTGCCGGTGGAGATCGGCGTCGAGAAGGCGCTCGGCCTGTCGTCGAAGGACGAGATCGAGGCCTACGGGATCGCCGCCTTCAACCAGCAGTGCCGGGACTCGGTCTTCACCTACGTCGACGAGTGGAACAAGCTCACCGAGCGGATCGGCTACTGGGTCGACCTGGACGACGCCTACCGCACGCTGGACCGCGACTACATCGAGCAGGTCTGGGGCGCGATCCGCCAGATCGCCGACAAGGACCTGCTGTACGAGGGCCACCGCGTCGTTCCCTACTGCCCCCGCTGCGGCACCGCGCTGTCCAGCCACGAGGTCGCCCAGGGCTACCAGGACGTCCACGACCAGTCGGCGTTCGTCCGCTTCCCCGTCACCGATCCCGCCGGCTCGGCGCTGCAGCCGGGCGACACGCTGATCGCCTGGACGACGACGCCGTGGACGCTGCCGTCCAACGCCGCGCTCGCCGTCCACCCGGAGCTGGAGTACGTCCGCGCGCGGGTCACCGGCCGCGCTCCTGACGGGGTGCCGTCGCGGGACACCGACCCGAACCGCAACGAGATCGTCGTCGTCGCGAAGGACCTGCTCGACCGGGTGGTCGTCACGACCAAGATCGGCGGCAACAACGAGCCCGTCCCCAACGGCGTCGGCCTCGAGGTCCTCGAGACCCTGACGGGCGCGCAGCTCGCGGGCGCCCACTACGCCCCGCCGTTCGCGTTCATCGCGCCCGAGGAGTGGGGTCCGCGCGGCAACACGGTGCTCGAGGCGGACTTCGTCACCGCGCAGGACGGCACCGGCATCGTCCACACCGCCCTGGCCTTCGGCGCCGACGACTACGCGC
Organism: Patulibacter sp.; assembly: GCA_015478825.1. Lineage (GTDB taxonomy): Bacteria > Actinomycetota > Thermoleophilia > Solirubrobacterales > Solirubrobacteraceae > Patulibacter. The sequence continues at coordinate 43,077 of JADMKN010000013.1, read as the reverse complement.
TGGGCATGTCCGCCGGGCTGACGGTGGTCAACCCGGTCCGACTCGACGGCAGCTTCGACGAGCGGATCACGGGCTACACCGGCCGCCAGGTCAAGGACGCCGACCCTGATCTGGTCGAGGATCTGCGCGCGTCCGGCGCGCTCTGGCTGGCCCGCGAGTACGAGCACTCGTACCCGCACTGCTGGCGCTGCGGCACCGCGCTGCTCTACTACGCCAAGCCGTCGTGGTACATCGGCACGTCGCGGATCCGCGAGCAGCTCGTCGCCGCCAACGACGGCGTTACCTGGCACCCCGAGCACATCAAGCACGGGCGCTTCGGCAAGTGGCTGGAGGGCAACGTCGACTGGGCGCTGTCGCGCGAGCGGTATTGGGGCACCCCCCTCCCGGTGTGGAGGTGCGACGACGAAGCCTGTGGGCACCTGCACTGCGTCGGCTCGTTCGCCGAGCTGGAGTCGCTCGCCGGCGAGCCGGTCGACGACCCGCACCGCCCGTACGTCGACGACCTGACGTTCGCCTGCGCCGCCGACGGCTGCGAGGGCGGGACGATGCGCCGCGTGCCCGAGGTGATCGACGTCTGGTTCGACTCGGGAGCGATGCCGTTCGCCCAGCACCACCAGTCGCTGGACGAGACCCGCGCCCAGCGCCGCTGGCCCGCCGACTACATCTGCGAGGCCCAGGATCAGACCCGCGGCTGGTTCTACTCGCTGCTCGCGCTGGCGACCCTGCTGCAGCAGCCCGACCGGACCCGCGACGTGACGCCGGGCACCGTCTCGCCGCTGTCCGACGTGCTCCACGGCGATCGACCCACGTCCGCCGGAACGGCCGCGGCGCAGGCGCCGTACGAGGACGTCGTCTGCCTGGGCCTGATCCTCGACGCCGAGGGTCAGAAGATGTCGAAGTCCAAGGGCAACGTCGTCGTCCCGTGGGACGTGCTCGACGCGTTCGGCGCGGACGCCTTCCGCTGGTACTTCTTCACCAGCAAGCAGCCGTGGGACGGGTACCGGTTCTCGACCGAGGCGATCGGCGAGGGCGTGCGGGTCTTCCTCAAGACGCTGTGGAACACCTACGGGTTCCTCGTGATGTACGAGAACGCGTCGGCCAGCGGCGACGCGCGCACCGCGGCCGCCAGCGACGACGCGAGCGGGGAGTCCGGCGTCCTGATGGACCGCTGGGTCCGCTCGCGGCTGACCGCGACCGCCGAGGAGGTCACCGAGCGGCTCGAGGCCTTCGACGTGACCTTCGCCGGACGCGCGATCGCGGCGTTCGTCGACGATCTCTCCAATTGGTACGTGCGTCGCTCGCGCCGCCGGTTCTGGGAAGGCGACCCGGACGCGCTGGCGACGCTGCGCGAGTGCCTGGTGACGGTGGCCCAGCTCCTGGCGCCGTTCACGCCGTTCGTCGCCGACGAGATCTACGACAACCTCGACGGGTCCGAGCCGTCGGTCCACCTGACCGACTGGCCGGGTTCGGAGGCCGGGGCGGACGGGAAGGCGCTCCCGGAGCGCGATCTGGAGCTGGAAGCCGCGATGGCGACCGCCCGCGAGACCGTCCAGCTCGGCCTCGGCGCGCGCGGACAGTCGAAGCTGAAGGTCCGTCAGCCGCTGCACGAAGCGGTGATCGTGGCCGCCGACCGCGAGCGCGAGGCGATCGAGCGGCTCGGCGAGATCGTCCGCGACGAGCTGAACGTCCACGAGCTGCGGTTCGTCGAGAACGCCGACGAGCTCGGGTCGTTCGAGATCAAGCCGAACTACCGTCCGCTCGGCAAGCGGTTCGGCAAGGCGATGCCGCAGGTCGCCGCCGCGGTCGCCGCGCTCGACCCCGCGCACGCCGCCGCGACGGTCCGCGCCGGTGGCACCGTCGGGATCAACATCGAGGGCGCCGAGCACGAGCTGACCGAGGACGACCTGATCCTGCGGATGGAGCCGCTGGCCGGCTACCAGCTCGAGCGCGAGGGCAGCCACGCGGTCGCGCTGGAGCTGGCGATCGACGACGACCTGCGCCGCGAGGGCCTGGCCCGCGAGGTCGTCCACGCGATCCAGGCCGCCCGCAAGGCCGCGGATCTGCAGATCACCGACCGGATCCGGCTGACGCTCGACGGCGACGACGAGCTGCTGGACGCCGCCCGCGCGCACCAGGACTACGTGGCCGGCGAGACGCTCGCGATCGAGGTCGCCTACGCCGCGCTCGCCGGCGCGGCGCACGAGGCCGAGGTCGAGGAGATGCGGTTGCGGGTCGGGGTGGAGCGGGCCTGAGCCGCGACCGCGGGACAGCCGCCGCCGGGGCGGCGCACCAAGAGCGGGACGGCCCGGAACGACGTGCGGCGCGCCGTCCCGTGGGAACGACGCGCCGCACCGCCTCCAGCCGGAGGCGTCAAGCCGGGGCGAGGATCAGCCGAGGATGCGGTCGATCTCGGCGTTGAGGCGCGGCTTCGGCATCGCGCCGACGATCTGCCCGGCGGGCTGACCGTTCTTGAAGACGATCATCGTCGGGATCGACATGATCCCGTACTTGGCCGCCGTCTGCTGGTTGTCGTCGGTGTTGAGCTTCACGACCCGGACGTCGTCCCGCTCGCCGTCGATCTCCTCGAGCACCGGGCTGACGGCGCGGCACGGACCGCACCAAGGGGCCCAGAAGTCGACGATCGTGGCCTGGTCGGACTCGATGACCTCGGCCTGGAAGTTGCTATCGGTGACGTCGGTGGCCATCTACGCTCCTCGGGAGGGACAACGGGGGACGGTGCGGACCGGAGCGGCCGGCACCTCGGACTGGTGCTGCGAACTGCTGCTGACCCGAGTCACTATACAAAATGAAGCGACCGGCCGCAAGTCGTCGATGGGGACCGATACGACGACGTCGGGCGACCGATACCCGCGTTCGAGCGGGCCAATCGGTCAGGCGGACGGATGTCGCACGGGTCCCGGCGTGACCGCCTCGCGCGGCGGCCTCCAGCCCGAGAACCGCAGGGCGGGCACCAGGAACGCGGCCTCGCGGGCGATCCGCCAGTTCATCTTCGAGTCGCCGATCTCGCGGTCCTTGAAGACGATCGGGACCTCGACCACGGAGTGCCCGGTCCGGATCGAGCGCCAGGTCAGCTCGACCTGGAACGCGTAGCCGACCGACCGCACCGAACCCAGGTCGATCGCCCGCAGCACGTCCGCCCGGAAGCACTTGAAGCCCCCGGTCAGGTCGCGGATCTGCAGACCCAGCGCGCGGCGGGCGTACCACGAGCCCCCGCGCGACACGAACCGCCGCAGGCGGCTCCAGTCGCTGACGCCCCCGCCCGGGACGTAGCGCGAGCCCAGCGCGACGTCGGCCCCGCCGCGGACCGCGTCGAGCAGCCGCGCCAGGTCGCGCGGGTCGTGCGACAGGTCGGCGTCCATCTCCATCACGTGGCTCGCCCCGGCGGCGAGCGCGACCGCGAACCCCGCCAGGTAGGCCGGGCCGAGCCCGGTCGGCTCCGGCCGGTGCAGCACCTGGACCTCGTCGGGATGCGCCCGGGCCAGGCGGTCCGCGACCGCGCCGGTGCCGTCCGGCGACGAGTCGTCGACGACCAGGATCCGGAACCCGTCCGGGCAGGCAGCCGCCAACGTCGTCCGCGCGAGGCCAACGACGCGCTCGATGTTGGCCGCTTCGTTGTACGTGGGGACGACGAGCCAGGGAACATGCGCGGACGCCGTCATCGGGGGCACATGGTACCCGCGCTCCCCGATCCCGGCCCCGCCCCCGCCGCGGTGCGAACGTCGGCCGAGCGCGGGCCGCGACGGGCGCGGCCAAGCCGCCGGCGCGCCTACCCGATCAGCCGCGGCACGAGCACGTCGGCGACGGTCGCGTCGACCACCTCCGATGCGAACCGCTCCGCCACCCACGTCCGCGCCGCGGCAACCTCGTCGCCCGCGGGACGGTCGAGCGCGTGACGCCACGCCCGCGCCAGCAGCGCCGCGTCGTCCGGATCCTCGGCGACCCAGCGCGGCGTCGCGG
>JADMKN010000013.1:31550-39089 GCA_015478825.1 Patulibacter sp. | reverse complement strand
CGTGCGGGCGCGGCGCAGCAGCGCTGCGAACGCCGCGCGGTCGAGCGCCCCCGCGTCGAGCACCCAGTCGACCCCGGACGGCACAACGCCCGGAGGCGCTCCGCAGACGACGAGCCGCTCCCCGTCGCGGCGGGCCCGCGCCCAGGCGGCCAGCACGCGGTCCAGGCCCTTCTTGCGCGGGTCGGAGGCGTAGGTCACCGCGGCGACGTCGCGGTCCGCCCACGGCGGCGGCTCGGGGCCGAGCTCGATCGGCGGCGGGACGACCACCGCTGCCGGGCGCGGGACCGGCGTCTCGGCCAGCGCCTCCGCCGACTGCGGCACCAGCAGCGGGCAGCGCCGCAGCAGCATCCGCTCGCGCGGGCGCTGCCAGATCCCGTGGTGACCGGGGCGGTTGGCCGCCATCGCCGCGTCGATCCGGATCGCGCCGGGCACCGGTCCGAGCAACGCCGCGCCCATGCTGCCGTAGAGCACGGCGCGCGGTCGGTGCTGACGCAGCGCGTGCCGGGCCGCGCGGCGGGCGGCCAGCGCCCACATCAGGTCGGTCCCGGCCATCGTCCGGACGGCCGGCGGGGCGGACGGCCGGACCATCGCCACGCGGGCGCCGGCCCGCCGCATCGACGCGGCCAGCGCGTCGTCGACCGCCCGCAGCCCCGGGGTCGACCCGAGCGACACGAAGAGCACGTCCGCCGGCAGCGACGACGGCGCGGTCAGCGCGGGGATCTCAGACACCGGCGGCGTGCCGCTTGTGCTCGGGACGGTCGCGACGCAGGCCGGGAAGCCGCACCAGCCGCAGCGGCTCGAGGATCCCGGTCCGCTCGACCCGGAACTCGACGCCGTCCCGCTCCTCGACGGCCTGCACGGCGCTCTCCTGCTTGCGCCACGAGAGCGCCCAGATCAACAGGAAGCCGACCGCCACGCCCGAGACCGGCGGGACGAAGAAGACCGCCGCGCCCGCGACGATCGAGACGAGCAGCAGCGGCCAGAGCCGGTTGAGCAGGGTCCGCACCGGGCGCGGCTCGTCCTGCTGCTCGGCCGAGCGGGCGTCGGCCAGGACACGAGCGATCTGGGCGTTGGTGCCCTCCTCGCGGCCCGCCGAGAAGCCGATGATCGAGGCGACGGCCCACCAGACCGCCGAGATCAGCACCGGACCGAACTCGCCGGAGAGCTGGCCGTGGACGATCACCAGCAGCGCGAGCGCCGACGCGGACCCGCCGGACAACATCACCGTGGAGTGGAGAAGCTGGCGGAAGGTCATGGGAGCACCAGGGCGTCGAGCAGCCGCCGCAGCCCCTCGGTGCCGTCGACCGCCGCATCCGCCGCGTCGGCGACCGCGTTCGGTGTCTCGGCGTCCCGGACCGCGACGCACACCGCGCTCCCGATCATGCCCTGCTCGCGCAACGCGCGCAATCCGCCGAACGCATCGACGTCGGTGTGGTCGTCCCCCGCGTACAACGCCGATGCGAACGTCCGCCCGGCCAGCAGCCGCTGGATCGCCGAGCCCTTGTCGAACGCCAGCGGCGGACGCAGCTCCAGCACCTTGCGCCCGTGGTGCAGCGCCAGACCGTGCTCCGTCGCGGCGGTCGCGATCGCGGCGACGATCCGCTCGGCGGCGGACTGGTCCTCGGCCTCGCGCCAGTGCAGCGCCTGGATCGGTCCCTTGTCCTCGATCCACAGGCCGGTCGCGGTGGCCTCCGGGCGCCCGTCGAGCGCGCCCACGGCGAACGCGCGGACGCGCGGACGCCAGGCCGCCGCCTCGGACAGCGTCTCCGGCGTCGCCGCGCCGGGTGACAGCGACTCGAGGCCGTGATTGCCCAGGTAGTCGAGCTGATCGAGCCCGACGATCCTCCGGGCCTCGATCGCCTGGCGACCGCTGACGCACGCGACCAGCGCGAATCGGTCGACCAGCCGTCCGAGCGTGGCGCGCGTGGCGTCGGGGACGCGGGCGTCCGTGGCGTTCGCGGCGATGGGCGCGAGCGTCCCGTCGATGTCCAGCAGCACCGCCGAGCGCTCCGGCGCCTGGCGCAGGACCGCGACGAGCTCCGCGAGGCGATCGTCGATCACCCGACGAAGTGTGCCGGGTCTCCCCGCAGCGTGACCCCAGCCGCCGCCGTGCCCGCGTACTCCGGACGCGCCGTCACGCCATAGGATCCGCCGCGTGGACCGCCGTCAGCTCCTCGTGACCGCCGTGATCGGCACCCTCGCGGGCCTGTTCAGCGGGCTGTTCGGCGTCGGCGGCGGCGTGGTGATGGTCCCGCTGCTGATCCTCTGGCTCGGTTTCGGCGAGCGTCAGGCGACGGCGACGTCGCTGGCGGCGATCGTGATCATCGCGACCGCCGCGACGATCACCCACGGCGGCTACGGCACGGTGCACCTGATCGAGGGGCTCGTGGTCGGCTTGCCCGCGATCGCCGGCGTGCTCGCCGGCGCCGCCTTCCAGCAGCGGATCCCCGCCCGCCAGGTCTCCGTGCTGTTCGCGATCCTGCTCGTCGCCGTGGCGATCTCGATGGCGATCGGCACCGGCGACGCCGAGCCCACCGGTAGCCCGTCGCGCGACCTGCAGCACATCCTGGTCGCGGGCCTGTTCGGCGTGGCCGCCGGGTTCATCTCGGGCCTGCTCGGCGTCGGGGGCGGCACGCTGTTCGTCCCGGGCCTCGTCTACGTGCTCGGGCTCGCCCAGGTCGAGGCCGAGGCCACGTCGCTGCTGGCGATCATCCCCGTCTCGCTCGTCGGCGCCTGGCGCCAGCACCGCTACGGCAACCTCGACCTGCGCAAGGCGGTCACGATGGGCTCGCTGGCGATCCCCGGCGCGCTGGTCGGCGTGGTGCTCGCCAACGCGCTGCCCGGTCGCGTGCTGCAGATCGGCTTCGCCGCGCTGCTGATCTTCGTCGCCCAGAACCTGGCGCGGCGGGCGCTCCAGACGTCGAAGGACGCGAAGGACTGAGGGCCAGCCCGGGGCGCCACCCCGGCCGACCGCGACCGGACGGGCCGCTCAGCCGTTGCCCAGGCCGTGCTCGAGCGACTGCTTGATCGTCGCGTCCACGGTGTTCAGGCGGTAGAGCGCGGCCGCCTCGGCGGTGCGGAACTTGCCGCCGGCGCGCTCGGCCCCGTGGTGGGTCAGCACGCAGTGCGCCAGGTGCGACCAGCGCTGCTCGTCGAGCCCGGCGCGCTTGGCGGGCTCGGCGAGGATCCGCAGACCCAGCTCGACGTGCCCGAGCAGCTCGCCGACCTCGGTCCGGCCGAACTCGGCGCCGTAGCTGAACTCGCGCGTGCGGCCGATGTCGTGCACCAGGCAGGCGGTCAGCAGCAGATCGCGGTTGAGCCCCGGATGGTGGACGCAGGCCTCCTGGGCCAGGGCGGCGACCGCGACCGTGTGCTCGAGCAGGCCGCCGAGGTACGCGTGGTGGCCGCCGATCGAGCACGGCGCCCGCCGCCACGACCGCCGCAGCGCCTCGTCCTCGACCAGGATCCGCAGCAGGCCGCCGAAGCCCGGATCCCCGACTTCATCCGCCAGGCCCTCGAGGAACCCATCGAGCTCGTCCAGGTCGCGGTAGGCGGACGGCAGGAACCGCGCCGGGTCGACGCTCTCGGGATCGACGGCGCGGACCACGGTCAGCTCGGCGACGAGCTCGTCGCGGTAGCGGTCGACGCTGCCCGCGACCTGGACCACGTCCCCGCGCTGGAACGCGCCCTCCAGGCGATCGACGTCCTTGAAGATCCGCGCCGGCAGGCTGCCGGAGCGGTCGCGCAGCTCGACCGCCAGGTACGGACCCGAGCGCCCGGCCATGCGGTCCTTGCGGACGCAGGCGAAGATCCCCGCCACGCGGTCGCCGGCGCCGAGCGCGGCGATCGTGATGTCGGAGGCGGTTGGCACGTGACCCATCTTGTACCGTGAATCGGATGATTCCCCTTCGCTGGGACGAACAGCCGGTCGGGTTGCGCAACCCGGCGCTGGTGTGCGCCTTCACCGGCTGGACGGACGCGGGGGACGCGGCGAGCTCCGCGGTCGGCGTCCTGGCGCGCCGGCTCGAGTCGGAGCTGTTCGCGACGGTGGACCCCGAGCTGCTCTACACGATGCAGCCGTACCGTCCGCAGATCACGATCAGCGACGGCGTCGCGTCTGACCTGACCTGGCCGACGATCGAGCTGCGGATGGCGGTCGTGCGGACCGCGGCTCGCGACCTGCTGCTGGTCTCGGGCCCCGAGCCGACGATGCGCTGGCAGTCGCTCAGCGAGACGCTGGTCGAGACCGCGCAGACCCTCGGCGCGACCATGGTGATCACGCTCGGCGGCCTGCTGTCCGACGTCCCGCACACGCGACCGGTGCCGATCACCGGGATCGCCACCGACACCGAGCTGATCGCGCCGATCGGCGCGATGCTGCCGGACTACGAGGGCCCGACCGGGTTGACCGGCGTGATCCATCACGAGGCCCAGAAGCGGGGTCTCGAAGCGGTCACGCTGCTCGCCCACGTCCCGCACTACGTCGCGGGGATCCCGAGCCCGAAGGCGACCCTGGCCCTGGTCGAAGCGGTCGAACTGCTGACCCAGGTCCCGGTTCCGACGTCGCGGCTGCGCGCCGCGTCGGAGCGCTACGAGCAGCAGGTCTCCGAGGCGATCAGCCGCGACCCGGAGCGGCGCGAGATGCTGGAGCGGCTGGAGCAGATGGCGGACCTGCGCGAGGTCGTCGGCGATGACGACGACGAGATCGGCGAGATCGCCGACGCGCAGATCCAGCTCAACCTCGGCGAGCTGCCGACCGGCGACGTGATCGCCGACGACTTCCTGGAGTTCCTGCGCGAGGCGGAGGAGCGAAGCGCGGTCGAGGACGACGACGAGGACGAGGACGAGACCGCGCCCTAGGTCTCCGCCGCCGGGCAGGTGAGCTGGTAGTCGCAGATCGCGCAGGTCTCGTACGAGGGGGTCGGCTCGAAGTCCTGGGCGAGGATCGCGGCGCCGACGCGCTCGACCACTTCGGTGATCTTGGCCCGCTCCTCGCCCTCGGCGTCGAGCGGGGTCTTCACGTCGTCGAGGATGTAGTGGTAGCTCTGGCGCGGAACGTCGATCCCCCACGCGTCGACCGCGGCGACCGCGTAGAGCTGGAGCTGGACGTCGTCGCGGAGCTGCTCGGCGGTCCGCGGACGACCGGTCTTGTAGTCGACCAGCTCGTAGTTCCCGTCGGGATGCCGATCGACCCGGTCGACCCGACCGCGCAGCGTGTGGGCGCCGAGCCGGAACTCGAACCCGCGCTCCAACCAGACGACCTGCGACGACTCCGCGGCGGTGCGGGCGTGGTACCGCGCCATCGCGTCCTCGGCCCGGGCCCACAGCCGGGGCTCGTCGGCCTCGCCCGCCAACCCCGACCTGCGCCAGCTCGCCTGGAGCAGGTCCTGCAGCTCGTGGAGCTCCGTGCCGCCGCGCCCGTGGTAGCGCTCCAGCACCTGGTGGACGACGATCCCGAACCGCTGGGCGATCGTCGGCCGCTGCGGGATCCGCAGCACCCGGTTGAACTTGTAGCGCAGCGGACACGACCCGTAGACGAACAGGTCGCCCGCGGACATCACGACCCCGTCCCCCTTGAGGGCCAGGAACGGCTCGAGCGACGGCTCGCCACGCCCGGCCGCCGCGCGCTCCGCCGTCCGCTTGGCCCCCGCGAGCATCTCCTCGTCGAGCGGGCTCGACAGCAGGACCTCCTTCTGCTGCGCGGTCGCGGCCTGCAGGATCGCCGCGTCGATCGCCGGCATCGCGTCGGCGACCTCCTGGCCGTCGGGGCGGTTGATCAGCGCCGCGACCTTCATCAGCTCCAGGTAGCGGGTGACGCCGTGGGCGACGTCCAAGTCGGTGTCCATCCGCAGGTCGCCGAGCCGCGCGCCGATCGTCGCGACGTCGCGCAGTAGCTGGTCCCGCAGGGTGCGGAAGGTCGCGTGCAGCGCGTCGTCGGGCCCGAAGAGCTGCTCGTCGTGGTCCTCCCACTCCGCGCCGACCGCGCGCCGCGCGTCGTCGGCCAGCGGCGACGGCTCGCGGGCCGCACCGCTCGTCGCCCGCGCCGGGAACGCCAGCACCACGCTCTCGCGGGCCCGCGTGATCGCCACGTGCAGCGCGCGGCGCGCCTCGTCGATCGCGACGTCCGCCGGATCGACCGCGACGACCCCGTCGTCGCCGAGCAGCTCGCTGGGCAGCGGATCGACCAGCCGCCGACCGGCGAACGCCGCGCCGGACGCGATCCGACTGGCCTGCAGCCCGAGGATCAGCACGTGGTCGAGCTCCAGCTCGGCGGCGGCCTCCAGCGGCAGCACGCGGACCACGCCGAGACCCTCGCCGCCGTCGGGGTCGGTCGACGTCGGCGCGTCCGGACCGGCGCCGCCTGGGGCGAACGGCACCGCCTCGACCTTGCCGTCGGGGCTGCCGCCGGCCTCGGCCAGGGTGATCATCCACCGGGCGAAGTCCCGCGCCGTCGACTGCGGGGCGATCTGCACGTAGCGCTCGGCGAGCTGGCCCATCCGCGCCAGGTCGCGCAGCCGCTCGACGACGTCGCCGCTGGCCGCGAAGAGCTGCTGGCGGCGCAGGCCCAGGTGCTCGATCAGCCGGTGGACGAACTGATCGGGCGGCGTGACGTCGAGCGCGCGGGTCGCCGAGCGGTACAGCCGCAGGAACGCCGACACGCGGTCGCGCGCCTCGGGGGCCATCTGCGGCGACTCCATCGACGACGCCAGCGCGCCGACCAGATCCATCCGCCGGCGCCGGGCCAACTGCAGGCATCGCGCGAGATCCGCGGGACGCAGCTCGACCGGGGGGCGGGCCAGCGCGCGGCTGACCGCGGGCGCGTCGGAAGGGTCGATCAGCAGGCGCAGCCACGCCAGCACGTCGCGGACCTCCATCCGCTCCAGGAACGCCCCGGCGCCGCCAAGCCGGCACGGCACCGCGCGCTCCTCGAGCGCCGCGACGATCGGCCCGGCCTCGCGCTGGACCGAGCCGACGAAGACCCCGATCCGCTCGGGCCGCGCGCCGTCGCGAACGAGCCGCTCGACCTCGTTGGCGGCGGCCTGGGCCTGGGCGCGATCGGTGGTCGTCCGCCAGAACCGGACGTGCCCGCCGGACGGCGCGTGCCAGCGGTGCGGCAGGCGGTCGGCGACGGGCTCGACGACCGCCTCGGCCGCCCGCATCACCTGCTCGGGGGATCGCCACGAGCGCTCCAGGACGACGGTCTCCAGCGCCGCGTGGGTGGCGCCGAGGTTGCGCAGGTTGCGGCTCCCCGCGGCGCGGACCCGCCGGATCGCCTGGTCGTCGTCCCCCGCGGCGGTGAGCCGGACGCCGGTCGCGACGAGCCCGTCGAGCACGCGCATCCCGGCGGTCGGCAGGTCCTGGACGTCGTCGACCAGGAGATGCTGGAGCTGCCCGGCGATCCGCTGGACGGCGGGGGCCAGCTCGGTCGGAGCGTCGGCGTCGGACGGCACCGCGCCGAGCACGGTGGCGAGCCGCAGCATCAGATCGCCGTGGTCGATCAGCCCGCGCTCGCGCAGCACCCGGTCGTGGAGCAGCATC
>JADMKN010000013.1:0-31540 GCA_015478825.1 Patulibacter sp. | reverse complement strand
GGGTCGGTGTCGGGCAGCGCGCCGGCCCAGGCCGCCAGGGTCGAGGCGTCGACCAGCGACTCCTTCAGCCGATCGATCCGGGCGACCGCGCCGGCCAGCAGGGCGACGTGCCCGCGGCCGCCGGAGCCACCGTCGTGGTGGCGCAGCGCCAGCTCCTCGCGGTGCTCCAGCAGCAGCGCCACCCGCTCGGTGCGCGTCGCCGGGACGACGAACGGATCGACCCCGGCGTCGCCCGCCACGTCGCGGACCAGCCGGTGGCAGAGGTCGGCGAGCGTGGTCACCACCACGTCGACGGCCGGGGAGCCGAGTCGGGCCTCGAGCCGCCGGCGCGCCCGCACCGCGCCCGCCGGGCTGGCGACGAGGATGCCGATCCGCGACGGGTCGACCCCGGCCGCGGTGACCAACCACGCGGCGCGCGCGGCCAGGGTCTCGCTCTTGCCGGTCCCGGCCGATCCGACGATCAGCAGCGGGTCGGTCGACGACGGCGTGGTCGACCGGCTTCCGGCCCCCGCCGCGGCCGGGCGTGCCCCGTCCGGACCGCCGTGGGTGGCGGCCCGGACCTGCGCTCCGGATAGGCCGTCGAGAGGATCCAGCACTTCCCGTTAGTCTAGGTGGCCGATGTCGCTGCCTCCGCTGCCCGATTCCGCAACCTGGATTGCGGCGTTCAACCGGGCCACGGACGACGTCCGCGCGTACCTCGCCACCGTCACGACGACCGCCGACCGGCTCGAGGAGACCGGGGACCGTGGCGAGGGCGGCGACCGCACGCTCACGCTCGACGCCGAGGCGGAGACGCTGATCTTCGCGGAGCTCGATCGGCTCCACGCCGACGGCGCGCAGTTCACCGCGCTGTCCGAGGAGCGGGGAACGGTCAACTACGGGTCGCGCGACGTGCTGGTGGTGATCGACCCGATCGATGGGTCGATGAACGCCAAGCGCGGGCTGCCGTCGCACGCGGTCTCGATCGCGGTGGCGGTCGGGCCGAACGTGGTCGACGACGGCACGATGGCCGACGTCACCTGCGGGCTGGTCGCCGACCTGGGCGTCGACGAGCGCTGGACGGCGATCCGCGGCGAGGGCGCGTTCCTCGACGGCGAGCCGTTCACGGCTCCGCCCGAGGAGCGGCTGACCTCGGAGGGCCTGCTGGAGCTGGTCGCGATCGAGTCGGCGCACCCCCGGCACGTGATGGCCTCGGCCGACGCGCTGCTGGAGCACGTCCACCGGCTGCGCGCGACGGGCGCGATCGCGATCGCGCTCTGCCAGGTCGCCGCCGGACGGGTCGACGGGATGGCGTCGCTCTGGCGTTGTCGCGCGGTCGACGCCGCGGCCGGCCAGCTCGTCGTCACGGAGTCGGGCGGCGTGGTCTCGTTCGGCGACCTGGACGACCCGCTCAACTCCCCGCTTGATCTGGTGGCCCGCGAGCCGGTCGTCGCCGCCCGCACCGCCGCGGGCCTGGCCCGCGTCGCCCGCCTGCCGCACCGCTAGGGCGGGAGGCGCCCGGCGGGGCGGGGTCGAGCGGGTCGCACGCTGCACGGCGCCGCCGCGGGGTTGGCCGCGCAGCGGGCGACGCGCACACCGAGTCCTACGCGGCACGCCCCGCCGGTCGGGTGTGCCGTGCAGGGGGAGACACGCATACCGAGTCGCACGCTGCACGGCGCGTCCGCAAACCCCGCCGTGCAGCGGCAGACGCGCATACCGAGTCCTACGCTGCACCACGGGGTTCGGGACGAGGCCGTGCAGGGCTGGACTCGGCAACCTCGACGCCCCGAACGGTGTAACCCGTCGACGGGCCGCTTGTAAGAACAGGTGTTCGCCGCTACATTCTGGGTGAACTTAGAACTAAGTACATGTCTCCCGGCACGGTTCGGGATCGGCACCCCGCACCTCCCACGAACTGGTAGCCCCTATGTCCGACACGCCCAAGTCCGAGTCCCCGACCACCCCCGCCGCCGAGGCTCCGGCCGCGACGTCCCCCGCGTCGACGAGCCCGCGCGCCGCCAAGCCCGCCGCCACGAAGGCCGCCGCCAAGCCGGCGACCGCCAAGAAGACCGCCGCGCGGACGACCGCCGCCAAGACCGCCGCGGCGAAGAAGCCCGCGACGACGAAGGCCGCCGCCAAGCCGTCCGCGGCCACGAAGTCCACCGCGGCGAAGAAGCCGGCCACGACGCGCAAGACCGCCACGGCCAAGAAGCCGACGACGGCCAAGGCCGCCGGCGCGAAGCCGACCGCGTCCGCCCGCAAGCCCGCGGCCCGCAAGACGGCGCCGAAGACGACCGCCAAGGCCAAGCAGTCCGCTCCGAAGACGACGGCCAAGGCCAAGGCCGCGCCGAAGTCCGGCGCCAAGAAGACCCCGCAGGCCGCCCCCGCGACGTCGCTGTCGGGCGTCGCTGCCGCGCGCGTCGCGACCGCCTCGCGGATCGCTCGGGACGTTGCCGCCCAGGCCCGCGAGCTGACGCCGCGGAACGTCTCCGACGCCCAGCAGCAGGTCGCCAACGCCCGCTCGGCCGCCCAGTACGGCGCGGTCCAGAGCTTCCAGGCCGCGCAGCAGCAGGTCGTCCAGACCCGCGAGCTGGCGCAGACGGTCGCCGAGAAGGCCCTGCTGATCCAGGTCGGCGCGGTGCTCGAGGCGCGGGACGCCGCGACGTCCCAGCTCGCCGCCCAGCGCGAGGCCGCCCGGACCCGCGTCGGACAGCAGCGCGAGCGGATCGCCGCGCAGCTCCAGGAGCAGCGTGAGCGCGCCGCGGCGCAGCTCAAGACGTTCGAGCAGCGTGGCGCCGAGGCCCGCACCGGTTTCGAGCGCGACGCCAAGCGCGCCCGGACCCAGCTCGAGCAGGAGCTGCAGGGCCGGCGCTCGCAGTTCGAGAGCGAGCTGCGGGGCCGCCGTGCCCTCGTCGGCGACGAGCTGCGCGAGCGCCGCAACGAGGCCGAGGCGCAGCTACGCCGGCTGGCCGACGCCACCGCGATCCGCGAGGAGCTGACGACGCGGGCCGGCCAGGCCCAGGCGCTGGTCGCGTCCGCCGCGGGCGGCGCCCGCGAGCGCGTGCTCTCGCTGGTCTGAGCAGTTCGTGAGCGGTCGGCGTCGGATCCGCTCCGGCGTCGACTGCCGACCGCCCGTCCCGGCCGACGGATAGGCCGTGCCGCCGGGCGGCGAGTCGCCGCGCCCGGCCTGTCACAATCGGGGTATGCCTACGCGCGAGGAAATCCTCGAAGCCCTGAAGTCGGTGATCGACCCCGAGATCCGCAAGGACGTGGTCGAGCTCGGGATGGTGCGCGAGATCACGATCGGCGACGACCGGGTCGACGTGATGATCTCCCTGACGACCGGCGGCTGTCCGCTGCGCAACCACTTCGTCGTGGCGGTCCGCAAGGCGCTGCGCGGCCTCGGCGTCGACGAGTGCGGTGTCGAGTTCGACGTGCTCTCGCCCGAGGAGAAGGCGGCGCTGCAGAAGAAGCTCGGGATGAGCAGCGGCCTGCCGACCGGCGACGCGGCCGGACTGAACGCGATCCGCAACGTGATCTGCGTCGGCTCCGGCAAGGGCGGCGTCGGCAAGTCCAGCCTGACCGTCAACCTGGCCGCGGCGCTCGTCGCCGAGGGCAAGACCGTCGGCGTGCTCGACGCCGACGTCTGGGGCTACTCGATCCCGCGGATGTTCGGCCTCGGCTCGGACCGCCCGCCGATCTCGCCGCAGCGCAAGATCCTGCCGCTCGAGTCGCAGGGCGTGAAGATCATGTCGATCGGCTTCTTCGTTCCCGAGGACAGCGCCGTCGTCTGGCGCGGACCGATGCTGCACAAGGCGCTCAACCAGTTCCTCGAGGACGTCGAGTGGGGCGCCCTGGACTACCTGCTGATCGATCTGCCGCCCGGCACCGGCGACGTCTCGATGACGCTCGCGCAGCTCCTGCCCCAGGCCCAGTTCCTGCTGGTCACCACCCCGCAGCCGGCCGCCCAGAAGGTCGCCAAGCGCGCGGCCGAGATGGCGACCAAGGTCTCGCTCGACGTGCTCGGCGTGGTCGAGAACATGTCCGGGTTCACGACGCCCGGCGGCGAGCGCTTCCCGATCTTCGGCGAGGGCGGAGGCCAGGAGCTGGCCGACGAGCTCGACGTGCCGCTGTTCGGCAAGGTGCCGCTGACGATGCCGCTGCGCGTGCAGGCCGACGCCGGCGTGCCGATCGTCGCCGAGGACCCGAGCGACCCCGCGTCGCAGGCGGTGCGCCAGGTCGCTCGCGGCCTGATCGCCGTCGAGCCGCAGCTCCCGCCGGTGCTCGAGGACCTCGCCGAGCTGCCGGTGATGCAGCACGAGCCCAAGGGCGCGTCGCTGCCGATGGCCTAGGGGTCTCGGCTGCGCGGCGTCGCGCGCGGCCCTCGTCCGGCCTAGCCGGCGTTGGGGCCGGGCGCGCGCCCCCAGCGCCGCCGCTGCTCCCAGAGGATCGGGTCGGCGTCGTCCGGCGCGTCGGGCCCGGTCGGCGGCATCGCGCCCAGCTCGGCCAGGACCGACGCGAGCATCTCGCGGCGGACCGCGCCGTAGCTGACGACGTGCGCGAGCACGCCGCCGTAGGTGAACGATTGGGGCGGCTCGCAGAGCGCATCGACGAAGGCGTCGTCCCAGGCGCCGCGGTCGCGGATCGACCGGGCCACCCGGGAGAACCGCGGCGCGACGCGGGCGAAGCGGCGGCGCAAGTCCTCCACGTCGACGGCTGCCGCTCGCTCGATCACCGGACCATCAGGCGCCGGCTCCCCGACGATCGCCGCGGTCCAGACCTCGAGCGTCCGCACCAGCCGCTCGGCCATCAGCGCCGCGCTCGGCTCCTCACCCTCGAACCAGACCGCCACGAACCCCGGGCGCAACGGCCGCGCCAGCGCGTCGGCCGGAAGCGTGCCCGCCGCGTCGAGCAAGGCGCGGCTGCGGTCGAGGTGGTGGGTGACGAGCCGATCGGTGAGATCGTGGGCGCCGGGCGACACCTTCGCCCCGGGGATATCGGAGCTCCCCGTCACCCGCGGTACGAGCAGGCCCGCAGGCGGATGGAAGTGCACGCCGTTCGGCGCCGCGATCCGCGGCGCGCGCGCATCATCACCGTCGTCGCGGAACCGTCCGGGCGAGACCCCGAACGCCCGGGAGAAGGCCCGCGAGAACGCCTCGGGCGACCCGAAGTCCGCCGCGGTGGCCGCCTCCGCCGCGGTCACCTGCTCGGTCCGTAGCTGCCACGCCGCGCGCTCGAGCAGCAGCCGGCGCCGCATCGCGACCGGGGATTCGCCGGTCGCCGCCGCCACGATCCGGTCCAGGTGGTCGCGCGAGAAGCTCGCCCGCTCGGCCAGCGTCCGTCCGTCGGTGCCGGGCGCGTCGAGCGACGCGATCACCAGGTCCAGCAACTCGCGCAGGCGATCCTCCACGGACGCATCCTGCCAGGGCCGACGCCGCGAGGTCGGCGATGCGTTCCGGCCGGGCCGGGGCGCCGCTTGATCGTGTTCGACGTCCGGCTGGACCTTCCCCCGCCCGACCGTCACGGTCACGCCATGCCGAGCTGGTCCGCCTTCGAATCCGCCGTCCCCGAGCTCGCCGCCGAGGTCCGCCGGCGGCTCGACGCCCACACGCACAAGACGCTGGCCACGATCCGTCGCGACGGATCGCCGCGGATCTCCGGCACCGAGACGATCCTCGCCGACGGCGACCTGTGGATCGGATCGATGTGGCAGGCGTTCAAGGCCCGGGACCTGCAGCGCGACGCCCGCTTCGCCCTGCACAGCGGGTCGGAGGATCCGCCCGCGTGGCCGGGCGACGCCAAGCTCGCGGGGACCGCCGAGGAGATCACCGACCCCGACCGGATCCGGGCGATCGTCGGCGACAGCGCCCCGCCCGGTCCGCTGCACCTCTTCCGCCTCGACCTGGACGAGGTCTCGACGGTCGGCATGAACCAGACGAACGACGGGATAGTGATCCGGATCTGGACGCCGGACCGCGGGGCGCGTGAGCTCAGCCGGAAGTGACCGGCGTCGCGCCAAGCATGGTCCGGGAGACACGGCGCCCCGCGCCGGCCGCCCGACGCGGGGGTGCGTGCCCGATCGAACACCGAGCCCGAACGGCGAACGCATAGGATCCGCGGGCCCGCTCCGTTCGGGATCCAGATCCCCGACCCACCCCGCCATGTCCGACGACTTCACCGCGCCGCAAACCCCCGACCTGATCCGCCACGCCGAGGCGTTCACGGAGAAGTACTCCCCGTACGACACGCCGAAGCCCCGCCGCAAGGTCACCGTGGTGACCTGCATGGACGCGCGGCTGGACCTGTTCGGGCTGTTCGGCCTGGAGATCGGCGACGCCCACCTGATCCGCAACGCGGGCGGCGTGGTCACCGACGACGTGATCCGCTCGCTGGCGATCTCGCAGCGCAAGCTCGGCACCAACGAGGTCCTGCTCGTCCACCACACCGACTGCGGCCAACTGACCTACTCCGACGACGAGCTGCGCGACGAGCTGCTCTCGGAGACCGGCTACAAGCCGCCGTGGTCGCCGGAGTCGTTCAGCGACCTGGAGGCCGACCTCAAGCAGTCGATGCGCCGGGTCCTCGCCAGCCCCTTCCTGCCGAACAAGCAGCTCGTGCGCGGGTTCATCTTCGAGGTCGAGACCGGCAAGCTGCGCGAGGTCGAGCTGTAGCCGAACCACGATCGTCGACGCCCCGCGACGGCAGCCGGTCCGGCCCGTAGGCTCCCAGGCATGATCCTGCTCACCGGAGCGACCGGAGCCACCGGCCGACGCGTGCTGGAGCGACTACTCGGGCGCGGATACGACGTGCGGTGCCTGGTCCGCAACCCGGCACGCCTGGGCACCCGGCGCGTCGACGTGCAGCTCGCGCTCTGGAACCTGACGGACAACCGGCTGCCCGGCGGGGTCCTGCGCGGGGTCGACACCGTGATCCACCTCGCGGGACCGCTGCACGATCAGCCCACGGCCAACCTGGAGGAACTGAACGTCACCGCGAGCTGGCGGCTGGCCGACGCCGCGGCCCGAGCGGGCGTCGGGCACTTCGTCACGGTCTCGGCGCTCGGGGCGGGCCACGCGGTCAGCGCACGGTTCCTGCGGGCCAAGGCCGACGCCGAGCGGGTCGTGATCGGGGCCGGCGCGTCCGGGTCGATGCCGGTCAGCATCGTGCGGCCGTCGCTGGTGCTCGCCCGCGGGCAACGCTGGGCCGCCTGGGCTCACGCGCTGTCGATCCTGCCGATCGCCCCGGTGCCGACGCGACCGATCGGCCTCTCGCGCCCCGTGGCGGTCAGCGACGTCGCCGACGCGATCGTCGAGATCTGCGCCCGCGACGCCCCCGCGGTCGACGCCCCCGCGCGGTTCCAGCTCGCCGGCCCGGAGACCTTCACCGCGCGCGAGCTACTTCCGGCGCTGCAGACGGTCGTGGCCCGGCGGCGGCGGACCGTAGCGCTGCCGATGTCCTGGCTGAACGTCGCCGCGGCCGCGCTCGAACGTCCCGGCGCCGCCAATCGCGACGAGCTCGCGCTGCTGGCCTGCGACATGTCGGGCAACCGGGGGACGCACGATCTGGAGGCGCTGGGGATCGCCCCGCGCACGATGATGGAGGCGCTGAGCGCCTAGCTCGGCGGGGGCCGCCGACGCGACCGGTCGGGACGCGGCGGCCGCACGACCGATGCGCGCGGACGCCGGTCAGCGGGCAAGCGGCGCGATCCGGCCCTCCCACGGCATCGCCTGCTCCAGCTCCGCCGCGAGGGCCAGCAGCGTTCCCTCGTCGGCGGGACGGCCGATCAACTGCACGCCGACGGGCAGGCCCTCGGTCGAGGGGCCGGGATGGACGCCGAGCGGCAGGCTGATCGCGGGCGAGCCGGTGATGTTGCTGATCGCCAGGTACGGATTGAAGCGCCCTCCGCGTGCGAACGTCGCCGCGGGATCGGGACCGTCGGGGTCGAGCTCCTCGACCCGTGGGGGCGGCTCGGCCAGCGCGGGGGTCAGCACGACGTCGTAGGCGCTCGTCGCGACGACCACCTCACGGGCGAACGCCTGCAGCTCGGCGTCCGCCAGGACGTACTCGACCGCGGTCGCCGAGCGCGCCTGCTCGTGGACCATCCACGACAGCGACTCGACGTCCTCCGGTCGGCACGACCGGCCGCGCCGCCGCTCGACCGCCCGGATCGACGAGCCGATCGCCGGCAGGAACGAGCTGGCGAACAGCTCCAGCAGCCCCTCCCGCCGCCACGGCGCGGGAATCTCGTCGACCAGGTGCCCGAGCTCCGCGAGCCGCGTCGCGACGCGGCGAGCGACCCCGGCGTCAGCCGCCGACGGCGCGCCCTCGAAGGCGGGCTCCAGGACCAAGCCGATCCGCAGCCGCTGGAGCCGACCCTCGACGCCGCGCGCGGCGTGCGCCGTGAACGACGTCGCCGGCGGCGGCGCCCAGGACGCGTCGCCGAGCTCCGGGCCCGCCAGGACGTCGAGCGTCGCGGCCGTGTCGATGACCGTTC
This sequence comes from Patulibacter sp., assembly GCA_015478825.1. Lineage (GTDB taxonomy): Bacteria > Actinomycetota > Thermoleophilia > Solirubrobacterales > Solirubrobacteraceae > Patulibacter. Next base: position 23,067 of record JADMKN010000013.1, on the reverse strand, counting down.
GCGTCAGCATCCCGTCGCTCGCGAGCAGGTGCTGCCCGAGATCTGGCGCCAACGAGATCCGTCCGCGTTGCGGCTTGAGTCCGACCAGGCCGCAGCAGGCCGCGGGGATCCGGATCGACCCGCCCCCGTCGTTGCCGTGGGCCACGGGCAGGATCCCGGCGGCCACGGCCGCGGCGGCCCCGCCGGACGATCCGCCGCTGGTGCGCGTCGGGTCCCACGGGTTGCGGGTCGGTCCGAACCGCCGCGGGTTGGTGACGGCCATGATCGCCCACTCGGGCAGGTTGGTCGCCCCGAGCAGGACGAACCCGGCGTCCCGCAGCCGACGCACCACGCTGTGGTCCTGGGTCGGGACCGGGTCGCCGGGGAACGTCGAGCCCTGGGTCAGCCGATGTCCGGCGACCGCCCGATTGTTCTTGATCGCGGTGGGGACGCCGGCAAACGGTCGCGGGTCGCCGGGGCCGACCGTCGCGGCGACGGCCCGGGCCTCGTCCGCCCACACGTCGATCAGCGCGTTGACGGCGTCGTTCCGGTCGTCGATCGCCGCGAGCGCGGTGTCGGTCAGCTCGAGGGCGCTGATCTCCCCCGCCCAGATCAGCGCCGCCAGGTCGACCGCGGAACGCTGGAGCAGAGCACGGTCGAGCGGGGCCATCGCGTCACGGTAGCGCGCTCCCGTCTTCGGCCTGCGGTGTACGCGGATCGCGCGCGGCCGAGCGGCGGAGCCGTCCGACCGACCGTCGAGCGGGCGACGGGTCCCCGTCCTTTCGGACCGCGGGTACGTTCTCGTATGGTTCTGGGGAAGCCAGGGGTCCATCGCGAGCGGATCGTGGGAGGCCCGAGGCAGGATCGAACGAGCGAGGACAGAGATGACCGACGAAGTACGTTCTGGACTGGAGGGCGTCGTCGCCTTCGCCACCACGATCGCCGAGCCCGACAAGGAGGGTGGCGCGCTCCGCTACCGCGGGGTCGACATCGAGGATCTCGTCGGCACCGTGCCCTACGAGAAGGTCTGGGGCCTGTTGGTCGACGGCCAGTTCGATCCGGGCCTGCCGTTCGCCGAGCCGCACCCGTTGAGCGTCCGCTCCGGCGATCCGCGCGTCGACGTCCAGTCCGCCCTGGCGATGCTGGCGCCCGAGTGGGGCTTCAAGCCGATCATCGACACGACCGACGAGGAGGCCCGCGAGCAGCTCGCCCGCGCCTCGGTGATGGCGCTGTCGTTCGTCGCGCAGTCCGCCCGGGGTGGTGGCCAGCCGCCGGTCCCGCAGGCCGAGGTCGCCGAGGGCAAGACCGTCGCCGAGCGGTTCCTGATCCGCTGGCGCGGCGAGCTCGATCCGATGGACGCCAAGGCGATCGACGCGTACTGGATCTCGGCCGCCGAGCACGGGATGAACGCGTCCACGTTCACGGCGCGCGTGGTCACCTCGACCGGAGCCGACGTCGCTGCGGCGCTCTCCAGCGCGGTCGGCGCGCTTTCCGGCCCGCTGCACGGCGGAGCGCCGTCGCGCGTGCTGGCGATGCTCGACGGCGTGGAGCAGTCCGGCGACGCCGAGAAGTGGGTCAAGAACGCGCTCGACAGCGGCGAGCGGCTGATGGGCTTCGGGCACCGCGTCTACCGCGCGGAGGACCCGCGGGCCCGCGTGCTGCGCCGGACCGCCAAGGAGATCGGCGCGTCCCGCTACGAGGCCGCGGAGGCGCTGGAGAAGGCCGCGCTGGCCGAGCTGCACGCCCGCAAGCCGGACCGCGTGCTCGCGACCAACGTCGAGTTCTGGTCGGCCGTGATCCTCGACAGCGCCAACGTGCCGGCCAACCTCTTCACCCCGATGTTCACCGCGGCCCGCGTCGCCGGCTGGTCGGCCCACATCCTCGAGCAGAAGCGCGAGGCGCGTCTGATCCGCCCGTCGGCGAAGTACGTCGGTCCCGGCCCGCGGCCGGTGTCGGAGGTCTAGCGGCCGGCGGGGCCGGTCGCCGGTCGCGGCGGGTCGCCGCGACGAGCCGGTCCGCGTCGAGTTCCGTACCACCGCGGTACAGAACTCGGGCTGGTCGGCCCCAAGCAGGTCAGGCGCCGACGATCCGGTCGAGCGTCCGGCGCAGTTGCTCCAGCTCGGCGGCGTCGAGGCCGTCGAGCTCCCGCGGCGGCGCGTCCCAGCGGGCCAGCGCCTCCGCCCGGATCCGGCGCCCCTCGTCGGTCAACGCCAGAACCCGGACCCGTCGGTCGTGCGGGTCGGCGCGCCGCTCGACAAGTCCACGTTTCTCCAGCCGGTTGATCAGCCCGGTGACGTTGCTGTTGTCGCAGGTCATCGCGCAGGCCAGTCGGCCCATCGGCTGCGGCGCGTCCGGGTCGAGCTCGCGCAGGGCCACCAGCTGCGGCACCGACAGCTCAAAGGCACAGGCGATCTGCTGGACGCGATCCCGTTCGGCGTCGACCAGCGTCCCGATCCGGCGCCAGACAGCAGCGGGGGATGAGTCGGCGGCGGTCATCGCGACGAAGGATAGGGCGTGCCCGGCGCCCTGACTCGGCTGATGCGGACCGTGCCCGTCGGCGGCAGGACCATTCGGCCGCTAGGTCGCTGGCGCGCGAAGCACGGCGGCGGTGGCGGCGTCCGCCGGGTAGAACGCCTCGATCGCCAGCTCGGCCACCGTCACGTCGGTCGCCGTATCGAAGGTGGTGACCGTGCTGATGAACGAGAGCACCCGATCGCCCTGCCGCAGGCGCAGCGGGACCGCAATCGACGACGGCGCCGGATCGCTGCCGTCCCCGCGGTGAGCCGCCGGGCTTCCCGGATATTCCGCGAGCTCCTCACGGAGCGCCGCCAGAGCGGGATCCCCGCTCGTCACCGCTTGCCGGGCCAATCGCTCGAGCAGGTGCGCGCGCCACTGCTCGAGGTTGACGATCCGCCCGGCCATCCCGTCCGGGTGCAGGCTCAGGCGAAGGACGTTGACGGGCGGCTCCAGCAGGACGGGATCGACCCCCGCGGTGAGCGCCGCGATCCCCGCGTTGGCGGCCACCATGCCCCAGTGCCGGTCGATCACCACGGCGGGGTACGGCTCGTGTCCGCGGAGCACCTGGTCGAGCACGTCGCGCACGGGACCCATCACCGGATCTTCCAGCGGACGCTGCTCGTAGATCGGAGCGTGCCCCGCGGCCAGCAGCAGGACGTTGCGGTCGCGGAACGGTACGTCGAGCGGTTCGCTGAGACGCAGGATCATCTCGGCGCTGGGCCGCGCCCGCCCGGTCTCGACGAAGCTCAGGTGGCGGGTCGAGACTCCCGCGTCGAGCGCCACGTCCATCTGACTCATCCGTCGCCGCAGGCGCCACTCGCGGAGCAGATCCCCGGCCCGAGGTGGACTTACGACGCCTGGCATCGGCCGATCGTAGCGCTGCGGGGAACGGCTGGCATGACCTCGGAGGTCATCGTCACGATGCCCCGCGTCGGCGATCGTCATCCCATCACCAACCGAGGAGACCTGATGACGACGCAGACCATCGACACCACCATCGCCACGTACCTGGCGGCCTGGAACGAGCTGGACCCGCAGCGCCGGGAGGCCCTGATCGCCCGCACCTGGACGGAGGACGGCGACTACCTGGACCCGCAGGCCGCCGCGGCCGGCCACGACGCGATCAGCGCGCTGATCGGCGCCGTGCAAGAGCAGTTCCCCGGCCACCGGTTCGTGCTGGCCAGCGGTCCCGACGCCCACAACGACCGCGTGCGGTTCACCTGGCACCTCGTCGGCGATGCCGGCCCGGTCGCGGTCGGGATCGACTTCGCCACGGTCGCCGACGACGGGCGCCTGCGCTCGGTGACGGGGTTCCTGGAGCAGCCGTAACGCCACCCGCCGCGCCCCGAAACGACGAACGGCCGCCGCAGAGTCACCCGCGACGGCCGTCGAACGTTCCGCGCGACCGTCCCGATGAGACGGTCGCGCGGGACAGGTCGGCCCGGAGATTCCCGAGCCGATGCTTCCTACATCATGCCGCCCATGCCACCCATGTCGGGCATGCCACCGCCACCGCCGGCCGCGGCGGGCTCGGGGATGTCGGCGACGATCGCCTCGGTGGTGAGGATGTTCTTGGCGATCGACGCGGCGTTCTGCAGCGCCGAGCGCGTGACCTTGGCCGGGTCGACGACGCCGACCTTGACCAGGTCCTCGAGCTCACCGGTGGAGGCGTTCAGCCCGACCCCGGCGGCCGCGTTGCGGACGTCGTTGATGACGACCGAGCCCTCGAGCCCGGCGTTCGCCGCGATCTGGCGGAGCGGCTCCTCGAGCGAGCGCAGCACGATGCTCGCGCCGGTCTTCTCGTCGTCCTCGAGGTTCGAGACGTCGACCTTGAGGCCGGCCTGCAGCAGCGCGACGCCACCACCCGGGACGATGCCCTCTTCCAGCGCGGCGCGCGTGGCCTGCAGCGCGTCCTCGACGCGGTGCTTCTTCTCCTTCAGCTCCGTCTCGGTGGCCGCGCCGACCTTGACGACGGCGACGCCGCCGGAGAGCTTCGCGAGCCGCTCCTGCAGCTTCTCGCGGTCGAAGTCGCTGTCGGTGTTCTCGACCTCGGACTTGATCTGGCTGATCCGGCCCTTGATCGCGTCCGCGTCACCGGCGCCGTCGACGATCGTCGTGTTGTCCTTGCCGACGACGACGCGACGCGCGCGACCGAGCTGGTTGATCTGCGTGTTCTCGATCTTCAGGCCGAGATCCTCGGTGATGACCTCGCCGCCCGTCAGGATGGCGATGTCCTCGAGGATCCGCTTGCGGCGGTCGCCGAAGCCCGGGGCCTTGACCGCGACGCCGGTGAAGGTGCCACGCAGCTTGTTGACGACCAGGGTCGCCAGGGCCTCGCCCTCGAGGTCCTCGGCGATGATCAGGATCGGCTTGCCGGCCTGGATGACCTGCTCCAGGACGGGCAGCACGTCGCGGACGGCGCCGATCTTGGAGTTGGCGATGAGGATGTAGGGATCCTCGAGCACGGCCTCCATGCGGTCCTGGTCGGTGACCATGTAGGGCGAGACGTAGCCCTTGTCGAACTGCATGCCCTCGGTGAACTCGAGGTCCATGCCGAAGGTCTGGCCCTCCTCGACGTTCACGACGCCGTCCTTGCCGACCTTGTCGATCGCGTCGGCGATCACGTCGCCGATCTCGGCGTCGCGCGAGGAGATGGTCGCGACGCGCGCGATCTCGTCCTTGCCGGAGATCTCCGTCGACTGCGCGGCGATGGCGGCCACGATCTGCTCGACGGCCTTCTCGATGCCGCGCTTGAGGGCGAGCGGGTTGGCGCCGGCCGTGACGTTCTTCAGGCCCTGCTTGACGATCGCCTGGGCGAGCACCGTCGCGGTCGTCGTGCCGTCGCCGGCGACGTCGTTGGTCGCCGTGGCGACCTCGCGGACGAGCTGCGAACCCTGGTTCTCGAAGACGTCCTCGACCTCGATCTCACGAGCGATCGTGACACCGTCGTTCGTGATCGTCGGGGCGCCGAACTTCTTGTCGAGCACCACGTACCGGCCCTTGGGGCCGAGGGTCACCTTGACGGCGTTGGCGACGGCGTCGACGCCGGCCTCGAGGGCCTGACGGGCTTCCGTACCGAACTTGAGCTGCTTAGCCATGTGTGTTCTTCCTTCTCAGTCTTAGAGGGGGAACCGGCGTCAGCCGGTGACCTTGGCCAGGACGTCGCTCTCGCGGAGAACGAGCAGTTCCTCGCCGTCGACCTTGATCTCGGTGCCGCCGTACTTGCTGTACAGGACCTGGTCGCCGACCTGCACGTCGAGCGGGATCCGCTTGTCGCCGTCCTCGTCCCAACGCCCCTCGCCGGCGGCCAGGACCTCGCCCTTCTGGGGCTTCTCCTTGGCGGTGTCGGGAAGCACCAGGCCACTGGCCGTGGTCTGCTCTTCATCGATGGCGCGGACGATCAGGCGATCGCCGAGCGGCTGCAACTTGATGGACATGTTGCGTTCCTCCGGGGCGTTGTACGTACGAAACCTCTGTTGGCACTCCCACGAGGAGAGTGCCAAGCCGACGGGAAGTCTAACGGGTCGCACGCAAACGTCAACGACTCGTTGGCACTCTCGGACCGAGAGTGCCAACCGAGCCCCGGAATCCCCCGGTAATCGCGGGGTCGGCCGCGCGGACCGACCGCTGCGACGGTTCAGCGCACGGCGAGCGTGGACCGCGAGTCGGGCGTCGGCCCCTCCGCCGCGTCCGCTTCGGCGCGCCGGTCGGCCTCGAGTTGCTCGGCGACGAGCTGCGAGCCGCTCTTGGTCCCGAGCCGCTGCTCCTGGAGGAACCAGACCGCGACGAACGCGACCAGGCCGAGCGGGGCGGCGAACAGGAAGATCTCGGAGATCCCCAGGCCGTAGGCGTGCTGGACGACCGCGCGCACGGGCTCGGAGAGCGTGGCGAGATCCGGGATCTGCCCGCCGGACGAGGCCATCGCGCCGGGATCGATCCCGCGCTCGGCCAGGCCCTCGCCGACGTGGGTGGTCACCCGCGTGCCGAGGATCGCGCCCAGCACGGACACGCCGATCGCGCCGCCGAGGCTGCGGAAGAACGCGATCAGCGCGCTGCCCGCTCCCATCTCGCGGGCCGGGATCACGTTCTGGACCGCGAGGATCAGGTTCTGCATCACCATGCCGACGCCGATGCCGACGATCAGCATGAAGACGCCGACCTCGACCAAGCTGGTGGTCTCGTCGATCAGGCCCATCAGACCCAGGCCGCCGGCCAGGAACAGCGTCCCGGTCAGCATGTAGCGACGGTAGCGGCCGGTCGCGGAGATCCGGCGGCCGGAGAGCGTCGACGACCCGAAGAGGCCGATCACCATCGGGATCGTCAGCAGTCCCGACTCGGTCGGGCTGTAGCCGCGGGCGAGCTGCATGTACTGCGTGAGGAAGATCGTCGTGCCGAACATCGCGATGCCGACGGCGACGCTGGCGATCACGGCCATCACGACGGTCCGGTTCTCGAACAGGTTGGTCGGGATCAGCGGCTCCTTCGAGCGGCGCTCGACGACGACCGCCGCCACGAGCAGCAGGATGCCGCCGATCACCATGACGGCGGACGTGCCGCTGACCCAGTCGTAGTTCTTGCCCGCCAGGGTGACCCAGATCAGCAGCGACGAGACGCCGGCCGCGATCAGGAACGCGCCGAGCACGTCGATGTGCACGCTGTCGCGGCGGATCCGCGGCAGGTGCAGGGTGCGCTGCAGCAGCACCAGCGCCGCCAGCGCGAACGGCACGCCGACGAAGAAGCACCAGTGCCAACCGAGGTTGTCGGTGACCAGGCCGCCGATCACCGGGCCGGCCACCGTGCCGAGACCGAAGACCGCCCCGAGGTACCCCATGTACTTGCCGCGTTCGCGCGGCGAGACGAGGTCCGACAGGATCACCTGGACCAGCGCGGTCAACGCGCCGATGCCGACGCCCTGTACGGCCCGGGCCGAGATCAGCCACGAGGTCGAGGTCGCCAGCCCGGCGAGGACCGATCCGATCAGGAAGATCACGATGCCGGCCTGGATCAGCGCCTTGCGGTCGAACAGGTCGGCGAGCTTGCCCCAGATCGGCGTGCTGATCGTCATCGTCAGCAGCGTCGCGGTGACCACCCACGTGTAGGCCGACTGGCCGCCTCCGAGGTCGGCGATGATCTTCGGCAGGGCGGCCGAGACGACGGTGCTCGACAGGATCGCGACGAACATCGCGAGCAGCAGCCCGGACAGCGCCTTCATGATCTGGCCGTGGTCCATCCCACCGGCGACCGGCGGCACGGCCGCGACGGGATTCACGACTTGGGGGGAAACGCTCATGCTGACTGCTCCTTCGGTGCCGCACTGCCCGGATCCGCGGGATCCGCCAGGTCGCTGCGCAGGCGTTCGAGCCCGTCGACCAGCGCCTTGATCTCCTCGGGACGCCAGTCCGACAGCGCCTCGTCGAGCGCGGCATCGACCAGCTCGTGGATGCCGCGCAGCTTCTCCTCGCCGGCCGCGGACAGGCTGACCACGCTCGACCGACGGTCGGTCGGGTCGGGGGAGCGGTCGACGTAGCCCTCGGTCTCGAGCGCCTGGAGCTGCCGGCTGGCGACCGAGAGGTCGACCTGCAGCTCGCAGGCGATGTCGCTGACCCGCGCGGGACCGATCCGCCGAACCGCCCCCAGCGCGGGGAGCCCACCGGGGATGTTCCCGTAGCCCGCCCGGCGCCGGAGGTCCCGGCGGATGCTGGCGAAGCCGATCAGGGCCTGCGTCAGGGCCTGCGTTGCGATCTGGTCGTGCGGTGCGTCGTTCTTCATGCGTATGACACGCAAGTCTGACGCATCTAGTTGCTTTCGGCAAGCACTCTCACTGTGCGATGGGTCCGCGTGGAGCGACGCCTCCGCTCGATCCGTTCTACGCCGGAACGGGGTTCGGCGCGGGCCGTCCGGCCAGCACCTCGCATACGTTGCGCAGCGCCATCGCGGTCATCCGGGTCCGCGTTTCGATCGACGCCGAGCCGATGTGCGGCAGGCAAACCAGCCGCGGCTCGTGCAGCAGAGGATCGTGCGGGTCACGCAGCGGCTCGGTGGCGAACACGTCCAGTCCCGCCGAGTGCAGCCGGCCGTTGCGGAGCGCGTCGAGCAGCGCCGCCTCGTCGACCACGCCGCCGCGGGCGGTCGAGACCAGCGTCCCCCGCGGACCGATCAGGTCCAGCTCGCGGGCGCCGATCAGTCCGGTCGTCTGCGGCGTGCGCGGCACGTTCAGCGAGACGACGTCCGACCGCTCCAGCAGCTCGTCGAGCGGCGCCGCCGTGGCGATCCCGTCGTCCGGCCGCGGAGAGCGGCTGTGCTGCAGGACGGTCATCCCGAAGCCGGCGGCCCGCCGCGCGACGGCCGCGCCGATCCGCCCGTAGCCGACGATCCCCAGCGTCGCGTTCGCGACGTCCAGTCCGAGGAAGCTGCGGGGGTCGAACGCGCCCCACTCGCCGCGCCGCATGATGTCCGTGGCCTCGACGAGCCGCCGACGCGCCATCAGGATCAGCCCGAAGGCGAGATCCGCGGTGGCGTCGGCGAGCACCCCCGGCGTGTGCGTGACGGTCACGCCGTGCCGTGCGGCCGCCTCGAGGTCCACGTTGTCGAAGCCGACGGCGACGAGCGCCACGACCTTCAACCGCGGCGCGGCGGCGAACAGGTCCGCGTCGACCTGGTCCGGCGTCGAGACCACGAGCGCGTCCGCGTCCGCGACGAGCTCCCGCAGCTCGGCGGCGTCCGGGCTCGCCCCGGCCGGCGGGGTCACGAGCTCGGCGCCGGCGGGGAGCGGAACGTCCTCCAGGCCCGGATAGCCGTAGCGGGACAGGACGATGCGCGGCCCCGGCGCGGTGGTGCTCATCGAACTGCTCAGTTCTGCGCGCCGCCGATGCCCAGCCGTGCGTCCGCGAAGCCCGGGGGGCTCGTGAGGATCTGGCTGAACCGCACGACGGTGACGATGTCGTCCTCGGTCACCGTGCGCCCGTAGATCTGCTCCAGGAAGTGGATCAGCTCGTCGTGCCGACGGAACTCGGGGTTGTCGTGCTCGATGTCGCGGGGCGACAGGTCGCGTACGCGCTTGACCTCGACCTGGTCGATCACGGCGTCGAAGATCTTCTCGCGCGGCGAGAACTGGTACCCGATCGTGACGAGCACCGCCTGGTTCTTGCGGTACTTGTGACTCTTGTCGCCGAGCCGAATCGTGGCGGTCTTGCGCCCCCGCTTCAACTGGTCGGCGAAGATTCGGGAATAGAAGTTCAAGACCTGCATCGGCGGGACCAACCCTAACGACCGTCGCGCTTGCGGGCCATCGCCTTCTTGATCATCTCGCGATCGCCGGGGAACGCCAGCTCCGTCAGCGCCCGGTCCAGCGGCATCCAGAACGCTCCGGTCACCTCGAAGCCGTCGGCGATCGGGTCGCCCTCGACATAGGCGCAGAGGTACATCCGGACCGTCTTGCGGATCCGCTTGCCGTCACGTTGGTACCAGTAGACGACCTCGCCGAGCCGCGCCGTCACGCGGGCGGTCACGCTCGTCTCCTCGAAGATCTCGCGCAGCGCGGCGGTCGGGGGGTCCTCGCCCTCCTCGGGATGCCCCTTCGGAAGGGTCGCGATCGTCCGACCGTCGGGCCGCACGGGGTTGATCACCAGGCACTGGCCGTCGTGGACCACGACGCCGCCGCACGAGAACTCACGCTCGGCGGGAGCGCCCCCCGCGGCTCCTCCTGCTCCCCCTCGGGCCCCGCGCCGACGCCCCCGCGAGCGCGTCCCCTGCCGGCCCTTGCCGCGCCCCGGCGGGCGACCGGCCATCAGTACACGTAGCGGCCGAGCGCCGCCGGATCATGCACCAAGATTCGCCCTCGCCCCTGCTTCAGCACCCCGGCCCGCTCGAGCACCGCCAGGAACCGGCTGGCCGACTCGCGGGAGCTGCCTGCGAGCTGCGCGATGTCCGCCTGGGTGATCCGGATCTCGACCTCGGCGTCGTCGTTGCCCTCGGCCCGCGCCTGCTCGACGAGCCGGGCGAGCACGCCCGCGACGCGCGACTGCACGGTCTGGAACGACTGGCGCGAGAGCCGCTCGTTCGCCTCCCGCAGGCGACGTCCGAGCGCGATCACGAGCTTGGCCGAGATCTCGGAGTGCTCGCGCATCAGGCGGCGCATGTCGCCCGCGAGGATCGCCAGCGCCTGGACGTCGTCGAGCGCCTCGACCGTTGCCGAACGCTTGTCGGTGTCGAACATCGCCAGCTCGCCGAAGATGTCACCGACGCCGAAGTGGGCGAGCGTGATCGCACGGCCGTCGGGATGGTGCCGAACCGCCCGGCAATGGCCCTCCTTGACGATGTAGCACGTGTCGGAGCGGTCGCCCTCGCGGAAGATCACCTGCTGCGGAGCAAACCCCCGCGGCACGGCCACCTCGGCGACCCGGGCCAGGTCCTCGGGACCCAACGTCTCGAACACCGGCACGCGGCCGAGCAGTTCCAGCGTCGGATCAGCTTCGTTCACCTGGTCCGAGAAGGCCACCATGGTGGAATACCACACCCGTCGGATCGTCGGGGGGAAGCTGGCCGGAAAACCCCGTCGTTTGCGGGGTCCTTCTCGTCAGGAGTCGCCGATGGTCCGATTCTTGCGGACCGAGCGCGTGGCTACCAGCGCAGCAGTCGCGGGTCGTTCGTCGTGATCCCGGTGACGCCCATCGCGGCGAGCGTGCGGGCCCGGGAGGGGTCGTCGACCGTCCAGGCGTGAAGCTCACCGTACGCGGTGATCTGCCGCGCGAAGCGGGGCGTCACCAGCCCCCAGTGCGCCATCACCGCGTCGATCCGTCCCGACCGCAGCTCGCGGATCAACAGCGGCGGCAGGACGCGCCGGGCCGCCAGGACCGTCGCGATCAGGGCGGGACGGGTGATCGGGTTGGAGTAGTAGTCCCGGGTGATCCGGGGCACCGACCGGCCCAGGCGCAGCGCCGGCTCCAACCGTCGCAGCGCTCGCAGCGTCAGCGTCTCCATCGTCGAGACCAGCGTGCGGTCGACCACCCCGTGCTCGCGCAGCAGATCGACGATCTGCTGCTCGTCCCCGACCGACTTGGAATCGAGGCCGAGCCCCGCGTGCGCCAGCTCCGGACGTTGCATCCAGGCGAGGGCCTCGCCGAGGGTCGGGGCATCGGGACGCGCCCGCAGGTCGTCGGCGTCGTGGGCCAGGCGCAGGACGCCATCGGCGTCGGGCAGGGCATCGAACTCGACCACGTCGGCGCCGAGCTCGACCGCCTTCGCGAGGCTGGCCAGGGTGTTGCCGGTGACCACCGCATCGGCGCCCTTGTGCCCGGTCCGCAACGTCCGACCCTCGGCGCGTGCGGCGACGCCGGGCCACCGGGCCGGCGGCCGCGGAGCAGCGGCGGGCGACGTCGCATCGGTCGGCGGGTTCGGCGTCACCATTCCCCGATCTTCGCGGCTACGGCGTCGCGGCGCGTAACCAGGACGTTGCGTCGCGGTGTCAAGCCGACAGCGCTCGGGGCGTCGTCAGCGCTGACAGCCCGGGCACCAGTAGGTCGGCCGGTTCTCGTCGCCAATCCCGCGACGGACCACGGCCGTGCCGCACCGGGGGCACGGCCGTCCGTCCTTGCCGTAGACCTTCTTCGGCCGCAGATGGGTGCCGTTCTGGGCGCAGTGCTGGATCCGCGGGGCGGTCCAGGCCAGCATCGCGGCGATCCGCTCGTCGTCGACCGCCTGCGTCGCCAGCGTCGGATCGACCCGCTGCGCCCAGCACGCCTCACACTTCCAGACGTTGCCGATCCCCGCGACCGCTCGCTGGTCGAGCAACGCGTCGCCGACGGGGCGACTCGGGTCGCCCTGACGGATCCGCGCCAGGACCCGCTCGACGTCGAGCTCGCCCGGCACGCAGATGTCGGGCCCGAGCGCCGCCAAGCGGGGGTCGGTCGCGACCTGACGGTGGGTCCGCAGCTCCAGGAACGGCCCGTCGAACTCGATCACGTCGTGGCCGCCCCGGCTGAGCACCAGCCAGGCGCGGCGCGGGGACCGCGGCCACCGCTCACCCGACCGCCGGACCGCCCACGATCCGGTCATCCGCAGATGGCTGTGCAGCGCCAGGTCTCCGGCGAAGAAGATCAACAGGTGCTTGCCGCGCGCCTCGATCCGCTCGACCGTCGCATCGGCGAGCCGCCGGTCCCAGCGCTTCGGCGCCGTCCGCGGGCTCGGCGTCCGCACGCGCTCCAGCGGCCCCCCGAGCAGCACCGGACGGATCCGGACGGCGGCGTGGTGGATCGAGTCGCCTTCGGGCACCGGACGCAGGCTACGGCGTCGGGATCCGGCTTCCGTCGAGACGCACCCATCGTCCGACTGGACGGTGCGAGCGGCGCCGTGACGGACGCTCACCAGAGGGTGCCGTCGGGGTCGAACGCGCGCAGCGCCTCGTCGCGGGTGACCAGCGGAGCGTTGCGGTCACGCGCCGTGGCGTAGAGGACGCGATCCGCGGGGTCCCCGTGCATTCCCTCGCTGCCCAGACCGACCGCCCTCACGGCAACGGCGCTCGTCAGCGGCAGCTCGACGATCCGCGGGTCCGCAGAGAGTCCGTCGCGGACCCAGCGCCCGACCGGCCGATCGAGCGCGATCCGTCCGCGCTCGGCCAGCATCGCGATCTCCCAGCCGCTGATCGAGGCGATCCCGATCTCGTCCGCCACCTCGATCGCGTCGCGAGCCGCCGGCGACAACCGCTGCGGATCGACCAGCCACCAGAGCCAGGCGTGCGTGTCGAGGACGACCATCAGCGCTCCGCGTCCCAGGTCTCTTCGATCGGCGCCAGCAACTCGTCGTCGCCGACCAGAAACCGGACCGAGCCCGCCAGCGGAGCCTCGTCCGAGAACGGCACGACTCGGGCCACCGGCCGCCCACGCTTGGTGACGACCAAGGAGTCCCCGCTGGCCTGTACCGCGTCGAGCACGCCGAGCAGCTCGGCCTTGAGGCGGGTGGCGGTGATCATCCTATCGGTCATGACCATGGTCACACTACCATGGTCACTTCTGCAGGCGAGTCTCATAGCGAGCTCCTCACGCGATCCCCACTTGGATCTGTGTCACGTCGTACGCAGCGAGCTGACGATCGGCGGTGATGAGCGTCAACCCCTCGATCCGCGCCTGCGCCACGAGCAGGCGGTCGAACGGGTCTCGGTGATGCAACGGCAGGTCTCGCACGGCTTCTGCGTGGCGCATCCCCAGAGGGAGCGCCCGGAATCCCGCCCCCGTCACCAGAGCCGCCAGGTCGTGGGGAGCGGTCAGCTTGCTGATCGCGACCTTCGTCGCGATCTCGAAGATCGAGACGGCGCTGACCGAGACTTCGGATGCGCCGGACTCGATCAGCGCCCGGTCCTCGTCGCCGATGCGAGACGACCCCTGCAGGAACCAGATCAGGATGTTGGTATCGAGCAGCAGCTTCACGGAAGCCACGGTTCGTGGGGGTCGGCGCCGCTCGCCTCGATGTCCCGCAGGATCTCGGCGTCGAGCTCGGCCATCACCTCGGGCGTCCAGGCGGCGAACTCGGGAACGGAACCGAAGCCGGACCGCCGACTGGGGGGCACCGCGGACAGCACGGCCACGGGTCGACCGTTCCGCGCGATCGTTACGTCTTCGCCGCGTTCCACCGCTTCGATGAGCTTCGAGAGCTGGGTCTTCGCCTCGTGGATGTTGACCTGCTTCATGAGCACAGGCTAGTTCACTCCTTAGCTAACGTCGAGCGGACGGGTGCTTTTCGGCATCGAAGCACGCTCCGCGTGCCGGAGCTGACGCGACTCGGATGCGGCACGGTCTTGCCGCATAGCGCCGCAGCCCCGCGGCAGACTCAGCCCCGCGCCAGGTACTTCGTCGGCGCCGCGCGGAAGCCGGCGGGGACGAGCAGGCGCTCGAGCGGGTGGCCGATCACGTCGAGGCCGTCGATCCGCTCGAGCTGGATGCCCTTGCGCGGCAGGGCGCCCGCTTGACCCGACGAGACCGCGTCGACCAGCGCCTTCAGCGCCAGCGGCAGCCGGGGGTCGTCGTAGGCGGTCAGGACCTGCAGGGCCTTGCCCGAGCGGTCGCAGAAGACCACCGGGTCGGGGCCGACCAGCACCACCCTCGCGCCCCGCGCCCGCTGGGGGCGCGGTGGGTTGGCGGTGGCGGGCCGCCGCAGTCCGCCGCTGCCGTGCGCATCCGCCCGGGCCTGGTCGACCTCGGCGTCGAGCGGTGTCGGCCACGGCAGCAACGTGCCGTACGGCTGCGCCGGGTCGGTCGCGTCGAGCGTCGTCGCCGTCAGCGGTTGACCGAGCGCGTCCACCGCGCTGACCTCATGGCCGGCGCTCGGCGGCAGGGCCTGGGCGCGCAGTCGCTCGACCGCCCCCGGCAGCGCGAACTGCGCGGCGCCGAGCCCCTCGACGAAGTACCCGCGACGGCAGACGCCGAGCGTCTCGAGCGCGCCGAAGCTGTCGTAGAGCGTCGAGAACCCGCCCGCGATGCCCTCGGCCTTGACGTGCTCGCGGGTCACGATCCCGTGCCGCTCCAGCAGCAGCTCGGCGAGGGTCCGGCGCCGCAGACCCGGGTCGACCGGGACCGGCGAGCCGTCCAGCGCCGTGTCCGCGAACAGCGGCGCGGTCAGCGAGAACCGGCCCTGGGTCGAGGACGCCGCATCCCGCCCACCCGCCGTCGTGCCCCGGGGACCGAACCGCCGACGGCCACCGCCGAGCCGGGAGCGCGTCGGATTCGCCGCCCGCGCACTCGCCGCCCCCGCCTTCATCCCCGCCCGGCCGACCCGCAGCGGCGCAAAGACGTCACAGGTGACCTCGCCCGCCCAGATCAGGTCCCAGAGCGCGTCCCGCAACTGCGGCGCGGGCTCGGGCAGCACCGCGACCAGGTCGCCGAAGAACATCGGCCGCTCGGCGAGCGCGGACCGCAGCGCGTCGTGGACCGGACCCGCCGGGCCGTTCGCCGCGCCACCCGCCGCCGGACCCGCCGCGACGGCCCGCCCCATCGGCGGTCCGATCGCCGCCGCGTCGTCGCGGAAGTAGAGCGCGACGCGCCCGCGGCCGGAGCGCGTACCGGCGCCCGAGCCCGCCCCGACCCAGACCAGCTCGCCCGAAGCGCACAGCCCGTCGAGCCAGGACGGCGAGTAGGCCCCGAGCCGCCGCGGCAGCACGTCCTTCTCCCACAGCTCGACCGGCAGCGCCAACCCCTGCAGCGGGACGAGGATCTCGCGCAGGCGATCGGGACCGGCCCCCGCGGGACGGAACCGATCGACGCCCTGCCAGGTCTGGACGAACGGGACCAGCGCCCGCGCGTCGACCGGCTCGATCTCCTGCCGCAGCACGGCGAGCGACATCCGCCGCAGCCGCCGCAGGACCTCCGGGTCGCAGTGCTCGGTCTCGGTCCCGCCGGGGCGCATTTCGCCGCGGACCAGCTCGTCCTCGCGCAGCAGCTCGCGCAGCACCGCGGTGACGTCGACCCCGTAGCGCTCGCGGATCCAGCGGTCGACGAACGGCCCGTGGGTGGCGGCGTAGCGCTGGACGAGCCGCCGCAGCGGATCGGAGACGGTGACCAGGAACGCCTCCGGAAGCCCGCCCGGTGGCACCGCCCCGAGCGCGTCGCGGTAGAGCCCGGCGTCGTCGGCCGCGACCCACCGCTCCTCCGAGCCGATCCGCATCCGGACCGCGCGCCGCTGGCGGTCGAGCTCGTCGAGCCACTCGGCCGCAAGCGCGCGGCGGGTGGCGAGATCGTCCATCCCGTCGGTCGTCACGGCCGTCGGGGCCTCGTCGTCACGGCGTTCGCCCGGCAACGCCACCCGCTCGGCGACCTCGTCGAGGGCCAGGTCCCCGACCCGGCGCAGCACCTCGCCCAGCGCGTCGACGTTGGCCGCGCGGGTCCGCGGCGAGCGGTGCTGCAGGTCCGCCTCGAGCTGGGCCAGCGCGCCCTCGTCGAGCAGGTCGCGCAGCTCGTCCTGACCGAGCAGCTCGCGCAGCAGGTCGCGGTCGAGCGAGAGCGCCGCGGCGCGCCGCTCGGCGTTCGGCGCGTCGCCCTCGTACATGTAGGTGGCGATGTAGTCGAACAGCAGCGACCCGGCCATCGGCGACGCGGTCGCCGTCTCGACCTCGACGATCGTGACCTCGCGCTGCTGCAGCTTGCGCAGCAGGTCGATCAGGCCCGGCACGTCGAGCACGTCGCGCAGGCACTCGCGGTAGGTCTCGAGGATGACCGGGAAGTCCGGGAAGGTCTGGGCGACCTCGAGCAGGGTCTGGGCCTTCAGCCGCTGCTGCCAGAGCGGCGTCCGCTGACCCGGACGGGCCCGCGGGATCAGCAGCGCGCGTCCGGCGTTCTCGCGGAACCGCGCGCCGAACAGCGCGCTCGTGCCCAGCTCGGAGACGATCAGGTCCTCGGTCTCGTCCGGGTCCGGGACGAGCAGCTCGATGATCCGCTCCCAGCTCGCCTCGACGTCGACGGCGACCTCGTCGACGTCCTCGTCGAAGGAGGCGGGGGTTTCGGCTCCGTCGGGCAGGTGGATGATGATCCCGTCGTCGGACCAGATCGCGTCGGCCTCGATCCCCAGCTCGTCGCGAATGCGCCGCGACGCCGCCAGCCCCCAGGCCGCGTGGACCCGCCCGCCGTACGGCGACAGCACGCAGACCCGCCAGTCGCCGATCTCGTCCTTGAACCGCTCGATCACCAGCGTGCGGTCGGACGGGATCACCCCGGTCGCGTCCTGCTGCTCGAGCAGGAAGTCGAGCAGGTTGCGCGCGGCCAGCGGGTCGAGGTCGTAGTCGCGGATCAGCGTCCGCTCGTCCTGGTCGACCGCCCAGCGCGAGAACGCGCCGATCGCCTCGCCAAGCGCCTTCGGCCGGCCCCGCTGGTCGCCGCGCCAGAACGGCACCGCTCCGGGAGCGCCGGGCGCCGGGGTGACGACGACCTTGTCGCGGCCGATCTCCTCGATCCGCCAGGTCGACGCGCCGAGCAGGAAGGTCTGGCCGGACCGCGCCTCGTAGACCATCTCCTCGTCGAGCTCGCCGACACGGCGGCCGTCGGGCAGCACCACGCGGTAGAGGCCGCGGTCGGGGATCGTCCCGGCGTTGGCGATCGCCAGCCGTCCGGCGCCCTTGCGCGGACGGATCGTGCCGCCGACGCGGTCCCAGACCACCCGCGGGCGCAGGTCGGCGAAGTCCTGCGACGGGTAGCGCCCGTCGAGCATGTCGAGCGTCCGCTCGAACAGCTCGCGGGGGAGCTCGGCGTAGGGGTAGGTGCGGGTGACCAGCGCGTAGACCTCGTCGACGGTGATCGTCGGGTCCTCGTCGTCCTCGGCCTGCTGCTTCGCCTCGGCGCTGCCGGGGGGCGGACCCGCGGAGGCCGCGATCGCGACGATCTGCTGGGCGAGCACGTCGAGCGGGTTACGGGGGACGACGGTCGGCTCGATAAGCCCCTCGCGCATCCGCCGCACGACCACGGCGCACTCCAGCAGGTCGGCGCGGAACTTCGGGAAGATCCGGCCCTTGGCGGTCTCGCCGACCCCGTGGCCGGCTCGACCGATCCGCTGCAGGCCCGCCGCGACCGACTTCGGCGACTCGATCTGCAGCACCAGGTCGACCGCGCCCATGTCGATCCCCAGCTCCAGCGAGCTGGTGGCGACCAGGCACGGCAGCTTGCCCTGCTTGAGCAGCTCCTCGACGACCTCGCGCTCCTCGCGGGACAGCGAGCCGTGGTGGGCGCGGGCGACCTCGACTGAATACGGCCCGCCCACCCCGGTGGGGGCGGGCGGCTGGATCTGCGCGTGGCGGTCGGGGCCGGTCTGGGTGACCGGCTCGTCCCGCTCCGCGATCAGCTTGCGCAGCTCGTTGTCCCGTCGCTGCCGCGCGACGTCGGGATCCTCGTCCCAGCGCGCGTCAGGATTCTCGGCCGGATCGTCCAGACCCGCCTCGCGCCGCGCCAGCTCCAGCCGCTGCTCGGCCAGCTCGTTCAACCGCAGGGCCAGCCGCTCGGCCGAGCGGCGCGAGTTGACGAAGACGATCGTCGACCGGTGCTGCTCGACCAGGTCGAGGATCTCCGGGTACATCGCCGGCCAGATCGAGTTGCGCGTCGCCTCGCCGCCAGGAACCTGGGCGGGTTCGAGCGGGTCGGCGAGCTCGATGGCGATCGGGTCGGGCTCCGCCGGCGTGGGGTCGGCGGACGCGGAACCGTTCGGGTCGAGCGGGTCCCCGTCCGGGGCAACGGCCGGGTCGCCGAGCACCCCGTCGGGGTCGTCGCCGGCAGCGGCCTTGGACGCCCCGGCCCCGACCAGATCCAGCTCGGTCATCGACTCGACCGGGACCTGGATCCGCAGGTCCATCCGCTTCTTCTCGCCGGTCTCGACGATCCGGCAGGCACGCTGCGGGCCGACCAGGAAGCGACCGACCTCCTCCAGCGGGTTCTGGGTCGCGGAGAGCCCGATCCGCTGCAGCTCCTCGCCGGTCCAGGCGCCGGGGCGCAGGCTCGGGTCGTTCTCGCGCAGCGCCGAGAGCCGTTCGAGGGTCAGCGCCAGATGGCTGCCGCGCTTGGTGCTCGCCACGGCATGGATCTCGTCGATGATCACCGTCTCGACGCCGGTCAGCATCTCGCGCGCGCCCGACGTGAGCATCAGGAACAGCGACTCGGGCGTGGTGATCAGGACGTCCGGCGGACGGCGCCGCATCGCCGCGCGGTCGCGCTGCGGCGTGTCTCCGGTGCGCAACGCGACGGTGATGCCCTCCGCATCGGCACGCCGGCCCGGTCCCGATCCCGCCGACCCGTCGGCGAACAGCGACGCCTGCTCCGACGCCGTCGCCGCGGCGATTCCCGCGAGCGGCGCACGCAGGTTGCGGTCGACGTCGTGACTGAGCGCCTTCAGCGGCGAGACGTAGAGCAGTCGGACGCGCTTCTCGGCCGCCGGCAGCGGATGCGCGGCCAGGCGGTCGAGCCCGTAGAGGAACGCGGCGAGCGTCTTGCCCGACCCGGTCGGCGCCGAGATCAGCACGTGCTCGCCAGCGGCGATCAGCGGCCAGGCTTGCTGCTGGACCGGGGTCGGCGCGTCGAACGCCCGTGCGAACCACTCGGCGACGCGGGGGGAGAAGACGTCCAGGGCCACGGTCCCGTGACCATACGTGAGCGAACGGGCGTTCGAGTGGGAACGGGCCGCCAGCCGCTCGCAACGAGCGTCCGTAGTCATTTCTTGGCCATTGAAGCGCCCCGGCAGAGCCATATCGTCCCGTCGAGCCGGCGGCCGGAGCTCTGTCCGCCGCCCCGAACGTCGATGCGACCGAGAAGGACTGAGATATGAAGCTGCGAGTGGCCCTGGCCATTGCGAGCCTGGCCGCCATGGCCGTCACCGGATGCTCGGAGGACTCCGACCCGCCAGCCGACGCCGCCGCACCGGCCACCGCGGAGGGCGCGGCCGCCCCCCAGGAATCCGGGTCGGAGGCTGCCGAGACCGCCGAGAGCACGGGCTCCGGGTCGACGGGCACCGTCACCGTGGACGGGAAGACGGTCACCTTCACGCCGAAGATGTGCGTGCACTCACCGGGAAGCTCGGAGTTCATCGTCAGCGGCGCTGGCAAGACCGACTCGGGCGAGCCGGCCTACGTCGATGCCTCCGGCCCGAACCAGCTGACGGTGTACCTCGACGCCGATCCGATGAGCCCGAAGAACGACTTCTACGAGTTCAATCCGGCGGTGTCCGGCGGCGGCGCGATGGACGAGCTCCAGGGCTTGGACGTGAGCGGCAGCACGATCACCGCTGCGCCGGAGATGGTGCGCACGGACCCCGGCAAGACGACGTTCGACCCGGTGGGCACGGCGAAGCTGGAGGTCACCTGCGACTGACCCGGGGCCCAGGCCACCACCGGCGTGGCCCCGTCCGAGATCGATCTCGGCGATCACCGGCGACGTGCGAGGCTTGACGAGCCAGGGCCAGGCGGTCGTCGACCGCCGGGGATCACGGAAGGAACCGTTGCGGTGACCGCAAGCACGCTCACGTCGAATCACCCAGGACACCTGCTGGAGGTGATCGAGCGAGGCGAGGCGGCGCTGCTCTCCGGAACCGTCGGGGCGGGCAAGACGCACCTCCTACGTGCCGTCAGCACCGCGTTGACGGCCGCCGGGCGCGAGGCGCCGGTCTTCACCGCGAGTGCGCTGGGGCGGGGCGTTCCGATGGGCGCCTTCGCCGGCGCCGCGGATCTGCCGCCGGAGGCGCTCGGGTCTCCCACGGCGGTGATCGACGCCTTCTCCCGGCGGCGGTCGTCGACCGTCCTGCTCGTCGACGACGTGGACGAGCTGGACGAGGCATCGCTCTACGTCGTCACGCAGTTGATCACCACCGCCGGGATCCCGGCGGTCCTCGCCTCGCGGGACCTGACCGAGACCCCGGAGGGCATCCGAGCGCTCTACGACAGCGGCGACCTGGTCGAGACGCCACTCGACCCGCTACCGGAAGCCGAGGCCGTCGCGCTCGTCTCGGAGGCGCTCGGGGGTCCGCTCACTCCCTCCGCGCGCGCGGGAATCCTCGCCGCCGGGAACGGGAACCCGCTCCACCTTCGCGAGATCGTCCGGGGATCGGTGCAGGATGGCCGGTTGACCGAGACCCCGCACGGGTGGGAGCTCCAGGGGCCGCCCACGCCGACGCCCCGCTTGGCGCAGCTCGTCGGCGAGCGCTTCCGCGGACTCGACGAGCCCAGCATGGACGCCGCGACGATCGTCTCGATCGCCGTCGAGTGCCCCACGGAAGCGATCGGCGCGGGCGAGCGACGCGCTCTCGCCCGCGCCGGCGTCGTCGAGCTGAGCGACTGTGGCTGGATCAGGCTCTCGCACCCGCTGGACGGGGAGTTCCTCCGGTCACGGTGCTCGGCAGCGCTCTGGCGCGAACTGGCCCGCGACGCCGTCGACGTCCTCCGGACCGAGGCGGCCGGCGCCCGACCGGCGGCGGCGCGGCAGGCCGACGTGCTGGCCCTCGAGCACGGGTTCGAGATCGACGTCGAAGCCACCGTGGCACTGGCCGAGCACGCGCTCGGGGCCTTCGACGAGCACCTCGCGCTGCGGGCCGCCGAGGCCGTGACCGCGATCGTTCCGGAGGATGCCCACGCCCACCGGATCGCCGGCCTGGCCGCGTCGGCGCTCGACCGGACGGCGACGGCCGACGAGCACTTGAGCGCCGCGCACGCCCACGCGCGGACGGACGTCGAACGGACGTCGGTGGCGCTGGCTCGGGCTCAGCACCGCGGACTCCGCCACCACGACGCGGCCGGCGCGCTCGCGGTGGTCCACGACGCCCTGGAGTCCGTGCGAGACCCCGAGGAGGTCGCCCACCTGCAGCGCGCGGCCCTCCGCTGGGGAGCGGTCGCCGGGCAAGCCGGAGCGGCCGTCGACGCGCCCGAAGGCATCACGAGCCCGGCCGCGGCGATGGGACTGATCACGATCGGCGTGTCCGCGGTCATCACCGGACCGTTGCGCGAGGCCGACGACGTGCTGCCCGCGTTGCGTCGACTCCCGGCGGAGCATCTCGCCGCGGTGCCCGGTGGCCACTCGCTGATCGGCCTGACCGAGATCATGGCCCTGTCCTACACCGGCGACGTGCTGGCCACCCGGCGGCGCCTACGGCAGCGGATCGCGGACGCACGGCAGCACGAACCCGAATCGCTCGGGATCTGGGAGTACGCGCTGGGCCTGCTGGAGCTGCTCTCCGCCGACGCCGAGGAGGCGTACGCGCTGGGCCGCTCGGCCGCGAAGCACCTCGCCTGGCGCGACAGCACGGGTCTGCTCCCCGCCGCGCAGGCGCTGATCGGCGCGGCCGCTGCCGCGACCGGCCGGGGGATCGAGTCGCGCGAGGAGCTCGAGAGCATTCCCGAGGCGGCGGCGGGAGACCCGAAAGTCGTGATGCTCCGGGCGTGGGCCGATGCCTGGCAGGCGCACGCGGAACGACGCGTCAACCAGGCCGCGCTCGTCCTGCTCGATGCCGCACGCTGGCTGCTGACCGCCCAGCACACCTATCTCAGCGGCATGCTCGCGCACTGCGCCGTTCGCCTCGACCACCGGGCCGACGAGGGGGCAGCGATCCTCCGGTCCGCGTCCACGCTCGCCGGGGGAGGCCTGTTGCGCCTGCTGACCCGCCACGCCGAGGCGGTCTGCGCCGGCGACGCAGCGGGGCTCGAGCAGGTCGCGTCCGACGCCCTCGAGCTGGGAATCGTCGTCACGGCCGCCGATTCCTGGCTGTGGTTGGCGAACAGCACCGACCGGCGGCAGGTATCGGAGCCGCGCGCACGACGCCACGCGGTCGCGGCCGACGAGCTCTGCGCCGAGACGCCGGGGATGGCGCTATGGGCCAGGCCCCAAGACCGCTCGACCCTGCTGACCGATCGTGAGCGGCAGGTCGCCCGACTCGCGGCGAACCGATTCACCGCCAAGGAGATCGCGGCGATGAACGGCGTCTCGGCGAACACCGTGACGAATCAGCTCGCGTCCGTCTTCCGCAAGCTCGGCATCGGCAGCCGCGCCGAGCTCGACGAGCTGCTCGGCATCGAGACGGACGCGCCGGAGCCGATCAAGGACTGCGCGCGCGCGACCTCAGGCCGCGACG
>JADMKN010000012.1 GCA_015478825.1 Patulibacter sp. | reverse complement strand
CGAGACGGTGCCGGCGCGGACCTCGGTCAGCCGGCCGGCGCCGAACTTCTCCGCGTCGAGCGTGCGGAAGAGATGCGTCGAGACGGCCAGCTCGAGCACGCTGTCGCCGAGGAAGGCCAGCCGTTCGTAGCTCTCGGAGCGCCGGACCGTCCACGACGCGTGGCTGAGCACCGGACGGCGCGCCGGCTCCGGCAGCGCATCGAGCAGCTCCCGCAGCTTGCGCGTCGGGGCGTCGTCGTCCGGTTGCTCCATCAGATGATCGAATCCACGGAGATCGTGGATGCGGGGTACGTGCAGGGCGGATGCATGGTGCCGGTCGACGTCGAGGGCAATACCGGTGGTATTGGCGAGATGTCGGTCGGCGCCAGGCGCCGTCCGGTGCGTGCACCGCGCCGCGAGATCCTGGAATCGCTCATCAAGACGTGATCGGCAGGTGGCGCAGGACGGCGTCGATCGCCTCGCCGACGGTGGTGATCCGCGCCGCCTCGTCGTCGGGGAGCTTCACGCCGTAGCTGTCGTCGAGCTCCTGGACCAGGGTGAAGAGATCGAGCGAGTCCGCCTCGAGGTCCTCCCGCAGCCGGGTCGCCTCGGTGACCGCCGCCGGATCGACCTCGAGCTCCTCGGCGAGGTGCTGCCGAACGATGTTGAGAACCTCGTCACGCGTCATCGTCGTAAACGCTACTCCGTGGAGCGGTCAGCGGAGGCCGCGGAGGCCACCGCGGAGGGAGCACGACGCAGCGCGCCGGCGGCCTCGAGGTCCGAGTGGATCAGGTCGATCACCTGCTGCTCCGCGCCCTGCGCCGCGCGGAGGATCGCCTGGGAGAAACCGTGACGGGTGAACCGCCCGTGCGGAACCACGCCGAGCGAGCGTAGGCCCAGCAGGTACGCCCCGCCGGGTCCCTCGGGGTCGATCTGCTTGCGGAAGCGGCCGAGCGCCGGCTTCATCAGCAGCCCGCCGAGCATCGCCATCGGGCTGGACGTGGCCGCGCCGCGGATCCCGCCGACGACCGCCTGCGACACGCCCTCGATCACCTTGAGCGTGACGTTGCCGGTGAAGCCGTCGGTCACGATCACGTCGGCCGCGCCGGTGATCACGTCGACGCCCTCGACGTTGCCCACCCAGTCGACGTGCGCGTGGCCGGCCAACCGCTCGGCGAGCAGCGCGTGGACCTCGACGACGTCCGGCGTGCCCTTGGTGGGCTCCTCGCCGTTGGAGAGCAGCGCGACCCGCGGCCGCTCGATCCCGAGCGACGTCCGGGCCATCGCCGCGCCCATGAACGCGAACTGGACCAGGTGATCGGGCCGGGCCTCGACGTTCGCGCCGACGTCGACCAGGGTGACCGGGCCGGACGGGGCGGGCAGCGGCAGCGCGAGCGCCGGGCGGTGGATGCCCTTCGCGCGGCGCACGTGCATGAGACCCGCGGCGAGCGCGGCGCCGGTTGCGCCGGCGACGACGAACGCGTCCGCCTCACCGGCCGCCACGGCGCGAACCGCCTGCACGACCGACGCGTCGGGGTTGCTGCGGACGGCAAGAGCCGGGTCGGGCGCCTTCGCGATCGAGAGTGGAGCGTCGATCACCTCGACGTTCGCCACGCCGTCGACGACTGGCCGGAGCAGCTCGGCGGGCCCGTAGAGCCGCACGTGCACGCCCTGCCGCGCCGCCAGCACGGCGCCAGCGGCGACTTCGCCCGGGCCGAGATCGGCACCGGTGGTATCGACGGCGACCGTGACGGGCATGCGTTCGCGGCAGGATCAGGACGGCGTCACGCCGTCCGGACTCCTAGAAGTCGAGCGAGCTCTTCGGCGCGACGACCACGCGGCCGTCGTAGTAGCCACAGGTGCCGCAGACGCGGTGCGGGATGCGCGGACTGTGGCACTGCGGGCACTCGTTGACCGTGGGACGCGCAGCCTTGTGGTTGGCCCGGCGCTTGGCGGTACGGGCGTGCGACTGCTTCTGCTTCGGGACGGCCATAAGACGCAGCATCCTACGCGATTCCGGCGAGAACTGCGGTCCGGACGTCAACGATGTCGTCACTGTCCCTCCACGGTCTCCCGACGGGCGCGCGACAGCGGATCATGCGCTGGGGGCCGCCGCCCGGTCGTCCCGTCCGCTTCCCCTTCGAGCCGCGCGACGCCCGCTCAGCCGTCCTGGACCAGGTTCCCGTGCTCGTCGAAGCGAATCCCGCCGAGCGCCGCCAGGCGCGGATCGGTCTTCGGCTCGTGCGCGTGGGACGGATCCTCGTTGAGGTCGAACCCGCACTCCGGACAGAGCCCCAGGCAGTCCTCCTTGCAGAGCACGCGCGTCGGCAGCGAGAAGACGAACGAGTCGTTGGCCCAGCGGTGCAGGTCGAGGTCGTCGCCGTCGACGTAGGCGCTGTCGAGCTGCGCGTCCTCGGGCGCGGGGTTGCGCCCCGGCTTCTGCTCCAGCTCGCGCACGTCGACCTCGATCGGCTCGTCCGTCGGCTTGAGGCAGCGCATGCACGGGCCGGCGATCTCGGCGTCGAACCGGAGCTGCAGCGCGAAGCCCCCGCCGAGCATGCGCGAGACGTCGAGCTGCACCGCCGGCACGGCGGGCTTCGGCGTGTAGCCCTGCTCGCTGAGCTGGACCGCGTCGAGGGCGACCGCCATGTCCAGGCGGCGCCCCTCGCCGGGGCTCATCCGCAACCCGGCGAGGTCGATGATTCCTGCGGGTTCCATGTCCTGAAGGGTACCCGTCGCGGATCGACGTCGGCCCGGGCGGTCGAGGACCCGTCGCTTCACGTCTGTGCTTGGCGAGTTCGTTCCGATTATCGGAGCGAACTCGCCAAGCACCGTCCAGGTCAGCCGCGCAGCTCCCGCTTGAGCACCTTGCCCGTCGCGTTGCGGGGGAGCTGGTCGAGGAAGACGATCTCGCGCGGGACCTTGTAGGCCGCCAGGTTGGCCTTGACGTGGGCGGCGATCTCGTCGGGGGTCAGGGCCTGGCCTTCGCGGAGCACGACCACGGCCTTCAGCGCCTCGCCCCACTGCGGGTCCGGGATCCCGAGCACCGCGACCTCCTGGACCGCCGGATGGTCGGCCAGCAGGTCCTCGACCTCCCGCGGGAAGACGTTCTCTCCGCCCGAGACGATCATGTCGTCGTCGCGGCCGTCGACGAACAGCCGCTGCTCGGCGTCGAAGTGGCCGACGTCGCCGGACGACAGCAG
Source organism: Patulibacter sp. (assembly GCA_015478825.1). GTDB lineage: Bacteria > Actinomycetota > Thermoleophilia > Solirubrobacterales > Solirubrobacteraceae > Patulibacter. The sequence goes on along the minus strand of JADMKN010000012.1, from coordinate 4,765 downwards.
CCCGTCGATCGCGTCCTTGCCTCCCCCACCGGTGTAGCCGTCGAAGCGCATGTCGTTGCCGACGAAGATCCGGCCCGCGACCCCCGGGGTCGTCACCGGCCGATCCTGCTCGTCGTAGATCCGCACCGTCGTACCGCGCGGAGCCTTGCCGGCGGTACCCGGCGCGGCCCGCAGGTCCTCCGGCGTCGCGATCGTCGCCCAGCCGACCTCGGTCGAGCCGTAGAGGTTGTAGAGCACGTCGCCGAGCCGGTCCATCCCCCGCAGCGCCAGCGCCCCGGGCAGCGCGGACCCGGAGAGCGCGACGACCTCGAGGCTCGACATGTCGTACGCGGCGAGCCGCTCGTCGGGCAGGTCGAGGATCCGCTGAAGCATCACCGGGACCACCGGCAGCACCTGGCAACGGTGCTCGGCGACCGCGGCGAGGGTCCCCTCGGGCGTGAACCGCCGCTGCAGCACCAGCGTCGAGCCGAGCGCGAAGCCCATCGTGAAGTGCAGGTAGCCCCACGAGTGGAACATCGGCGCCGCGAGCATCGTCCGCTGCTCGGCCCGCAGCGGCATGCGCGAGAGGATCTGGGCCATCGGGTCGAGCGAGCGCGGCTGCTGCCGGGCGGCGCCCTTCGGGGTCCCGGTCGTGCCCGACGTCAGGATCACCATCCGGCCGACCTCGCGCGGCGGCATCACGTCGGCGGTCACGCCCTGCGCGATCAGGTCCTCCGCGAACGGCACGTCGGTCGCCCGCGGCTCGACGCTCGGATCGGCCCAGGCGACCCGCTGACGGCGCGCGTCGTGCTCGCCGAGCAGACCGTGGAACTCCTCGTCGTAGAGCACCGCGACCGGTCGCTCGCGGTCGAGCACGTCGCGGATCTGCGGACCGCTGAACATCGTGTTCAGCAGGAGCTGGTGCGCCCCCAGCTTGCTGGCCGCGACCAGGCTCTCGACGAAGCCGCGGTGGTTGCGGCACATGATCGCCACGCCGTCGCCCGCCCGGACGCCGAGCGCCTGTAGCTGGCGAGCGAGCGCGTTGGTGCGCTCGTGGACCTCGCGGTAGGTCAGCGACCCCGCGTCGTCGATGATCGCCAGGTGGTCCGGACGGCGGATCGCGCCCGCCGTGTAGCCCGCGGCGGGCGTCGGGCCGAACGCCCGCAGCGCGCCGAGCATCCGGGCGACCACCAGCGGCGGCAACGGACGGACGATCCCGGCCGCGGTCAGCTGCCGCAGCAGGAACAGCTTGTCGCCGACCACATCCGTGGTGCGGGCGAGCGGCGCGGGGAGCTCCATGAACGCGATCCTACGGGTCCGTCCCCGTAGGTCCCACCCCGTACCGCCCGGACCGAGCCGGACGGGTGGCGCCGCGTCTAGCGCTCGGCGCCCTCGAGCTCGGCGTCGTCCTTGCCCTGCAGGCGCTCCCGTCCGCGGCGGACCGCGGCGATGAACTTCATCAGGTTGACCTCGAGCGTGTTGAGGATCTCGTCGGCGTAGTCCTCGGCGCCGAGACGGATCTCCCGCTCGCGCGCCCGGGCGTCGTCGATGATGTCGTCGGCCTCGCGCTCGGAGAGCTTGACGATCTCCTGCTCGGAGACCATCTCGGCCTGCTGCTCCTTGCCTTCCTTGATGATCCGCTCGGCCTCGCGCTTCGCCTCGGCCAGCATCTCCTGCCGCTCCTTGACGATCCAACGTGCTTGCTTGATCTCTTCCGGGATCGTCGCTCGCATTTGGTCGAGGATGTCGAAGATCTCCTCGCGATCAACGCGAACCTGGTCCGTCAGCGGGACCGGCTTCGCGTTGTGTACGAGATCGTCGAGTTTGTCGATGAGGACCAGTACGTCCATGGCACTCTTCCGTTTCGCGGTTGCCGACCCGATTCCTTCTCGCGACGGATTTCGGATCGGCCGATCCGCGGGGAGCGGTTCGGGAACGACCCATTGTCCCGCATGGCGCCCGGAACGCCAATCCAGCGGGCGGGTTCTTGCAGAACGGGGTAGAACGGCCCGTCCCGGCGCGACCTCGGAGTCGACGGGCGGTCCCGCGGGCGCACGCCCCGGAAACGCCCGATGCTCAGTCCTGGTCGCGGAACTCCGCGTTGCGCTCGGTCAACGCGGTGACGACCGGGCCGGGGACCAGGCCGTCGATCTTCCCGTCGAAGCGGGCCAGCTCCTTGACCCAGCTCGACGAGAGGAAGGCGTACTTCGGGCTGGCCATCACGAACACCGACTCGATGTCCGGCGCCTGCTGGCGGTTGAGGTGGCCCATTTGCATCTCGTACTCGAAGTCCGAGGCCTGACGCAGGCCCTTGACGATCACGTGGGCCCCGATCCGACGCGTGAAGGAGACGACCAGCTCGTAGAACGGCTCGACCCGCGCGTTGGTCACCCCCGCCTCGGCCAGCGCGTCCTCGATGAAGGTCGTGCGTTCCTCGACGCTGAACATCGCGGTGCTCTTGCGGACCGACTGGTTGACGATGGCCACCACCACTTCGTCGAACAGGCCGGCCGCCCGCGTGATGATGTCGATGTGGCCGAAGGTCACCGGGTCGTAGCTGCCCGGCACAACGGCAATGCGCTTCTCGGTCTTCATGCTCCGTGAATGCGAATCAGGGTGTCCCCGTAGCGCCGTTCGTCCCCGAGGGGCAGGCCCAGGCGCAGGGGCTGTCGTCGATCTGTCTCGGCTACCACCCGCGTCCCCTCTCTCAGAAGCGGCCGCAACCCCGCGTCGAGGACCGGCGCCAGCCGGTCGACGTCGCGATACGGCGGGTCGAGCAGGACCAGATCGTATGCGTCGCCGGCTGCGGCTGCGTCGCGGAGGAACGCCGCGGCGTCGCGCGGGTGTACGGACACGGTGTCCGCGGCCACCCTCAACGCCTCGATGTTCTGCCGTAGCGCCGCCAGCGCGTGGCGGTCGCGCTCGACGAAGGCCGCGTGCTCGGCGCCGCGCGACAGCGCCTCCAGCCCGAGCGCCCCTGTCCCGGCGAACAGGTCGAGCACGCGCAGCCCGGCCATCGGCCCGAGGATCGAGAACAGCGCCTCCCGCACGCGATCGCCGGTGGGCCGCGTGCCGGACCCGGACGGCGCGGTCAGTCGCCGTCCCCGGTGCTCCCCCGCGACGATCCTCACGCCGGGATCGCCTCGGCGGGATCGACGCCGGATGCGCTGAGGTGGCCGTCGAGCGCATCGCGCAGCGGCGCATGCCGCGGGTCCGACAGCTCCGGGTCGGTCTCGTGGAGCTGCTCCGCCACCTGTCGCGCCTGCGCCAGCAGGTCGGCGTCGTCCGGCAGCCGCGCGGTGCGGTAGCGGGCGATCCCGGACTGCCGGGTGCCCAGCAGCTCGCCCTCGCCGCGCAGCTCCAGGTCGACCTCGGACAGCGCGAAGCCGTCGCCGTGCGACGCCAGCGCCCGCAGGCGCGCGGTGCCCTTCGGGCCGAACAGCAGGCAGGTCGCCTTCTCGCGGCCGCGGCCGACGCGCCCGCGCAGCTGGTGGAGCTGCGAGATCCCGAACCGCTCGGCGTTCTCGATCAGCATCACCGTCGCGTTCGGGACGTCGATCCCGACCTCGATCACCGTCGTGGCGACCAGCACGTCGGCGTCGCCCGCCGCGAAGCGCTCCATCACCGCCTGCTTCTCGGCGGGCCGGAGCTGACCGTGCAGCAGCTCGACGCGCAGGTCGCGCAGCTCGGTCGTCGAGAGGCGCTGGTGCTCGGCGACCGCCGAGCGGGCGTCGAGCGTCTCGCTGTCGTCGACCAGCGGACAGACGACGAACGCCTGCCGGCCGGCGGCGACCTCCTCGCGGATCCGCGCGTAGGCCCGCGCCCGCTCGCGATCGCTGGCGCAGACGTGGGTCGCAACGGGCTGCCGGCCGCTGGGCAGCTCGCGCAACGCGGTCACGTCGAGGTCGCCGTAGTGCAGCAGCGCCATCGTCCGCGGGATCGGCGTCGCGGTCATGTGCAGCATGTGGACCGCCTGATCGGCGTCTCCCCCCGCCTTGCGGTCGAGCGCGCTGCGCTGGCGGACGCCGAAGCGGTGCTGCTCGTCGACCACCGCGACCGCCAGCGAGCGGAAGACGACCGGATCCTCGATCACCGCGTGGGTGCCGACCAGCAGCGGCAGCTCGCCGCTGACCAGCCGGGCGAGCAGCGTGCGACGCCGCCCGGCCGGCGTCGACCCGGTCAGGAGGCCCGCCGGGACCAGCGCGTCGGGCAGCAGCCGCTGGATCGTCCGGAAGTGCTGCTCGGCCAGCGTCTCGGTCGGCGCCATCAGCACCGCCTGGTGGCCGCACTCGACGGCGCGCAGCATCGCGTGGAGCGCGACCACGGTCTTGCCGGAGCCGACCTCGCCCATCAGCAGCCGCTGCAGCGGTCGGTCGGTCGCCATCGACTCGAGGTTGGCGTTGATCGCGCGGCGCTGGTCGCCGGTCAACGGGAACGGCAGCCCCTCCGCGACCCAGCGGTCCGTCAGCACCGCGGGCGCATCGAGCCGGGCCGCCGGACGCTCCTCGGCGTGCAGGTGTCGCCGACGCAGGTACTCGAGCTGGCCGAGCAGCAGCTCGTCGAAGGCGATTCGCCGCCGGCCCGCCTCGTGATCGCCGAAGTGCCCCGCGTGCAGCGCCGCGACGCGGTCGGGCAGGCCGAACCGGGACCGGATCCTCCCGGGCAGCGGATCGACCGCGTCGTACAGGTCGTCCTTGAGCTCGCGGACCCGGGCCAGGATCTCGATCGACGTCAGTCCCTCGGACGTCGGATAGCGGGCCATCTCGGGACCACCGATCACCGGCCC
>JADMKN010000011.1 GCA_015478825.1 Patulibacter sp. | reverse complement strand
CCAGCTCCCGTGGAACGGCTCGACCACCGCATAGCCGGCCTCGAGACCCAGGTCGACGACCTCGTACTCCGTGCCGAGATGCAGGTAGACCGCGCCGGGGTGGACCGTCGCCGGCGCCTTGTCGTGCTCGACGTGACCGATCTCCTCGCCGGTCTCGCCGTCGACGATCACGACCCGCCGGTTCGACGCGCTGCGCAGCGGCACCTCGCCCGCGGGGAACCCTTCGCCGAGCACGGGACGGAAGACCCCGCCACGCTCCCGCAATTCGCCCCGCCGGACGAGCTCCTCGGCATGCGCGCGCCAGCGCGGTCCCAGCGTCGTCACGTCGGCCGCGTTGAGCGGCGCCTCGTAGGCCGCGCAGAGCAGGTGCGCAAGGTGGATCGGCTCGTTCTCGTGCTGCAGGATCGCGGCCTCGACCGGCCGATCGAGGAACGAATCGGGGTGCCGGCAGAAGTACTGATCGAGCGCGTCCTCGCCCGCGACGTAGACCGCCAGGCCGCGGCCCCGCCGACCGGCGCGGCCCCACATCTGACGGAGCGACGCCACCGTTCCTGGGAAGGTGACGACCACGCAGGCGTCGAGCTCGCCGATGTCGATCCCCAGCTCGAGCGCGGTGGTGGTCACGACGCAGCGGATCTCGCCGTCGACCAGCCGACGCTCCAGGTCGTGGCGTTGCCCCGTGGTGTACCCGGCGCGGTAGCCGATCACGCTGCGCGCCAGGTCGCCGCGGTCGCGCTTCTGCAGCTCCTCGATCGTCGACTGGGCCACGACCTCGACCCCCTTCCGTGACCGGATGAAGCAGATCGTCCGCACCTCGGCCTCGACTAGGTCGGCCAGCATCAGCGACGCCTCGGTCAGCGCGGACCGCCGCGTGCGACCGACCACCAGCTCGGACGCGTCGAGCAGCTCGACGTCGGGGTTCACGGCGGGGGCTTCCGGGTCGTCGCGGCCGGGTGCGCCTTCGGGGACCTCGTCAACGGGGATGTCGGTCGGACGAACGGGCCAGCCTTCCTCGGCCGGACCGTCGTCGTCCCGCGCCTCATCGGGCACCGGCGCCACCGGACCACCCGACTCGCCCCCGCCGGCGCGCACCCGCTCGGCCACGCGTTCCGCTTCGTCCTCGTCGTCGAGCAGCGGGGGGTTCCACATCGCGATCTGCCGCTCGCCGCCGGGCGATCCGTCGGTGTCGATCAGGGCGATGTCCTCGAGCCCGGTCAGCGCCTCGACGTGCTCGACCGGGTTGGCGATCGTGGCCGACGCGAGCATGAAGCGCGGGCCAACCCACCCCAGGCGGCCGCCGGCATCCCCCGCCGAGGCACTGCATGCCTCCAGCGACTCGTCACCGCTCGTCACCAGAGGCAGCGGCTTCGGGCCACTCGACGGGCGTCTTCCAACCGCCGACGCCCGCGCCCGTCCACCCGGACGACCACGCCCCGCCGCCAGCGCCCGCTCGAACTCGCGCACGCTGGTCCCGCGCTGGCGCTCGGTCAGCCGTCGCAACCGTCGCAGCACGTTGGCGACGTGCGACCCGAAGACGCCGCGGTAGACGTGCGCCTCGTCGACGACGACCACGCGCAGACTGGCCAGGAACTCGCCCCACAGATCGGGCCGCGGCAGGATCCCGACGTGCAGCATGTCGGGGTTGGTCAGCACGATGTTGGCGTTGCGGCGGACGTCCTTGCGCGCCTCGCGCGGGGTGTCCCCGTCGTAGATCGCCACCCGCAGTTCGCGCGGTAGGCCGAAGGACGCCAGTGATCGCGCCTGGTCCTGCGCCAGCGCCTTGGTCGGGTAGAGGAACAGCGCCCGCGCGCGCGGCTCGCGCAGCAGCGCGTCGATCGCCGGCAACTGAAACGCGAGCGACTTGCCCGACGCGGTCCCCGTGGTCACGACAAACGGTTGGGTCGACGACAGCTCCGCGGCCGCGGCCTGATGCGCGTAGAGCTCGTCGATCCCGCGGTGCGCGAGCGCCTTGATCAGCTTCGGGTGCAGGCCGCTGGGGATCGGCGCGGTCCGCGCCGGCCGCGCGCCCTCGTACGCCTCGCGAACCAGCCGCTCGTCCTCGCGGCCCTGGTTCAGCAGCGGACGCCAGGGGTCGTAGGTGCTCCGAGCCATCCGCTTCATGATGACCCCGTAGGCTCTCCCGCGTGGTTTCTCCCGCGCCCGCTTCGACCGCCCCGTCCACCGCGACACCGGACGCCCACCCCGCGATCCGCGTCGAGGGGTTGCGCAAGCGCTACAAGCCGGACGGGCCGGAGGCGGTCGCGGGCCTCGACTTCCACGTCGACCGCGGCGAGATCTTCGGGTTGCTCGGCCCCAACGGCGCGGGCAAGACGACGACGATCGGCGTGATCACGACCCGCGTGAAGCCGACCGGCGGGCGCGTCCGCGTCAACGGGATCGACGTGACCCAGGACCCGGTATCGGTCAAGCGTCGGCTGGCCGTGGTCCCGCAGCGCAGCAACCTCGACCGCAGCCTCAGCGCGCTCGAGAACCTGACCTTCCACGCGGCCTACTTCGGCTACGGCCGCCGCGAGCGCAACCGGATGGCGCGTGAGCTGATGGCCCGGGTCGGGCTCGAGGGCCGCGAGGACGACCGCGTCGACAACTACTCGGGCGGGATGGCTCAGCGGCTGATGATCGCCCGCGCGCTGATCCACGAGCCGCAGCTCCTGATCCTCGACGAGCCGACCACCGGCCTCGACCCGCAGTCGCGGCTGTTCCTCTGGGACACGATGCGCGAGCTGCAGGCCCAGGGCACGACGATCGTCCTGACGACCCACGACATGGCCGAAGCAGACCAGCTCTGCCGGCGGATCGCGATCGTCGACCACGGCCAGATCATCGCCCTCGACACCCCGCGTGGGCTGCGGCGGCTGCTGCCGTCCGAGCACGGGATCGAGGTCACGGTCGAGGCGACTGGGACCCCGCCCGACGCCGATCCCGTCGCGTTCCTCGGCGCTGTCCCGGGCGTCGAGAAGGCCGATGTCACGGCGACCGACGAGAACCGCACCACCGTCCGCTGCTACGGCACACCCGACGCGATCGACGTGGCCGCCGCGGTCCGCGACGCCGGGCTCGCGCTGATCGACCTGCGGCGCCTCGAGGGCTCGCTCGAGGACGTCTTCGTCCACCTGACCGGCCGGGAGCTCCGCTGATGACCACGACCTCGACCACGGCCGCCCCCGGCGCCCCGCCGAACGCCGACCATCCCGACTCCCCGGTCTCGCCCGCCGACCGCGCCGCCCACGGCACCCGCCGGCGCGCGTTCCTGGCGATCCTCGGCCGCGACCTGTGGGTGACCTTCCGTCACGAGCCCGCGTCGTTCCTGGCGCAGGCGCTGCTCCAGCCGTTCTTCTTCCTGTTCATCTTCGGCCGGGTCCTGCCCGAGATCGGCGCGGCTCAGGGCGACTACGGCGAGTTGCTGCTGCCGGGGATCATGGCCCTGACCGCGATCACGGTCTCCCTGCAGAACGTGGCGCTGCCGCTGGTGATCGACTTCTCGTTCACGAAGGAGATCGAGGATCGCCTGCTCGCGCCGCTGCCGGTCTGGGCGGTCGCGGTCGAGAAGATGATCCACGCCGCGCTGCGCGGCGTCGTCGCCACCGTGCTGCTGTTGCCGCTCGCCGCGCTGATCCTGCCCACCGGGCTGGGCTTCGGCGAGGCGCAGCCGCTCGCGCTGGCCGCGGTGATCCTCGGCGGCGCGTTCGCGGGGGCGGCGCTCGGCCTGGTGATGGGCACGGTCGTCCCGCCCAACCGGATCAACATCATGTTCGCGATCGTGCTGACGCCGCTGCTGTTCACCGGCGCGACGTTCTACCCGTGGGCGTCGCTCGACAGCCTGCAGTGGTTCCAGATCCTGACGCTGCTGAACCCGCTGACCTACGTCAGCGAGGGGGCCCGCGCCGCGCTCGGCGCCGGCGAGCACCTGGCAACCTGGGCGATCCCGGTCGGCATCGTCGGGAGCATCGTGGTCTTCGGCGCGATCGGCCTGCTCGGCTTCCGGCGACGCGCGGTCGACTGAGGCCGGACGGTCTGCTTGTCGAGTGGTCCCGCGCGGTTCGGGACAACTCGACGAGCGCCCCGACCTACTTCCCGCCGACCGCCTGATTCGCGGCGTGGAGCTGCTTCTGGCGCACGTCGTTGCGGGCCAGAGGCATCGCGTAGCGCTCGACGTAGGCGACGTCCTCGCGCCACAGCGCCAGCGCCCGACCACCGTCGATCGGGCCGCCGTGGCCGGGGATCACCCAGTCGGCCTGCTCGACCAGCGGCTTCAGACGGTCGAGGGTGGCGCGGTAGGCGCTGCGCGATCCGTCGGCCTCGGCCCAGGTCGGGATCTCGACCGGCGACAGGTAGTCGCCGCAGATCAGCGTCCGCGCCCACGGCACCCAGATCGCCATCCCGTCGGCGGTGTGGCCGTCGGCGGGATGCAGCTCCAGCTCCCGCTCGGCTGCCGGACCGTCGCCGGCCAGCTCGATCCGACCGGGGACCGGCAACGCCTGGAGCTCGCCGAGCGAGAGCGTCGACGCGCCCTTCGCCCCGCGCGACGCCGCGGCCTGCGCCCGGTCGACGTAGTGCTCCTGGTCGAACGCGCGCAGCGCCCGGACCGCTTCGCCGCTGTGGCCGCTGAGCCGCGCCGCCGTGGTCTCGGCGACGCCGAGCGCCGCGTCGGGGAACGCCATCCGGCCGAGCAGGTGGTCCCAGTCGCCATGCGTGGCCAGCAGCCCGGCGACCGAGAACCCGGCCTGCCCGGCGACTTGCGCGGTCAACTCCAGCTCGTCCGGGTAGACCGGCGAGTCGATCAGGAACGCTTCACGCGGATCGCTCGAATCGGCCGCCGGAGCGCGCACGATCGCGGCCGTCGTCTGCCACACGCGTGACACGACGACCAGGACGTCGGGATGGACGGCGAGCGCCCTCATGACCGCAGAACCCGGGGGACAGGCGTCGCGGTTACTTGAGGCCCAGGACGCGCATCGCGTCGAGCAGGGTCTTGACCTCTTCGGTCGGCCCCTTGGCCTTCGGCTCGAGCTGCTCGCCGTGGCGGTTGATCCAGATCACGGGGATCTTCGCCTTCAGGCAGGGCGCGACGTCGGCGTGGTAGCCCGACGCGATGTGGACCCAGTTCTTCTTGCTGCCGTTGCGGCGCGCGATCTCGGTGAAGTGCGCGGTGTCCGGCTTGTAGGACCGCACCTGCTGCGCGGTCACGACCAGATCGAAGTCGTGCTTGAGATGGCGACGCGTCAGGCCGAGCAGCTTGTCGTCGATGTTCGAGACGATGCCGGTCTGGAACTCCTTGCCGAGCTTGCGGAGCTGCGGCATGGTCTCGCGGAACGGACGCCAGCGCTCGACCGAGTCCGGCAGGAAGTTCGCGCGGGCGGGCTCCAGGCGCAGGTCGTCCCAGCCCATCTCGGCGGCGACCTCACGGGCCGTCCGGCGCAGCACCTCGGCGTAGAGCTCGTAGCTGCCGGCGGCGATCTCGCGGTGCTTCTGGTGGAACAGGCGGAGCAGCAGGTCCTTGTCGATCGTGAACCCGTCCTTGCCCGCCTCCTTGGTGAAGGCCTCGACGATCCCGGATTCCCAGTCGATCAGCGTGCCGTACACGTCCATCGTGACGAAATCGATCTTCTTGGGAAGCGGCATCCGCCAAATTATGCCTTGTAGGCGGCGTACTCTGCTCTACGACGTCAGCGGACGCGATCCGGCCGCCCCGAACGGCCCGATCGCACCCGGCGATGCGGGCGGGCGCCGACCGCCGCCCCCTAGGACGTCAGCGAGCGGTACCGGCGGACGGCGAAGAATGCGGCAAGCACCGTGATCCCGACGATCCAGACCCACGACATCCAGACGTCGCTGTTGGCCGGGGTGCCGAGGAACAGGTGCCGCGTCGCGTCGACGAAGGTCGTGAACGGGTTGGCCTCGGCGAACTGCCGCAGTCCGTCCGGCATCGTCGACGGCGGCACGAACGCGCCGGACGCGAACGTCAGCGGGAAGATCACCGTGAAGCCGATCGCGTTGGACGTCTCCGCCGACCCGGCAGACAGGCCGATCAGGCAGAAGACCCAGCTGAACGCGAAGCCGAGCGCCAGCAGCATCACGACGCCGGCGAGCACGCGCACCACATCGGTTCCGAACGAGAACCCGACGAGCACGCCGACGCCGATCAGCACCGCGAGCTGGAGGGCGTTCAGCGCGATGTCGGCGAACGAGCGTCCCGAGAGCACCGCCATCCGCGACATCGGCAACGACCGGAATCGGTCGATCAGCCCCTTCTTCATGTCGTCGGAGATCGCCAGCGCCGTGACGAAGCCGCCGAAGGCGATCGACTGGACGATGATGCCGGGCATCAGGAAGTCCGCGTAGTTGTCGAAGCCCGGCACCGCGATCGCCCCGCCGAAGACGTAGCGGAACAGCAGCACGAACATCACCGGCTGCACCGTGTAGCCGATCAGCAGATCGGGCTGACGGGGGATCCGGCGCAGCTGGCGGCCGGCCAGGACCATCGTGTCGGACAGCGTCCAGCGCAGCGAGTTCATGCTCCCGCTCCCGTCGAGGCATCGGCCGCTTCGGCATCACCGCTGTCGTCGGCGGTCGCTCGGCCGGTCAGGGTCAGGAAGGCGTCGTCCAGCGTCGGGCGCCGCAGCGTGATGTCGGTCATGCCGACGCCCGCGCCGTCGAGCGCGCGGACCGCGGCGGCGATCCCGCCTCCGTCGGCGCGCAGGGGGACGCCGACCGTCGTGCCGTCGACGTAGACCGGGTCGTGGCCGTCCTCGGCGCCACGCTCGGACAGCGGCAACAGCGCCTGGCGCGCGGCGTCCGCCTGCGACGCGTCGGCGAGCACGACCTCGAGCCGCTCGCCGCCGACCCGGGCCTTCAACTCGTCGGCCGTGCCCTCGGCGATCACGCGACCGTGGTCGATCACGGCGATCCGGTCGGCCAGGCGATCGGCCTCGTCGAGGTACTGGGTGGTCAGCAGCACGGTGGTGCCCTCGGCGACGCGCTCCTCGATCGTCTCCCAGAGCGCCAGGCGGCTCCGCGGATCCAGGCCCGTCGTCGGCTCGTCGAGGAACAGCACCGGGGGCCGGACGACGAGCGCGGCGGCCAGGTCGAGGCGACGGCGCATGCCCCCGGAGTAGGTGCTGGCCACGCGGTCGCCCGCGTCGGTCAGGCCGAACTCCTCCAGCAGCTCGACCGCCCGCTGCTTGGCCTCGCTCGGCGACAGTCGGTAGAGCCGGCCGACCATCCGCAGGTTCTCGGCGCCGGTGAGGTACTCGTCGACCGCCGCGTACTGGCCGGCCAGGCCGATCCTCGACCGCAGCGTCTGCGGGTCCGCGGCCACGTCGATCCCGGCGACCCGCGCCGTTCCTGCGTCGGGCCGCAGCAGGGTGGTGAGGATCCGCACGGCGGTCGTCTTGCCCGCCCCGTTCGGCCCCAGCACGCCGAGCACCGACCCGGTCGGCGCCGACAGGTCCACCCCCTGCAGGGCGTGAACGTCACCAAAGGACTTGACGAGGCCCTCGGCCTCGATGGCTACATCGCCCGACATCGCCCGGACTGTACACGCGGGATCTGACGAGCCGTCGGACGGCCCGCGCGGCGATCGACACACGGCGCGTGTGGGGGCCCACGACGCCCCGATCCGGAGGACGGACGACGCCTACCACGTACATGTACGGCGAACGTGATCGCTACTCTCCCGCGGGTGCTTACGCAACAACAACCACAACCACGCCCACGGCACGCACGCCGTCGACTCCACCAGCTCGCGTTGCTGACGATCGCCACCGCGGCGAGCGCCACCGCCTTCTCCGCCACCGCTCACGCGACGGCGCTCTCCACCTCGATCACCTCGCCGACGCCCTTCCAGGTCGTCGACATCGACGTGGGGCACTTCGCCCTCAACCCCGAGGCCCCGCCGGAGATCCCGGAGATCCCGACGACCCGGGTCACGGGCACGGCGACC
>JADMKN010000010.1 GCA_015478825.1 Patulibacter sp. | reverse complement strand
CCCGAGCGACGGTACCGCGTCGCCCGGGATGCCCGCACTTCCGCCGGACGCTCCCGACGCCGACCGCCGCGCCCGGGCTCGGGACGCCGTCTCGGCCGCCGCGCGCGTCACGCCGATCATTCGCTCCGAGGGGCTGAGCGCCCGCCACGGCGCGCCGGTGGTGCTGAAGGCCGAGTCGCTGCAGCGCACCGGGGCGTTCAAGTTCCGCGGCGCGTTGGCGAAGCTCGCCGCGCTCGGGCCCGACGCCGACCGCGGCGTGGTCGCGGGCAGCGCCGGCAACCACGCCCGCGGCGTCGCGCTGGCGGCGAGCTCGCGCGGGGTGCCGGCCGTCGTCTTCATGCCCGAGGGCGCGCCGATCGCGAAGATCGAAGCCTGCGTGGCGCTCGGCGCGACGGTCGAGCTGATCGGCGGCGCGGTCGAGGAGTCGCTGCGGGCCGCGCGCGAGCACGCGAGCCGACACCGGATGGCGTTCATCCACCCGTTCGACGACATCGACATCGTCGCCGGCCAGGGGACGATCGGCGAAGAGCTCCTGGAGCAGGTCCCGGACATGGTCCAGGTGGTCGTGCCGGTCGGCGGCGGCGGGCTGATCAGCGGGATCGCCACGGCGATCAAGGCGGTCCGGCCCGAGGTCCGGATCGTCGGCGTGCGCGCGGCGGCGCGCGGCGCGCTGTCGGCGACGCGCAGCAGCGAGTCGCCGCTGGCCTCGTTCGGCGACGAGCAGCGCCGGGTGGCGGAGGCGTCGGGGGTGGCGACCACGATCGCCGACGGCATCGCCGTCAAGCACCCCGGCGAGCTGACCGGGTCGCTGGTCGGCAGCCTGGTCGACGAGCTGGTAGCGGTCGACGAGGACGCGATCGCCGAGGCGATGATCCTGCTGCTCGACCGGGTCAACCTGGTCGCCGAGGGGGCCGGAGCGGTCGGGCTGGCGGCGATCCTCCGCGACATGGTGCCGCCGCCGACGTCCGGGAGCACCGTGCTGGTGCTGTCGGGCGGCAACGTCGACACCAATCTGCTGGCGCAGCTCGCGCGCCGCCACGAGACGCTGGTCGGCCGGCGGCTGAACGTCGTCACGCTGATCGCGGATCGTCCCGGCGGACTGGCCGAGCTGTCGGGGGTGATCGCCGCGGCCGGCGCCAACATCGTCGAGGTCCACCACGTCCGCGACGGGATCGACCTGCACGTCGGCGACACGACGGTCCGCCTGAGCCTGGAGACCCGCGGACCGCAGCACGCGGCCGACGTGCTCGCGGCAATCGCCGCGGCCGGATTCCCGGTCGAGCGCGCGGATCGTCGGGACGACGCCTGACCGACGGCCGCCCGAGCCAGGCGGTCGAGCTGGCCGTCTGAAGTCAGACAGCAGACATCTGATGACTTGCTAGTATCCCAGCATGTCCCTGTCGCCCCTCGGCCGCGGCTCGCTCAGCGAGCTCGCTGTCCAGCAGCTCCGCGAACAGCTCGCGACGGGCGCCTGGCCGGTCGGCACGCGGCTGCCGGCCGAGGCGGCGCTCGCCGAGGAGCTGGGGATCGGACGCTCGACCGTTCGCGAGGCGGTGCGCGTGCTGGTCCACGACGGACAGCTCGAGACGCGCCAGGGCTCGGGCACCTTCGTCCGGGCGCTGACCCCGACGCCCGAGTGGGAGCCGCGGATGCGGCAGGCCGCGGTGCTCGACGCCTACGAGGTCCGCGAGGCGCTCGAGGTGCAGGCCGCGCGGCTGGCCGCGGAGCGCCGCACCGACGCGGACGCCGACCGGATCGACGCCGCGCTCGCCGAGCGCGAGCGGTGCCGCGCGGACGGGGCGATCGAGCCGTTCGTCGACGCCGACCTGGCGTTCCACGGCGCGATCGTGGCGGCCGCGCACAACGCCCTGCTGCAGGACATGTTCGCCTCGTTCCTCACGGTGCTGCGCGCCGCGCTGGTCGAGGTCGTGCGCGACGTCGTGCTCGACGACGTCGACTCGCGGCAGGCCCACGCCGACCTGGCGCGGGCGATCCGGGACCGCGATCCCGCGGCGGCGATGGCCGCCACCCACGCCAACATCACCGTCACCGGCGGGCCGCTCGGCCACGTCGATGTCCCCAACGCAACCCGAAGGAGCAGCCAGTCATGACGACGTCACGCAACCCCTCCGTGGCCGGCCTGCTTCCGGAGGGTCAGCCCTCCTGGAACCCGCAGCGGTCCAGCTCGATGCCTTCCTGGCGGTACCAGCCGTTCCACCAGCGCGTGCCGTTCGAGCTGCCCGACCGCACCTGGCCGGACCAGCGGATCGAACGGGCCCCGCTGTGGGCCGCCGTCGACCTGCGCGACGGCAACCAGTCGCTGATCGACCCGATGGACGCCGTCCGCAAGCGGAAGATGTTCGAGCTGCTGGTCTCGATGGGGGTCAAGGAGATCGAGGTCGGGTTCCCGGCGTCGGGCGAGACCGACTTCAACTTCGTTCGCGAGCTGATCGAGCAGGACGCGATCCCCGAGGACGTGCGGATCGCGGTCCTGACCCAGGCCCGTCCCGAGCTGATCGCGCGGACCTTCGAGTCGCTGGAGGGCGCCCACAGCGCGCTGGTCCACCTCTACACGTCGACGCCGAAGCAGTTCCGCGAGGACGTCTTCGGGATCGACGTCGACGGGCTGCGCGACCTGATCGTCGCCGGTGCTCAGGACGTGCTGCGCGGGGCGGAAACGATCCCCGAGACCGACGTCCGGTTCCAGTTCTCGCCCGAGACCTTCATCCTGACCGAGGCCGAGGTCGCGCTGAGTGTCTGCGCGAGCGTGATCGAGGTCTGGGACCCGACCGAGGAACGGCCGATCGTCATCAACCTGCCGTCCACGGTCGAGGTCGCCACGCCCAACGTCTACGCCGACCAGATCGAGTGGATGCACCGCAACCTGCCGCGGCGCGAGGCGATCATCCTGTCGCTCCATCCCCACAACGACCGCGGCACGGGCATCGCGTCGACCGAGCTGGCCCTGATGGCCGGCGCCGACCGCGTCGAGGGCTGCCTGTTCGGCAACGGCGAGCGGACGGGCAACGCGGACCTGGTCACCCTGGCGCTCAACCTGCACACGCAGGGCGTCGATCCGCAGCTTGAGTTCGGCGACATCAACGCGATCCGCGACGTCGTCGAGTTCTGCAATCAGTTGAAGATCCCCGAGCGCCATCCGTACGTCGGCGAGCTGGTCTTCACCTCGTTCTCGGGCTCGCACCAGGACGCGATCAACAAGGTCTTCGCCAAGCGCGAGAAGGTCGCCGAGGCCACCGGCACGCCCGTCGAGGAGCTGCCGTGGGAGGTCCCGTACCTGCCGATCGACCCGCACGACGTCGGCCGGACCTACGAGGCCGTGATCCGGGTCAACAGCCAGTCCGGCAAGGGCGGCATGGCCTACCTGCTCAAGACCGAGCACGGGCTCGACGCGCCGAAGCGGATGCAGGCCGAGTTCTCGCGGATCGTCCAGGCCTACACCGACGCCCACGGCGGCGAGGTCACCCCGGAGCGGCTGTGGTCGCTGTTCTCCGCGGAGTACCTGCCGGGCAGCGGCGATCCGTGGGGGCGGTTCCGGGTCTGGGAGCACCAGACGGCGTCGCAGCCCGACGGTCGTGACCGGTTGAACGTCCAGCTCGACGTCGACGGCAAGCCGCACCGCCTGGAGGGCATCGGCAACGGTCCGATCGACGCGTTCGTCAGCGCACTCGAGGCGTTCGAGGTCGTCGTGACGGTCAAGGACTACGCGGAGCACGCGATCGGCGCCGGCGGCGACGCGCGCGCGGCCGCCTACGTCGAGTGCGAGATCGACGGCGTCACCTTCTGGGGCGTCGGGATCCACCCGAACATCGTCCGCGCCTCGCTCGACGCGATCGTCAGCGCGGTCAACCGGTCCCAGCGGGACCGGGCGTAGCGTCGGGCGGCGGTCGCGGCGGCGACGGCGGGCGCGGGTGCTTGTCGAGTTCGTCCCGATAATCGGAACGAACTCGACAAGCACGCCTCGGGCGGGCGGGCGGCGGGCGGGACCGGGTCTACGGACGCCGGATCGCGCCCTCCCGCCTGAGGATCCTCCGCAGGATCGCCAGTGATCCGGCGTATGTTGCGTCCATCCCGAAGAAACTCAGACCGCGCGCGCCGAGCGTGCGGGCCTGGGTGTAGGGCGTGTCCGACGCGTAGTGGATCACGCCGAAGTCGACCGCCGGCCGGGCCAGGCTGATCGCCTCGCCGACCGGGTGGCGGTCGGCGTCGCTCAGCTCGTGGACCGCGGCGCAGTAGGGACCGGCCTCCATCTCGACCACCGTGTACGCCTCGCGGTAGTAGAAGTCGAGATGGTCGCGGTTCTGGAGGAACGTCGACCGCACCGTTACCGCCTTCTGGTTATCCAGCCCGGTGCCGTAGCGCAGATCGGGCTGCAGGTCCTCGACGGTGAACGCGTTGTCGAGCCAGTAGGTGGTGCGGGTCCGCTCGTCGTGGACGACACCGGAGATCATCACGTCGCCGACGTCGGCGTTGAGCGTCGCCGCCTTGCCGAGCACGTAGACCCCGCGCAGCCGCGAGACGTCGACCGTGATCTCGCGCAGGATGTTGTAGGCGGACGCCCCGAGCGGGTAGTCGATGTTGACGATCACCGCTTCGCTCCTCGCGAGCCCGTCGTGGTCGAGCGGGCCGAGCCGCGGGTCGACGCCGGCGGGGTCGATCCGGTCCAGCGGGATCACCTGGGCGGGCACCCGCAACGCGCCGGACGGCAGCAGATCGATCACCCCGGCCCGGCGCTCGGCGGAGATCCGGGCGTCGGGGTCCCGCTCGGAGGCGCGACGGGCCGCGAAGTACAGGAGGTTCTCGAGCGAGCCGTCGCTGCGTCCCTCGCGGATCCGCCCGAGCTCGGTCCGCAGGTCGTCCGGACCGTGGCGCTCGACGTCGCGCAGCAGCTCGCCCTCGCGCTGACGCGCGATCCCGGTCATCAGATTGACCATCGCGTGGGCGTTCGACGACACGAAGTAGATCGGGCGCTCGTGCAGCGCCTCGGTGACCATCGCCCCGTGGACCGGGCGCCACCAGTCGCGGGTCAGCCGGGCGTAGCCGACGTAGTTCATGCCGAGCGACCGCACGCGCAGGTCGCAGCGGCGGCCGGGCAGCATGCCGCTCAGCCGGTCGGCGAAGCGGTCGCCCCACGACTCGCGCAGCCGCTGCCAGTCGTCGGGGGTGCCGCCGATCGCCTGCGCCAGCCCCTCGGGGTCGGTGGGAGGCTCGGTGTCGCCGCAGCCGCGCAGCCGGGCGCGGATCTTGTTCCACTCGATCTGGAACGCGACGACGGTCGGGATCAGGTCGTCGACGTCGGACGACGACGCCAGGAGCACGGCGAGCACTCCGTCGCCGACGTGCCACAGCCGCCGTCGGGCGGGGGACTCGGCCTGGGGCCAGGCGGTCAGGTCGAACCCGGCGTCGGAGAACTGGCGCTGCTCCTGGCCGAGCACGATCAGCCGCGCCTCGGCGATCTCGTCGGGCAGCCGGCGGACGGCGTAGAGGAAGGCGCCGAGGTCGAGCTGATCGCTGGCCGCCAGCGGATGCAGGCTGGAGCTCATCGCGATGTGCGACGGCTCGAGCACCCGCACCCGGGTCTCGCCGCTGGAGCGCAGCAGCGTGGTGTAGGTCCGGTGGTAGAGCCCTACCTCGTCCGAGAGGCCCGCGCGGTCCGTACCGCCGCTGGACGTCGTCTCCCATCCGCGCTCCGCCATGGCCCGGAGTCTGACGCACGCTCGGTTCGTCGTCGACTTGCGTACCTCCGCGGTACGTGAGGCGACGCGGCGGGGCAGGCCGCGCCGCGTGGTCGGCCCGTCGTTGACTTCGGTACCGCCGCGGTACGTCAGGTGACGCCACGGGCTCGGCCGGACCGGCGGCCGGGACCTCAGTCCTCGACCGGCGGCCAGGCCTGCTCGAACGAGCACCACCAGGTCGTCCGGCCGCCGACGGTGGCGCGGACCATCTCGGCGCCGCAGCGGGGGCAGTGCTCGCCCTTCTTGCGGTGCTCGATCACGTCGCCCAGGTGGACGCCGCCGCGGACCATCGCCTCGCGGGTGCAGGCGTGGACGATGCCGTGCAGCTCGCGCAGCTCGGCCTCGGACAGGTCGCTGGCCGGACGCAGCGGCGGCTGCTGAGCTTGCCAGAGGATCTCGTCGCAGAGCAGGTTGCCGATCCCGGCGATCGTCGCCTGGTCCATCAGCCGCGCCTTCAGCGGCAGCACGCCTCGGCCGACCCGTGTCACGAACGTGTCCTCGTCGACCAGCAGCGCGTCGGGACCGAGACCGGACAGGTCGGGGTTCAACCGGACCCGGCCCAGGCGGCGTTTGTCGAACAGCACCAGCCGCCCGCCGTCGTCGAGCTCGATCGTGAACCGGCTCCAGCTACCTTCGCCGGGGAGTCCCGTGGGGGTGGGGCGGGATCCGGACCTGACGGGCATCGACCAGTCGCTGCGCTCGCGGGCGGTCAGCGGCTCGCCCGCGGTGTCCGGCAGTCCCGAGCTCTCGGGCGCCAGGCCGACCAGCCGGCCGGCCATGCCCAGGTGCAGGCCGAGCCGCGACCCGTCGTCGAGCACCAGCCACATCGACTTGCCGATCCGCTCGACCGACTCGACGCGGCGGCCGACGATCGCGGTCACGATCTCGCCGGGCGGATGCGGGCGGCAGACCCACTCGTCGGCGTCGTCGGCGGCGACGATCGTGCGACCGACGGTCCAGCGCTCGGCGAGCGCGCGGGCGGCTTCGACCTCTGGCAACTCAGGCACGAGCGGGAGGCTACGCGAGCGTTGCGGACTGGTGCCGACTGGCGGCGCCGCCGTGGCAGCACCGCGACACGTCGGCGCGAACACCCGCCCGCCGAGGGAGCGGGCGCGTTTCGGTACCCGGGCGGTAGCGAAACGCATGCGGTTGGCGACGGTGACCCGCGTCTGGCTTGCGCGGGCCGCGTCCGCCGGTAGGGTTCGTCCATGTCGAACAGTGACTCCCGGACCGCCGTCGAAGCAGCCCTCAAGCAGCTGCTCGAGCACGTGCCGGCCCTGAAGCCGCTGAAGCTGATCGCCGCCGCCGAGGTCCAGGGGGGTCGCGACGTCCAGCTGATCCGGATCGTGATGCCGGGCCCGCAGGTGACCAAGGCGATCGCGCCGGACGCGCGCGTCACGCTGACGATCCGCCGCGACCTGCTCAACGAGATGATCGAGCTGAACGACCTGCAGGCGTGGATCCGGGCCTGGGACCACGGCAAGTTCCGCGTGTCCGGCGTGCAGGAGTACCTGAAGCTGATCGGTCAGGTGGTCGAGAAGACCGCGGCCAAGCAGAAGGCGATCGCCGCGCAGAAGAACGGCTGAGAGGTCGGGGCGGCAGCCTCGGCCAAGGCGACCGCGCCGACCTGTCGAGGTTATGCCCGTAGTACGAGCAGAACCTCGACAGGTCGATCGGACAGCGGCGGGGAGGCCTGATGGAGCCCCCGCGCCTGCGGCCTACAGCCCCGCGATCGCTGCGTTGAGCGTCGCGCTCGGGCGCATCACGCCGTCGGTCTTCGACCGGTCCACGGCGTAGTAGCCGCCGAGGTCGACCTCGACGCCCTGCACGCCGTTGAGCTCGCCGATGATCGCGTCCTGCTCGGCGTTCAGCCGCTCGGCGAGCGGCGCGAACCGCTTCGCCAGCTCGGCGTCGTCGGTCTGGGCCGCCAGCGCCTGGGCCCAGTAGAGCGCCAGGTAGAAGTGGCTGCCGCGGGTGTCGCGCTCGCCGGCCTTGCGCAGCGGGCCCATCCCGTTGTCGAGGAACGTGCCCGTCGCCTCGTCAAGCGTGCGACCGAGGATCCCCGCGCCGCCGTTGCCGGTCTTGTCGGAGAGGAACTCCAGCGAGACCGCCAGCGCCAGGAACTCGCCGAGCGAGTCCCACCGCAGGTGATTCTCCTGGACGAGCTGCTGGACGTGCTTGGGGGCCGAGCCGCCGGCGCCGGTCTCGAACAGGCCGC
>JADMKN010000009.1 GCA_015478825.1 Patulibacter sp. | reverse complement strand
CCGGGCGGCCTGAACCCCAAGACCAAAACTGTCACCTCAAGGTGCAGCAGACCCCTCGGTCCCGCTCGAGAGGGCCCGCGCGAGCACCCGCGCCCGATGCCGAGTCGAGAGTCCACTAGGCGATCAGTCTGCGGGACGTGGCGTCCCTCCCGCAGCCCACGTGATGGCCTACGCTCAGAGCGGCCGCAACCCGGTGGCCCGAGCGACAGGCGAATCGCGCGACGGCCACCGGGGCTTGCCAGCCCGCGAACCCGTACCAACTTCGTTCGCCCGCAACGGTATCGATTCGGGCCGAAGGCACCACGTTGGTTGGAGGCCCAAGGCCTTCAACTGATTGGCGGCATATACGCTTCCCGCCGGTGCCAGAGTATTCCGAGGACGTCACGATCGCCGTTGCGTTGACAGAGCGGCTCCAGTTGGAGAACCCTGACCGCTGGGCGAATATGATGGACGGGCCCTCGCACTCGCAGCCTTACCTTTACGACCAAGCTCTTGAG
Source organism: Patulibacter sp. (assembly GCA_015478825.1). Classification (GTDB taxonomy): domain Bacteria; phylum Actinomycetota; class Thermoleophilia; order Solirubrobacterales; family Solirubrobacteraceae; genus Patulibacter. The sequence continues at coordinate 7,571 of JADMKN010000009.1, read as the reverse complement.
AGCTTGACAGGGCTTCAGGGCTGGCTGGAGGCGCACGTTGCAGACCCGGACACACAAGTTCTCGCTGCCGTTTCGAATTTTGCGCGAGTCCTCGACGACTTTCTATATGTCTTCGATCACGACCTCGAGATCATTGGGCCCCACCTGAATCGGTTTCGGCAGTGGTATAAGGTTCCGGGGCACCCCCACGACTTTGCCGAGGGAGAGAACTACAGCGTGCACGTGTTGCTCACTCGCAACCTAGTCATAGAGCTGACGCGCGCGCTCAACCTCGTCCGTTCCCGCGCCAGGGACGCGGATCCGTCGGCGCTGCAGAGCGCCCCCCAAGCTGTTGTCGACACGGGTGCGCAGCACGCTCCGTACCAAGCGGCGAGCTATTCAGTCGACGAGGCCCGCAGCGCGTACCCCTATCCGGGCCTCAGGGCCTTCCCCCGCGTGATGGGTCACCGAGACATCGGTACCCTCGGTGTGAACGGCCTTACCCAGCTACCCCGTGAACCCGGCGATTTCGAGCGCTGGATCGATCAGCTTGCTACGCAAGACGGTCCGCCCCCAGGGGGCGAACCGCCGGAGGGGACGGCAGTCCTGCCAGTCGCGCTGCCCAGGCCGGTCGACCATCAGCCCATAGTCCTCGAAGGCGGCAGTTCGTCGCCGGGTCTCCTCGGTCCCGAAGTTGCTTTCGCGCTCGGAATCACCGGGCCTGCGGGTCTGGTCGTAAGTGCCTTCGGTGCCGAAGGCCTACAGGCTATTCTTTGGGCCGCCGTCATCTCGCTGGGTCTCACCGGGGTGCTCGCGGTGGCAGTGCGACTGTTTGGAACGGCCCGCGGAATCGGACGTACCCGGGTTCGGCTTCGGTGGTGGCTCTTGGCGGTTGTCCTCTTCGGTCTAGCTGCCGTGCTTCTGCTGTAGGCGGGGCCTGAAAGTCCCTTTCCCGCCTCGCAACGGCGTGTTTCCGACCCGCTGACGTGTTAGATGCAATGGAGTGGGCTTGACCACGACAGGGTGACGGAAAACGAATTCGAGCTGGGCCGAATCCGCGCCGGCGTCCGAGTTGGGGCTTGCTCAGCACGTCTCCGTGAGAAGGCCGATCAGTACCCGCGACGCGCGCCCGTTCTTGAACGACGATGACACTGTATGCTCGCCGCATGCGGCTTTCTAGAAGCGAGCTGCGGGCCCGACCAGTTGTTCTCGGGTTGGTCTGCCTCCTGATCTCGCTGCTCTCGGTATCGCTAGTCGGTCCAAGCGGTGCCTTGGCGGCGAAGGGCGGAACCCCGTCCTATTGCGTGGGGCTGTCGAACAGCATCGCTCTCAACGGGCTGCCGTCGGCCATCTCTGACCTTCGGCATCGCCGGCCGAGTCGCGTGAGCCGTCGGATCGCATCCGAGAGCGCGTCCATCTTTCAACGTCGCGCGTCGCGTGCGCCTAGGAAGGTACGGACGTCGATGAGGAGGGTCGGGAGTGTCCTCCGGTCCGCAAGCAGAAGCGGTGGTCTCAGGAGCGCCCGGTTGCGGCAGCTGGGGCAGACCTTCGACGTCTTGGCCATGCGTGTTGGCCCTTCCTGCCGCCTGCCTGCGCTGCGCTGGGACGGGCCGCAGGTCTCGGCAGGAGCGCGTGTCGTGCCAGCGACCCCGCGGTCGCTGGAGCCCGCGCTGTGTAAAGGCTCGAACGACGGGCGCGCGGACATCCCCACGAGGTTTGTGATCGGAGCCTGCTGGGACGGGGCGTCGCTGTTCCTTGCTAACCGGTCCGACATGGTTCAGTACGTGAAACAGTCGGACGGCTTCACCAGCCTTCGGCGGGGGGCGCTCTCTCCGCCCACGCCTGCCGCCGCGTTCGTCGCTGCGTTCACGCCGGACCGCGTTCTCCTGCCTGGATACGGCTTGGTGGGTGGGGTCGGCGACAATGCTGCGACGCTCGGCATCGAACCGGAGTTCGATGTCCAACGTCTGTACCGGCTGTCCGAGATCCTCCTCGGCTTGGTGCGGGCCGATCCTGTGAGTATCTACGGTGAACTCGCTGAGCTGGTCCGGTCGCTGGACACCGCAATGGTGAAGGCGGAGCAGTGCCGGCGCGGAGCCAACATCGTGAAGTCCGCCGGATGCGCGGCCACGCTGGCCTGGAACGTGAACTTCGCGACCACAAAATTCCAGGCCAAGGTCGGCCTGGTGGTCGCGAAAAAGGTGGTCACGGAGCTTCCGTCCTTGCTCTGGAGCCTGGTCGACTCCGGCAAGTTTTTCTACGAGCTCAACATCAAGCGGTCGAGCCCGCTGGGGCCGTCGATCTCGATCGCGGCCAAGCCGGCCCCCGCGGCACCAGCATCTCCGCCGAGCCCCAAAGTTGAGGTGCCGACGTCGGCACCGAGTCCGACGCCTGCCCCGGGTCCGACGACGCCCCCGCCTCCGCGGCCTTACGCGGGTAACCTGCGAGTCGTCGTCTATGGAGGGGGCCACGTCGGGGTCGCGTTCGACGTGGGGTGGCAGTCAGGGCGAGACCCTGTCGTCTGCCATTTCTTCCGCGACGGCGTAGAGGTCTTCACGGCCCAGTGCGGGACCAGCTCAAGCAAGCAGTTCTATGGGGTGCCGGCGGGCACGCACACGTGGCATGCGACCGTGAGCGATCGGTTCGGCGTGTACAGCGAGCCCACGAACTACGTCACGCGGTACAGCAACTGACGGGGGAGAAAGGTGCGGCGTGTGTGGTTCGGGCCATCACCGAATGGCTATCGAACAGGCACGGTTCTCTGTCCGCGGCGAAGAGATCCTGACGACGAGCGGCGGGCGGAAGTGGGTTGGGTCGCGGGCCTGGACTGCGACGACGAATAATTGGATCCGAAGCGACGCAAGACCGTTCGTGCAGGAGCGACGTTTCAGCGAAGACCTCTCGGCCACGTCGATGTTCAATGCCAGTCGCCGGTAACCGTGAAGGCCGCCCAGAAGTACGGATGAGCGAACGGCCGCCTGCTGTACGGCTGCCCGACGTGCAGACGCCGCTGCACGTCGAGTGCCGTCCGCTCCGGTGACGGACCGGGCAGTAGACGCTCTCGACGGTCGTCGATCCAGGCAATGGTCTCTTCGGTGGTCAGCTCGCGTAGGTGCTGCTGCGCAGCTCGCAACGCCGCTGCGGTCCCCAGGCCGTCGCGGGCCAGCAGACGATAGAACTCGGTCATCAGGAGCAGGCTCGCGAGGTCGTCGACGGGCCACAGCGTGGCGACCACGGATGACGTGCCGGCAACGAGCCACGAGCGGATCAAGCCGAATGGCTCATCGCCGGCGCCGCGGTCGCTGAGGGCCGACGAGCAAGCGCTCAATGTCACAAGGCTTGGGGTAGCGTCGAGCCGTACGACCTCGGCGGCGGTGAGGTCAACGGCGGCGTCAACGTGCGGGCTGCCGCGCCGGTCGCCGCCCCCAGCCAGGATGATCCCGGAGGCGTCGGGGGCTCCAGATTCGTATCGCCCGTGACAGGCAACGTGCAAGACGTTCGGCGGCGGCTCCTGTTCGATCGCCGCCAGAACTCGGGGCTTGGCTGCCTGCTCCCCGACGAGGGGCGTACCGTCCAGGATCTCGGCCACCACTTCGGCTTCGATCCGGGCGTGTCCGAGATCTCCGATGCTGTCGCCGATCACGAGCGCGTGCCCCAACCGTGCCGGGGGGCGGCCGCTGACGCAGCGGCGTATGACGGCTGCGCTCGGACCGTAGGAGACCGTGTGGTGGTCGGCTAGCGCGCCGTGCTGATCATCGACTTGTACCGCGTGCAGCGGGAGATGGTGCAGCGGTCCGTGTGGGACCAGCACGATGTGTTCGCCGGGGAAAGCCCAGTCGTAGACTGGCGCGACGAGCGCCCTCACGGTGTCGTCGTCCCACGGGCCACGGCGCCGCAGCCACGGCTCCGGGTCGTTCGACGACACGCGCGCCGCCAGATCGACGAGCCGCTTCGCGTCAATTGGCACCGTCACCATCGATGGCGATCCGTCGCCTGGACGGAGACCGAAGATGACCGCGCGGTCGGGAGCCAGGACGTAGTCCACCAACAAGGCGGGCGCGTCCCATGCGAATGCGGGGAGTTCTGGAAGAGGGAGGGGCTCCTCGGATGTTGGGAGGGCTTCCCGCACCTTCGTGAGGCGGCCTTGGACGTCGGCGAGGCGTTGCGATACCGCGGCGGGGGAAACGCGTGGAGGCGTCGCGTTCTCGTCCAACAGCGACTCACCCTCGTCCAACATTGATAGGAGGTCCCAGTCGACGTAGCCGGGACCGGTCGTGATCAGGCGGTCGCGCGCCGATACGAGGAGGTCTCGTTCTCGCTCCAACACCGCTTCCCGCTCCAGCGCCTCGACGTCCGGCTGGCCGGTGAACGAGAGTTCCTCCTGGAGGACACGAGACTTGACGCGCTGCGTCCACGCATGCGCGTCGGCAGCGTCGCCGGCGTCGACTGCGAGGCGGAGTCCGAGCTCGTCGATGGATTCGGTCCGGGCCTGTGCTGTGGCGCGCAAGCTAGGGTCGTGGACCTCGGCTCGCCAGCCGTCGGCGATGTCCCGAGCCCTGCACACCATCGCGCGCGCCTCGGACCGACCCTCGAGTGCCGCCAGAACACGGGCTCTGAGCAGCCAGTACTGGGCTTGATCGAGGTCTGCGAGAGTACCGATCGAGGGTTCCAAGCGCTGGAGTCTCGTGTGCGCGTCGTTGTGCCGACCGAGGGAATACTCGGTCGAAGCGGCGTTGATCTCGGCAGCTGACTCGGCCCCGGCGTTCATTGCCGCGACCTCGTTGAAGGCAGCAAGCGCGGCTTCCGGATCGCCGGCCGTGAGGCGATTGGTCCCAATCGCGTTACGAATCGACGCGATGTCCTCAAGGCTGCTGGCGAGCTTCTCGGCTTCCGCTGCGAGCGTCAGTGCTCGATCGGGTTCGCCAACGTCGCGCAGGATGTCCATGACAGATCGGATGGCCTGCGCACCCTTGAAGTATTTCCGGTGGGTGAGGATTGTCGCCACGAGTTCGTTTACGTCACCTAGGGCTTCGAGAGCGCGGTCGCTAGCACGTAGTGCGGCTAGCGCGTCGGCTCGAGCCAAGCGAATCCGAGCGAGGAGAAGGGAGACACCGAGCATCGAGACCGGCAGGTGCTCGACTTCGAACACGAGGATCGAGGCGCCGCGGCGGGCCCCCTTTTCAATTGCTGAGTCCGCCTTCGCGTGGAGGCTTGCCGAAAGTGGGCGAGCGGCCAGCGCGAGTAGTTGGTCTGTTTTGGAGAGGCGAGCGAGCGCCTGGTGCGGTCGGCGCAGGCGCAGCAGGGTGTCGGCGATCGCGACGTCGAGGCGCATGCCTTCCAGCACCAAGCCCGCTCGAAGAAAATGCGCCTGTGCGCTCAACAGAAGTTCCAGCCCGTCGCGCCATTGACGGCCGGAACTTGCCTTCATGGCTGCAAAATAGTCCGAGTAGGCATTGGTCAAGCCCGGGAACAGGTTGCAGGCCAGCGCGGTGCCTCCCGACTCGATCAGGGCCGCAACCATCTGCGGAAGGCCGCACATACGTTCGAACAGCCACTTGAAGGCTTCCAGCGACTCGGATGCGCCGCCAGACACACGCGTGGCGTACTCGAGGTCAGTCAAGGCCATGAACATTCGCTCGGGGGTCAGTCCCGCGTTCCATTCAGCATGGTCATCCATCGGGGAGACCGAGATCTGTGCGATGCCCCGGTAGTGCCACGCATCGGGGAGGGCCGCTCCACGCTCGATCGCGATCGAGAGATCCTCTTCAGCAGCCTTAGGTCGCGAGCAAGCTAGATGTGCTCGCCCGCGGAGCGTGCGTGCGCGGTGCTGATCGGGATCCGCATCAAGGATGTGCGTCAACGGCTCGATGGTCGCCTCTGGGCTGGTGTTCGATTCAGCGAGCACTGTGAGGTCGTCAAGCGCAGCCTCGACGCGGTCGAGGGCGATGAGGACTCCCACGCGTTCGAGACGTACTGCGCCACACCCCACGTCATCGCTCAGGGCGAGATTCAATTGGCGCAGGGTGTCTTTCTGGCGCCCGCGACGCCGGTGCACCTCGGCGCTCATCCAGTGGCCGCAGTGGCGGATCACGGGGCTTTCGGCACGACGAAGCATGGCAAGGTCACGAAACGCGAGATCGAGCCGCCCCTGTTGCTGACGTACGTCGATGAGGCCACGGGCAGGGCTGGGGATGCGATGCAGAGGATCGCCTTCGGCGAGGCACGCTGCTAGCGCCCTCCTGAATGCCTGTGCCGCCTCGGCGTGGCGCCCGCGTCGCGCGAGTGACCGTCCGCGGGCTTCGTGGTACACGGCTCTTTTGCCGGGCAACGCATCGAACGCCGCGTCGGCTTCTATATGGCGGCCCATCCCGTCGAGCGCAGTCGCCCTTGCGAGTAGCAGTGCGGTCCTATCACCCTGAAGGACCAAGCCATGCTCGGCAAACGCTAGCGCGGTCGCGTAATCCTGCAGCCGGATCGCGGCGTTGGCGCCCAGCAGCGGCGCCTCGTTGTTCTCGGAGTCATATTGGCGTATCCGCCGTGCGAGATCGACGGTCGCGTGCATGTCGCCGCGCGCGTAGTACGCGTCGTGTGCACAGAGGAAGAGGACGGCACCGAGCCGACGGCGCGCTGATTCGGGTATCTGGTCCTCGTCGTGGTTGCTGGCGATATCCAGGTACTGTTCGGCGACGGCGAAGTTCTGGCTTGCGACACATGCATCTGCGAGTTCCAGGGCGACGATGACTTCCAGATCCCGCCATCCTCGTTGAGAGGCGTAGGCGTGTAGGTCGGCCAGGCGTCGGCGGGCGGCATCAAGGCCAGCGGTCTCGGTCTCGGCCATTGCGAGCATCGTGGTTGCCGTGGCCATGAGCGGCGCCGCACTCTGCCCCGAGCGTTCGACCTCGTCCTCAGCGTCGCGTAGGGCGTTTTCGAGTGGTCTAACGGCCTCTTTGGCAGGAAGGAGCCGCGCGACCTCGATGGCCGCAAGAGCCGCTAGGCCAGGACGTCCGGCGGCTCGCGCGAGGTCCGCGATGAGAAGCCCGCGCTCGGCGTCTTTTCCCGCCAGGCGTAGGAGTTTGGCGATCGGTGGAATTTCGGCTTCGCCCCGGCGCTCGGTGGTGATCTGGTGCGGCTCGTCTACGGGCGGCGCTGCGAGCAATAGCTGCGCCAGATTCTTCAGAGCCTCATCTTGGTCCACGTACGCCGTAATATCACGTTCATGTCGACCCTGACGATTAGTCCTACGCCCTCACAGTGCGAGGGGTATGCGGACGAACTCGGCGCTCTGGAAGGCGGTCTACGGGAACGTGGGCTGAGCGTAGTTGTCGAACCACGTGGCGAGCCCCGAGGTCCGGTCGCCGATGTTCTGATCTATCTAGGTGGACACGGGGTGGATGCTGGCCTTGACCTGTTGCTTCTGGAGGTTCTGCGCCGGATCGTTCGCCGTGGGGATGCCGAGCAGACGCCGACGCCGCGTCGTTTCGTACTGGTCGACGAAGCCGGCGAGACCGTAAAGGTCATCGAGCTGCCCGAGTGACTAAGCCTGGATCCACCGTTCTGTCGGGTCGGTGGAAGAGGATGACCTCCCAAGGCAG
>JADMKN010000008.1 GCA_015478825.1 Patulibacter sp. | reverse complement strand
CGACGACTCGCGGGAGTTCATCTCGAAGCTCATCAAGGACAAGTTCGACTCCTGTGAGGTCCTGGACGCGATTCAGTTGGCCTATGACGTACCGATCACCGACGATGAGGCGCTTTCGGATGACGTGCGCGACGAGTTCATGTCGCAGAGCGCTACCGGTCGATTCCTGATCACGCTCTGCTACCTGAACTCGCAGCTGGTGCGTGATCGCCTGGCCGATCCACAGGACCCCACCGACCAGGCCTACGCCCAAGCGCTCTACGACGACTACCAGCCGAAGATCGCCGACGTGATGACCAACCCGAGCTCGTCGTACGTCTTGACCCAGGCCGACGGCGACACCTACAGCGACCTGCTCACCATGCTCTACGGCAGCGGTGTGATCGACGCCACCGAGCAGAGCGTCATGGAGTCGTTGAAGACCACCCACGAGTCCGCGATGAACGGCATGAATCGGTCCCAGGTGATGGCGTACATGGACCACTACACCGTCCTGGACTCCGTCGTCACCGCGGTCGAGGCCATGCCAGCGCTGCAGATGGTCGGCGAGGCCCAGGCGCTCGGCGGCCTTGAGTAGCTCCCTGCCCGAGGCTGCGGGGTCGATCGACGTCGATCCCGCAGCCTTTGGCTCGCAGGTCACCGAGCGCCTCCGCGCGCTCAGCAACGGCCTCGGGGCGGAGTTCCGACCCGTGGTGTCGGGGCTCGTTGACCGCCCGGGGAAGCGCCTACGCTCGCTGCTGGTGGCCTACTGCGCCTCCCTCGGACAACCAGAGGCGCGCGGAACGGTGCGGGCCGGCGCGATCGTCGAGCTCCTCCAGGTCGCCTCGTTGCTGCACGACGACGTCGTCGACCAAGCGGAGATCCGAAGGTCCGCGCCCGCCGCGCACGTTGCGCACGGCGCTGAGATGGCGCTCCTAGGCGGCGTCGCGTGCTTCGCCCTGGCCGGATTGGAGGCCGCCGAGCTCGGCAGCACGTGCAGCGTGCTCACGAGTCGCGCTGTCGCCGATCTCGCCCGCGGGCAGATGCTCGACGTCGAGCGGGCCTTCGACGTCGAGATGAGCGCCGAGGACTATCTCGCCGTCGTCGAGGGGAAGACCGCGCCGCTGTTTCGCCTCAGCTGCGAGTTGGGAGCCGTTCAGGGCGGTTGTCCGGTCGACGTCCGGCGTGCGCTGGCGGAGTTCGGGACGCAGCTCGGCGTCGCCTTTCAGATCCTCGACGATTGCCTGGACCTCGAGACCGTCGACACCGGCAAGCCTGTCGGACGCGATCTGGCGCTCGGACTCTTCGGCGCGCCGATCCTCTGCGCGCTGCAGGTCGCAGAGGACCACCAGCTCGCCGGTCTGTTGCTCTCGCCGACGCTCGAGACGGTCGAGATGGCGGAGGTGGTCGAGCTCGTAGAGCGGCACGACGGCATCGCGACAGCGCGGCGGCTCGCGGCCGAGCGAATCCCGCGGACGCTCGAGGCCCTCGATTCCGTACCGATGAGTCCTGGTCGTGACAGTCTCGTCGCGTTGGCGCAGCGACTCCTGGGAGCGCCGGCATGACGAGCCCGCCCGTTCTCGATGTCGCGGTGGTCGGCGCGGGGCCTGCAGGATCTTCCGCCGCCCTTCGCCTTGCGCACGCCGGGCTGGACGTGGCTCTGGTGCACGACTCCGCGAAGAGCCAACCGGACTTCGACCTGCTGCTGACGGCCGTCTCGGTCTCCGTCCTCAGCGAGACCCCCGGACTGCAACTCGCTGCGCACCACAAGGTGAGCTCGATCGATCTTCGGATCCCGGGCCGTCCGAACCGCACGATCGACGACGTTGGCGGGTTCGCCATCGGCCGACGAACGTTGGGGGACGCCCTGTTCTTTGCGGCGATGGCGGCCGGCGTGCGACTACGCGCGGACACCGCCGTTGCCATCTCCCACGACGATCACCGCTTCGAGATCAGGACCGGGGAGCGTCGCACGCCGCTGCTCGCGCGCCACGTGATCCTGGCGGGCGGAGGGGAGGGGCTGGGAATGCTCGCCGCCGAACCACTCGCGGACGTTCGCCGCGCGTTCGCGGTCGCGGTGCGGTGCTCCGGCAGCCTCGGGAGCGATCCCACCCGCATGGTCCAGATGTTCGTTCCTCCGGAGACGGCGGCGCTGCAGACCACCGCGCTCAGCGTGTGGGCGCTCGCGGGCCCGACCGAGGGCACCATCACGGTGCGCGTCGCGGCAACCAACGCGACCGAGGCCGAGCACGCGACGGTGCTGGAACGGGGATTGGCCGCGTTGCGGGCGGCGGTACCCGAGATCGGGGCGCTCGAGCCGATCGGCGAGCCTGCGTCGGGGGTGCTCAACACGGGATTCTCGCGCCAGCGTCTCGAGCAGGCCGCCGGGCTGGTCATCGGCGACGCCGCCGGGCTGGTCAATCCGTTCACCGGCGAAGGCCTCAGCTACGCGCTGGAAAGCGCGGAGCTGGCCTCCAACGCCGTGCTGGCCCATCCGAACGACCCCGCTGCTGCGAAGCGTGCGTACGAGCGGCGGGTCGAGTACGCGTTCCTCGGGGACGTCGAAACCTCACGTCGCGCCGTTCGTCGCGATCATCTCGCCTGGCGATTCCTGTCGGACGCGGCCGAGAGCGATCACCCGTTCTTGACCAAGGGACGGCGAGCGATCCTGCTTCCGGAGGGCATGACGGGGGTGGCCGATCCGTTGCTTGCGCCGCTGGGCGCCGAGTTCCAAGCGCTCGCCGGTCCCTTTCTGCTGGCGTGTGACGAGGTGATGGTGTCGGTCGTGCGGGAGGACTGGCCGTTCCTGGCGCGGATGGCCGTGACGAACAGCAGCGGCGGCGACGAGCGGTTGCGACCGTCGCTGTTGATGCTCGGGGCAATGCTCGCAGCAGGAGGGGCCCCTGACATACGGCGGGCGCCCCTCGGTGGGGGCCTCGAGCTCGCGATGCTGGGAGCCCTCGCGTTCCTTGGCGCCGCACCCGACGCGCGGAAGCAACGGGGACTTGACTGGGCACAGACCGGGATCGTGGTCGGCGGCGACTTCCTGCTCGGGCAAGCCGCTCGCCTGATCGCTCGTTCCGGCCCCGACGTCTCCTGGAGCTTCTCCGAGTGGCTGATCGAACTCTCGGTCCTGCGGGCTCAGCGATTGGTCAAGCACCCGGACGTCTCCGCCGACGCGACCAGCGCCGCGCTCTACGAGTTCCCGGTTCGCCTCGGCGCAGAACTGGCTGGAGCGGACGCGGACACCGTCGAGGCGTTGCGCGACTTCGGATCAGAGTGCGGCAAAGCGTTCCTGCACACGGACGAGGTGCTCGCGCTCACGGGGCAGCGAACGCGACTCGACACGACGCTGGCGTTCATGTCTTCCAACCGCATGGCGACCGACGGGTTGCGTGAGGACACGCCGGATCTGGCCTCGGCCGCGAAGGCAGCCTGCGAAGCGGCCCACGAGCGCGGAATCACGGCGCTGCATCGTCTGCCCGACTCGCCGGGTCGTCGGTTGCTTGCTGCGTTTCTCGACGGCGTCGTGCGTCCGGTCGCGCGCTAACTGCTTGCGTTCGCCGCGCAGCGTCTTCAGGTGCCTAGAAGACCACGAAGCGGCGGGCCAGCGGGCTCAGCGGCGTCTCGAACAGCAACGCGACCAGCCCCTGGTCGAAGCTGCGGGCGAGCCGGCGGACCTCGCGGAACAACGGGTCGTCGGCAGCGTCGGTCCGCGTCATCGCGGTCAGCCGCGCGCGGATCTCGGGATCGTCGAGCATGCCGATCCAGCGGTCGTAGGCGTCGAGCGTGCGGACGCCCGCGTCGGCCGCCTCGTAGTGCAGGAACGCCCGGGCCAGCCGGTCGGCCGGCGGCGCCTGGAGCTGGTCGACGAGGAATCCGCGCTGCTCGTCGCGGCGGTGCAGGTGGCAGAGCAGCACCGGGATCAGTCCGCCGGCGAACAGCAGCTTGCGGTTGAGCCGCAGCTTGGCGTGGCGCAGACCCCACTTGTGCTCGTCCGCGCGGGCCTTGCCGGCGAAGTCGACGCAGATCGTCCGCCAGTAGCGGATCAGGTCGTTGAGCAGGAACCGCGGCGGACGGAAGTCCTTGGCGTGCCCGGCGACGTAGCCGTCGACGACGTGCTCGAAGGCCGTGCGGTAGGCCTCGGTCCCGACCACGGGCACCGACTCCAGCAGCAGCAGCATCCGCTGGGTCAGGTTGTGGTTGCTGTCGTCCTCGAGCCCGATGTTGTCGACCATCGGCCCGGTGAAGACCTGCTGGCCGAAGATCCCCTGGGTGCCGGGCTTGGCCTCCTCGGCGCCGAGCAGCCCGTCGAGCTGGGCGATCGCGGGCCGGGCGTCGTCGCGCCGCCCGCCGCCCAGCAGGACCAGGAAGTCGTCGTCGCTGCCGGAGGTCCGCTCGCGGCGGCCCCACGAGCCCATCAGCACGATCGAGGCATCCGGGTCGCGCGGCACGTCGCGCAGCCGGTGACGGACCGTCTCGAGGTCGCTGGCGGTTCGCGCCTGGGCCGCGAGCAGGTGGGGGAATCCCCGGTGCCCGTGCTCGGCGAGCGCCGCGAGCGCGCCCTGTGCGGTGTCGATCACGGGGCGAACGCTATCCGCCGCGACGGATCCGCGTACGCGCGGCGGTTCAGGGCCGCGGCTCCTCCCGCTCGAGCGGGGAACCGGCGTGCCCCGGCGACCCGCGACCTACACTGCTCCGATGCGATTCGAAACAGTGACGTTTGGCGCGGTGCTGGCGGGCGCGGTCACGGCCGCCGCCGCGATGCCCGCCGCCGTCAACGCTGCGCCATGGATCACCGCGGTGGAGACCCCGCTCGTCGCCCCGGTCGATCCGGCGCAGATCCGGACGGTCACGGTCGGTGACGGGACGGTCGTCTGGGTCGAGAATGGCCCGGCGATCGGGGCGCCGCTCTCGCTGCGGACGCGCGACGCGAGCGGCCTCCGGACGGTCGCCCAGATCCCCTACGTGCTTCCGCAGAGCACCCCCGAGCTCGAGGTCGGACGCACCGCCGACGGTAGCCCGGTCGTGGCCGTCACGGTGCGGACGCCGGAGGGGACCACGATCGACCTGGTGCGGCTCACCGACGGCCAGCGCCGGCGGCTGCCGAGCCGGCTGCGCGGCGGGAAGCTCGGCGGCGTCGGGATCGACCGCGGGTGGATCTACGCCACCCGGACGTCGGGGAAGCTCCCGGGCCAGCGCGCGAGCCTGTGGCGGGCGCGGATCAGCGGCCTCGAGGTCGGCGACTACACGCGGATCCGCTCGACCTTCCGGACCGAGGGCTGGAGTCGGATCGTCGCCGACCGCAACCGCGTGGCGGTGCTGGCGACCCGCAGCGTGGAGCGGGGTGGCGCGTTCGCCGAGGAGTCGTGGCTGGTGGGCACGCCCCGCGGGCGCCAGATCCGCACGGGCGAGAACTACGCCACGGAGGGCGGCTACGAGCCGCTGCTCGTCGCCGGCTTCACCAAGGTCCGGGGCGCGGTGATCACGGTGCGCAACGACACCTATGCGCCGTCCCCGGCGAAGCTGCAGCGGGTGCTGCTGCGCGGCGAGGACGAGCAGTCGTCCGCCGTCCAGGTGATGCCGCCGATGCTCGGCGAGGCCGAGACGATCGCCTTCGACGGGGCCGACGACCGGCTGGTGGCGGTCGGTCCGGATGCGGCCACCGGGATCCCCGCGCTCGGGACCGCGACGGTGCCCTGGGGCTCCGCGGGGCGCTGACCGCGACGTCGGGCCGTCTCGACGTGGTTTCCTGCCGGCCGCCGGTAGGCACCGGTTCGAGGCGGTCCCTCAGCGCGCCGGCAGCGCCGATTCGAGGATCCACGGCACGTCGGTGCAGCGCCGGAGGACCGGCGCGAACGCCTGCTCGTCGGCCCGGGTCAGCGGGACGTGGTGACATCCGCCGTCGAGCGAGCTGAGGTGCACGTGGCGCAGCCGCTCACCGTAGGCGTCGAGCAGGCGGTGGGCCTCGTCGAGCGTGGGGTCGACCGACTGGGCGTGGGGGACGTCGAGGCAGAACGCGGCCTCGGGCAGCGCGGCGAAGATCCGCTCCAGCTCGTCGGCGGTCCGGCCGCCGGGCTTGCGCGCATCCATGTTCTCGACCGCGGCGACCGCGCCGAGCGCCGCGTAGCGCTCCGGCTGCTCCATCGCGTCGGGGTGCAGCACGATCGCGTCGACCGAGGCCGGCAGCTCGAGCAGCCGCTCGACCAGGGCCTGCTCGGGCAGCTCACGGTGCTTGGTCGGCGCGTGCACGCTGACGAAGTCGAACGGCAGGCCGTCGCCGTTCTGCTCCAGCCAGCCGCAGAGCGAGACGAACTCCGGCTCCGACAGCGCGGCCAGCTCGACCGCGAGCGTCGACACGTCGAGCGCCCGGCGGACCAGCATGTCCCACTGTCCGCGCAGCTCGACGAGATGGCCGGTGGACGTCCCCAGCGGGTGGTGGGCGGTCAGCGCCCGGCCGGTCGCGGGCGCGTCGATCACGGGGGGGACCATGCCTTCGACAGTAGGCCCCGGATCGGACGGGACGGGCGCGATCGTGCCGAGCCCCGGAAGCGACGGGGGAAGGGGCGGTGGGGGCGGGTTCGGTGGGGTTCCGGTAGGCGGGGGCGAGGGCCCGATCCCGGCCGTCACGCGGCGACGGCGACGAGCCGCCAGGGGTGCTCGGCGTCGTCCGTCAGCGCGAACGTCCAGCGGTCGGTACGCTCGGTCTCGACGTCCTTGGAGCCCTCGAGCACGGCCGCCGTCTCGCGGTCCTCGCGGTACCAGCGGGCACGGTAGTGGACCTGCACCTGCATCGAGGCGGTCGCCGTCGCGATGCTGCCCTCGTCGCCGCCGGGCGTGCCCGTGACGGCGTCGATCGTTAGGTCCTCGACCCGCGGGCCGCGAACCACGGTGCGGGTCCGCTGCGACGTGTCGGGGCCGTAGAGCAGGACGCGCACGGCGTCCTGATCGGCCAGCCGCTCGAGGTCGTCGTCGGCGCCGTCGATCGCGGTCGCCCAGGCGGCGACGGCCCGGTTGACGGCGATCTGCAGCACGTCGGGGCTGAAGCGGTCGTCGACGAGCGCTAGGTCGAGCGCCGCCGCGCGCGCGTCGTCGCTGAACCCGGTCGACGCCAGGCCGACCAGCTCGGCGTGGTCGAGGTCCGTCGCGCTCGACGTCGCCAGCTCGGTCCGCGAGCGGTCCGACAGCTCCGGGTCGGCGGTCGGGTCAACCACGATCGGGGCGTTCAGGTGGTGCTCGCCCTCGAGCTCCTGCTCGATCGACAGCAGGATCCAGCGACCGTCGCGCTTGCCGAGCGTCCAGAACTCGGAGAGCTCGGTCTGCGGGCTCTCCTGGCCGGTCGGGAACTGCGGACCGAAGGGCGTGTCGACCCAGTTGTCGATCGGCATCGAGACGTGGACCACGACGCGGTCGTCGGCGTCGTTGGCGCGGTTGATCAACGAGACCAGGCGGATCTGCGGCTTGCCGGTGACCTTGACCCGGTCGGCCCAGCTCCGCCGTGCGAAGTCGTCGAGCCGCAGCGTCCACTCCCGCAGCAGATCCGGCCCGAGCATCCGGGCGAGCGCCGATTGGTCCTGCGCGTCCCAGGCCTGCTGGATCGCGACGGCCATCGCCGCGGTGTCGGCGATCAACCGGTCGGCGTCGAACGCCTCGTCCTCGTCGGCGGCCGCCGCGGCCGCCGAAGTGACCTCGAGGTGGCGCGCCTCACGGGCCTTCGCACGCTGGCGCTTGCGGTACGCCGCCAGCATGATCGGGATCGCGACCGCCAGGATGACCAGCAGGAACAGCGCGAGCAGCACTCCGCCGCCCCCGCCACCCCCGCCCGCGCCGAAGAAGACGAGCCCGCCGCCGCCGGAGCCGCGCGAGCCGCCGAAGCCGCCACCACCCCCGCGCGAGAACCCGCTCGAGCCGGATCCGGCGCGGGCGAGAAGGTCCGTCGCGAGCAGGGTGGCGGTGGTGAGCACCTCTCTATCTCACCACACCCAGGGTGCTTCCCGGGACGTACCGTCGGTATCCGGCGTTTCGTCCGTAGGCTAGGGGGATGGTCGACTTGGGTCATGTCGCGCTCGGATCGTGGAGCGGAGGGCGGTTCATGCACTTCGGTCAGGAGCTCGAATCCGACGCGCTGATCGAGATCCTGCGGCCTGCGGGGCACGTGCGCACGGTGCTCACGGCGGACGTCTACGG
>JADMKN010000007.1 GCA_015478825.1 Patulibacter sp. | reverse complement strand
CCAGGCCGCCGGGGCCGCAGGCGAAGGCCGCGGCGTCCTCGTCCTCCGGCAGGGCCCGCGCCAGGTGCTCGGGGCCGAAGCGCCCCTCCAGCTCGCCGCCGTCGCCGCGGGTGAAGCACCGCAGCACCGTGACGTTGGGGTGGGCGGCGGCGATCGCGTCGAGGTCGTCGCCGTAGAGCACGTCGTCGCGCCCGCGGGCGTAGTGCAGGAAGACGACCTGGCCCGCGTAGCCCTCGTCGGTCAGGGTCCGCAGCATCGCGAGCACGGGGGTGATCCCGCTGCCGCCGCTGATCAGGACGATCCGGCCGGGCCGCTTCGCGGGAAGCACGAAGTCCTCGCCCTGCGGAGCCGACAGCCCGAGGAACATGCCGACGTGCGCGTGGCGCTTGAGGTACCGCGAGACGATGCCCTCGTCGTGGGTGCGGATCGTCAGCTCGATCTGTCGACCCGGGTGGTGCGCCGACCCGGACGGCGAGTAGCAGCGGCGGTGCCGCACGCCGTCGATCTCGACCGCGATCTCGACGTGCTGCCCGGCGAGGAACCCCGGCCAGGTGCCGGTGGGCTGGAGCGTCAGCGTGACGCTGGCGTCGTTCTGGTGACGGACGGCCACGACCTTGCCACGGATCCGCTTGACGGCCCAGTCCGGACGCAGGATCTCGAGGTAGTGGTCGACGTTGTGAGGACCGGCGAGGGCGTCGGCGAGCTGGGTGCCCAGCAGGCGCTGGGCGAGGCCTCCGCTACGCCGGCGCGGGCCGCCGTCGGAGGGGCCGGAAGCGTCGCTGCGCGTCGCGGGGAGGGGGGATGTCGCGGGAAGCGTCGGCATGAGAGCAATTCAGTGAACGACTGTGCACGAAACGGTACGGCTCACCGGGAGGGAGGTCAAGCGATTGGTGGCCTAGAATCAGTGACATCGGGCACACCAGCGCTGTGGCTGCGTGCCAGAAGCAGGTGTCGGCCGTCTCGGCAAGGAAGGGGATGTCGTGGTTGAGACTGACGGATTGCCCGCCAGCACGTCGCGGCAGGGAAGGAAGCAGCGCACGCGTCGTGCGCTGCTGGATTCGGCGCTGGGGCTGTTGGAGCACCAGAGCTTCGGGGCGATCAGCCTGCGCGAGGTCGCGAAGGGGGCCGGCATCACGCCGACCGCGTTCTATCGGCACTTCGCGAGCATGGAGGAACTGGGCCTGGTCCTCGTCGACGAGTCGTTCCGTTCGCTGCGCGAGATGATGCGGCGCGAGCGGGCGCGGGTCACCGAGCCGTGGGCCAACATCCACGCGTCGTCCGAGACGCTGGTCCGGCACGTTCGCGAGTTCGAGACGCACTACCGGTTCATCGCCCGCGAGCGAGCGGGCGGCGTGCTCGCCCTGCGCGAGGAGATCCGTCACGAGATCGAGCTGTTCTCGGCCGAGCTCGTCGACGACCTGGCTGGCTATCCCGTCCTGGAGAACCTCCCTCGCAAGGGCCTCGACACGCTCGCGAACCTGATCGTGACCGTGATGGTCGGCACCGCGGAGCGGATGCTGGACGCGGCGCCGGACGAGGACGCCGAGATCCAGCGCGAGAACGAGTCGCAAATGCGGATGATCGTGACCGGCGCCCTGCAGTGGGCCTCGCACGCATGATCTGAGGGCCGGACTGGGGGTTGTCGGGTGCGACGCCCCGGGGCCGGGTGTCTCCATACCAGGTGGCGTCCGGCCCGCAGGAAGTTCGTGCGGGGCGGTTCCTATTCAAGGTATGTTTGCCAGGCGTGCTTCTCGTTCCGACAGCGATACCGCGCCGGATCGCCCCGAGTTTGGGTGCGGGGGGCACCGCGCGTGCCTGACCGCGACGAGCACCGCGGGGATGCGCACGGCGTAGTCGGCGATCTGCGGGTCCTCGTCATCGACACCGAGGACCACGGGCGGCAGCACACCGTCCAGGTACTGCGGGAATGTGGTTGTGATTGCCGTGTCGTTCCGGCGGACGACAATACGGTGCAGACTGTCGCGGAAGCGCGTCCCGACGCGATCGTGCTCGATTCGTGTGTGCTGGCGGCGTCGGGCTCGGGCCTGTTGCGCGCGCTCAAGGCGGACCACCGGACCGCCCTCGTCCCGGTGATCTGCGTCGCGGGCGACGTCCGGTCCGACGCGGTGATCGAGCTGCTGGCCGCCGGAGCCGACGACTACGTCGCCAAGCCGTTCCGGACCGAAGAGCTGCTGGCGCGGATCGTCGGCGCCGCGCGTCGGCGGGCGCTGCTCGGCGGGGTCAGTCCGCTGACGGGCCTGCCCGGCAACCTCCTGCTGACCCGTGAGCTGCAGGCGCGGCTGGACGACGACGAGGAGTTCGCGTTCCTCCACGTCGACCTGGACTACTTCAAGGCCTACAACGACCGCTACGGCTACGTGCAGGGCGATCGCGTGATCGCGGACGCTGCCCAGCTCCTTCACGCTCAGGTCGAGGCTCAGGGTGCGTCGGCGGTGCTGGGGCACATCGGCGGGGACGATTTCGGCGTCGTCACGACCGCCGACGCCGCCGGTCCCCTGGCCGACGCGGTGGCGGCCGCCTTCGACCGGCTCTCTCCGGGCTTCTACGACGAGCGCGAGCGCGAACGGGGCGCGGTGCTGGTGGAGACGCGCGAGGGCGAGACGGTCGAGGTACCCCTGATGTCGGTCTCGATCGGCGTCGCGCTGTGGACGCCCGAGCGCGAGCGCTCGGCCACGGCGGTGGCCGACGCGGCGTCCGAGATGAAGAGCGTGGCCAAGCGGCACCGCGGCTCGTACGTCGCGGTCGATCGCCGCCGAGCCTGATCGCGCCGCGTTCCGCGCCGCGTCCCGCGCCCTTGTGTCTGGGGGTTCCGTCCCGGCGTTCCGCTCCGGGTCCGCGCGCCGTTGCGTGAGGGCCCACTGACGATCCACCGTACGGGCCTATCGATGATCCGTGGTGCGGTGATACATGTCTCCGTCCACGGTGTGCAGCCTGCCTCATCGGGGTACACGATGAGTGCACAGTTGTATGCAGTTGGACATCTCTCGTGTCGCGGCGTAGCCTGCTGTGGTTCCCGAACCTCGGTTGCACTACATAAGGGGTTGAGCGTTGTGAATGTGATGAGCAGAAACGGACGGAGTTGTGCGGTGAAACCGAACAGCAGTTCAGCTACGCGGTTCTCCCGATCCGTGGCCGTGGCGCTGACCGGAGCCGTAGCTGGCATCGCCGGCCTGGCCGTGGCTGCACCAGCCGGGGCCTACGAGATCAAGGACTTCTCGGCCAACATCTTCCAGGCCGACGGCACGACCTTCGAGTCCCAGGCCGGTGCGGTCCCGCACACCGGCGTGATCGCCTTCAACACCGTGGTCACCACGGACGCCTCCTCGCCGCCGATCGTCGAGCAGGGCGGATCGACCCGCAACATCCAGGTCACGACCCCGCCGGGCCTGACCCCCAACCCGGAGTCGATTCCGGAGTGCACGGACGACGAGCTCCACGATCGCACGTGCCCGACCGCCAGCCAGATCGGCATGGTCGAGCTGCGGCTGCGTAGCTACCTGCCGCCGACCGCGACGACGCTGCTCAGCATCCCCGTCGGCACCAAGGGCTGGCTCGGCGTCAAGATCCCGCTGTACAACATGGAGCGCAGCACCAGCTCGCAGCTGGCCCGCTTCGCCTTCGACTCGAGCCAGGCGCCGAACGCCACGACCGGTCACGTGACCGAGATCATCGGCGCGATGCGGCCCGACGACAACCGGCTGTTCTTCACGATCAGCGACATCGTGACCCCGACCTCGGGGAACCCCACCCAGCCGCTGCTGGCCGGGTCGACGCTGACCTTCTGGGGCAAGCCGAACGCCGCGTCCCACAACGCCGAGCGCGGCTTCGCCCAGCTCCGTCTGATCTCGACCGATGCTCCGGGTCAGTTCCCGGGGCCGCCCAACATGCCGTCACCGCCGTTCCCGCCCGCGGGTACGCCGATCCCGGCCAACGCCCCCGTCAACATCCCGCTCGGCCAGACGGCTCCGACGGGCGCTGCGGGCATCACCAACCCCAACGCGACCTTCCTGCGGAGCCCGACGTCGTGTGCCGGCCCGCAGAAGGCCCAGCTCGAGCTGACCTCGTGGCAGGGCGCCGTCCGCAACGCGGACTACCTGATCGGCGAGGAGACCGACGGTCTCCAGGGTTGCGACCAGGTGCCGTTCGCCTCGTCGACCGAGTTCGGCCCGAGCGCGATGCAGGCCGACTCCCCGGTGCCGCTCGGCGTGACGCTGAACGTCCCGCAGGCCGGTGACGACGATCCGATCGCCACCGCGCACGTCAAGGACGTCGCGGTCAAGCTGCCCCCGGGCATGACGATCAGCCCGTCGGCCGCCAACGGCCTCGAGGCGTGCCTCGACGCGCAGTTCGCCAAGGGCACCAACGATCCGATCGCGTGTCCCGCGGCGTCGAAGATCGGCTCCGTCCGGATCTCCACGCCGGTCCTGCCGGAGGCCCTCACCGGCTCCGTCTACGTCGGTCAGCCGCTGCCGGGCAACCGCTACCGGCTGTTCCTCAACGCAGACGGCTTCGGGATCTCGATCCGGCTGAAGGGCGAGGTGCGCCCCAACCCCGCGACGGGCCAGGTCACCGCGTACTTCAACGACAACCCGCAGCTACCGTTCAGCCAGTTCCAACTGGACTTCGACGGCGGGTCGAAGGCGATCATCGCCAGCCCGCCGACGTGCGGCACGCACACGGGCGTCACGGCGATGCACCCGTGGTCGGGCAACGCGGCCGACGTCACACGGGCCAGCGTCCAGGTCTCCGCCGGATGCCTGTTCCCGTTCGCGCCCGGCTTCGAGGTCCGTCCCTCGACGCTGCTCTCCGGGGCCCAGTCGCACCTCTCGGTCGACCTGACCCGCCACGACGGCCATCAGAACCTGATGGGCGTCGAGGCGACCCTGCCGGCCGGGATGGTGGCCACGCTCAAGGGCGTGCAGCGCTGCAACGAGGCGCAGGTCGCCGCCGAGGCCTGCCCCGGGGGCAGCCAGATCGGCATCGTCTCGGTCAAGGCCGGACCGGGAGCGCACCCGTTCGCGCTGTCCGCGCCGGTCTACCTGACCGGGGCGTACAACAACGGGTCGTTCGGCGCCGTCGTGATCATGCGCGTGATCGCCGGTCCGTACGACCTGGGCAACGTCGTGGTCCGGCAGTCGATTCGGATCGACCCGGACACCGCGCGGGTCACGGTGCACAGCGATCCGCTCCCGCAGATCGTCGAGGGCGTGCCGCTGCGGCTGCGCGACCTGCAGATCAACGTCACCCGCAACGGCTTCATGCGCAACCCGACGTCGTGCGGTGGCAAGCAGGTCGACGCGAAGCTGAGCTCGTCGGTCGGTGGCGTCTCGACCCCGGCGGCACGGCTGTCGTTCGACGACTGCAAGAAGCTCAAGTTCGAGCCGAAGATCAGCCTGCGCTTGGGGCACAAATCCCAGATGCGCAAGTTCAAGTACCCGGCGCTGCGCGCGACGGTGACGCAGGGCGCCGGTGAAGCCGGCATCCGCTCCTCTCAGGTGATCCTGCCGAAGCACGTCGCGCTGGCGGCGAAGAACGCGAAGGGCCTCTGCGAGGTCGCGCAGGCTCGCGCGGACAAGTGCCCGGAGGAGTCGGTCGTCGGTCACGCGGTCGCCCAGACCCCGTTGCTGGACAAGGACCTCAAGGGCCCGGTCTTCTTCGTCAAGGGCGAGCGGACCGACCCGAAGTCCGGTCGGGTGATCGCCACGCTGCCGACGCTCTACGTCAAGCTCCAGGGCGAGACGACGATCAAGCTGCGGGCCACCACGGACGTCAGCAAGGACCGCCTGGTGACGACGTTCGCGGAGATCCCGGACGCGCCGATCTCGCGCTTCACGCTCACGATCAAGGGCGGGAAGAACGGGATCATCCAGGCGACGCGCGACCTCTGCAAGGCGAAGGCGTTCAAGGGCACGGTCCGCTTCGGCGGGCAGAACGACGTCCGTGCGAAGACCGCGAAGCCGCGGATCTCCACGGCGTGCAGCAGCAAGAAGGCGAGCTAGCAGCAGGCTCGCAGGCTACCCCGGGTAGGACCTGCCGCCGTCACGGTTTCGTGGCGGCGGCAGGAGCGTTACACGCGCGTCCAGTCGGGGTACACGGTCGTAGACGGGAGCGCTTGCGTGCGCTCCGCATCCCCCAGGAGAGAGAGAACCCACCATGCGTGACTGTGGTGAACGGGACGCCCCAACGGCGACCCACTCACGGCCCGGGCTACGGGCCTTTGCCCTCGGCGTCGGCGTGGCCGCGATCACCGGCCTCGGCTCGCTCGCCGGCGCGACCAGTGCTCAGGCCTTCGCCTTCAGCGACTTCGCGGCCGGGGTCCTGACCGACGCCGACGATCGCACGGCCTACTTCCAGACCGCCGGCGGCCGGCCGCCGTTCGGGGTCACGGACTTCAGCTTCCAGACCAACGGGTCGGGCGAGCCGATCGGCAACGCCAAGAACCTGCGGATTGACATCCCGCAGGGGCTCGCGCCGAACTTCCCGGCGATTCCGACCTGCACGGACGCGCAGCTCGCCGGCCAGAGCTGTCCGGGTGAGTCACAGATCGGCGTGCAGCGGCTGACCGCTCGGGGGAACATCGGGCTCGGAGCCTTGGTCCCGCTGGGCCGGTACACGCTCGATGTCGACCTGCCGATCTACAACCTGACCCGCTCCGGCGACCAGATCGCGCGGTTCGGGTTCAACCCGGCTCAAGCCCCGGGGTCGGACCTGCTTCAGGGCGATAAGAGCCCGGTGATCATCCACGGTGGAGTTCGAAACTCCGATTACGGACTGTTCTTCACGATCTCCAACCTGCCGGAGAACCCGGCGGTGGTGCGATCGAACCTCGCGTTCTGGGGTGTTCCCGGCGCCACGCAGCACGATGCCGACCGCGGGGTCTCGCGTACGACCATTCGTGGTGTCCCGCTGCTAGGCGACGTCACGGCTCCGGGCTCACCGAAGACCGTCAACGGCGGTCCGGTCCCCAACAAGACCACCGCCTTCCTGACCAACCCGACGTCGTGCGCGGGCGTCCAGACCTCGACGGTTTGGGCCGAGTCGTACGCCGGTGAGCAGATCAGCACCAGCTACACCACGCCGGTCGGCGTCGATAGCTGCGGCGACGTGCCGTTCGCTCCGACCGCGACGATCGGGGCATCCGGCCCGGTGATCCGCGACAGCCCGACCCCGCTGAGCGTGCATCTCCAGATCCCCCAGCCGCAGACGACCGCGCGGGGCACCGCGCACGTCAAGGACGTGGCGGTCCGCCTGCCGGACGGCGTCACGATCAACCCCTCGGCGGCCAACGGCCTGCAGGCCTGCACCGACGCCCAGTTCGGCAAGGGCACCGAGGCGCCGATCGCCTGCCCCGCCGGATCGAACGTCGGCTCGGTACGGATCGACACCCCGTTGCTGGAGCGCCCGCTCGTGGGCTCGGCCTACGTCGGCCAGCCGCTGCCGGGCAACCGCTACCGGTTGTTCCTCAACGCCGACGCCTACGGGATCACGGTGCGGTTGATCGGGACCATCACGGCCGATCCGCGCACCGGTCAGCTCACCGCGGTCTTCCCGAACAACCCGCAGCTCCCGTTCAGCGACCTCCACGTGACGTTCAAGAACACGGCCAACACGGTGCTGTCGAGCCCGCTGATCTGCGGTGAGCACCGCGGTCTGACGGCCTTCGCGCCGTGGTCGGGGACCGCGACGGTCAACGTCGGCACGACGCTCGGCGTCGCCGGCTGCCACGGGTTCCCGTTCTCGCCGGGCCTCGCCGCGACGACGAACGTCAAGCAGGCCGGGGCCTTCACGCCGTTCTCGTTCCACCTCAGTCGTCCCGACGGCAACCAGACGCTGAGCGCCCTGACCGCCAACCTGCCGCTCGGCGAGACGGCCAGGATCCGGGGCGTCGAGCAGTGCACGGACGCGCAGGTCGCTGCGGTGGCGTGCCCGCCGGGCAGCCTGATCGGCACCGTGACGACCCGCGCCGGGTCCGGCAGCCACCCGCTGACGCTGACCGGCAACCTGTACTTCACCGGTCCGTACAAGGGCGGTCCGTTCGGCGCCGTGGCCGTGGTTCGCGCGGTCGCTGGGCCCTACGACCTCGGCAACGTGGTCGTGCGCCAGTCGCTGCGCCTCGCCGCCGACACCGCTCGGATCTCGATCGTCAGCGATCCGCTTCCGCAGATCGTCGAGGGCGTGCCGCTGCGGCTGCGTGACCTGATCGTCAACATCACCAAGCGCGACTTCATGCGCAACCCGACGTC
>JADMKN010000006.1 GCA_015478825.1 Patulibacter sp. | reverse complement strand
CGCCGCCCGGATCGACGAGTACGACTTCGCCAAGGCGGCGCTCGGCCTCTACGACTTCGTCTACGGCGAGCTCTGCGACTGGTACCTGGAGCTGGTCAAGGGCCGCGACGCGCAGAGCGACCCGGACCTGGGGCGCGTGCTGGCCTGGGCGCTGCGGCGGACGCTGCAGATCGCCCATCCGGTGATCCCGTTCGTCACCGAGGACGCCTGGGCACGGATCCCGGGGACGGACGGACTGGTGGCGACCTCCCGCCTGCCCGAACCCGACGACCGTCTGCTCGATCCGGCCGCCGAGGCCGGCCTGGCCCGCGTGATCGACCTGATCACCGCCGTCCGCTCGTGGCGGAGCGGCGCCAACGTGCCGCCCGGGCCGATCCTGCCCTCGCGGCTGGTCGCCGACGGCTACGACGACGCGGCGGGCGCGCTGGCGACGCCGCTGGCCCGGATCACGCTGTCCGACGAGGCGGGCGACGCGGTCACGGTGCCGGTCCCGGGCGGTCAGCTCGAGATCCTCGCGGGCGAGCACGTCGACCCCGAGGCCGAGCGGGCCCGCCGCGAGAAGCGCCGCGGCGAGATCGAGAAGCAGATCAGCGGGACCGAGAAGCGGCTGGCGAACGAGCAGTTCGTCTCGCGGGCCCCGGCCGACGTGATCGCCGCCGAGCGCGCGAAGGTCGAGGCGCTGCGCGAGGAGCTCGCCGCCCTGTGAGCGAGATCCGCCCGCCCGCCCCGCCCGCCGATCCCTCCACCGCTGCGCCGACCACCGCCGTCGCGTCCGACGACGCCGCCGCGGCCGCCGCGCTGGCCGCCGCCGAGGGCTGGCTGCTGGAGCGCGAGCTGTTCGGGATCCGTCCGGGTCTGGAGCGGATGCGGGCGCTGCTGGCCCGGCTCGGGGACCCGCAGGACGCGTTCGACGCGATCCACGTGGTCGGCAGCAACGGCAAGAGCTCGACCGTGACGATCGCCGCGGCGTTGCTCGAGCGCCGCGGCATCCGGGCCGGCGCGTACGTCTCGCCGCATCTCGTGAGCTTCCGCGAGCGGGTGCTGATCGGGGGCGAGCCCGCCGATCCGGCGGCCTTCGCGGCGGCGGTGACGCGGGTCCGCGACGCGGCGCTCGCCCTGGAGCGCGAGGGCGCGCTCGACGGCGAGGTCACCCAGTTCGAGGCGGTCACCGCGGCGGCGTTCGTCGCGCTGCGCGCGGCCCGGGTCGCCTGCGCGGTGATCGAGGCCGGGCTCGGGGGCCGGTGGGACGCGACCAACGTGTTGCCCACCGCCCAGCCCCGTACCCGCCGCCGGCCGGTCGCGGTGCTGACCAGCGTGTCGCTGGAGCACACCCGCTGGCTCGGCGACACCGTGACGGCGATCGCCACCGAGAAGGTCGAGGTGCTGCGCCCCGGCGGCACCCTGGTCGTCGCCGACGGCGTGCCGGCGGCGGCGGTCTCCGTCGCCGCCGACGTCACGAAGACCCGGCAGGGCCGGCTGGTCCGCGCCCCCGCCGAGCCCGACGACGACGTGCCGACCCCCGGCGCGCCGGGCTACCAGCGCCACAACCTCGCGACCGCGATCGCCGCCGTCGACGCCTACCTCGGCGACAGCGTCGCCCGCGACGCCGAGGCCGAGCGCGACGTCGCGGCCCGGATCGCCGTTCCCGGACGGTTCGAGACCGTCGACCCCGGGAGCGACGGCGGGCCCACCGTGATCCACGACGGGGCGCACAACGCCGCGGGGGCCGCCGCGCTTGCCGACGCCCTGGCCGCCGCAGAACCGGCCCGGCCCGTGGTCCTGGTGGTCGGCGTGCTCGACGACAAGGACCCCGCCGAGATGCTCACCGCGCTGGAGCCCTGGGGCGACACCGTCGTCGCCGTCGCCCCGCGCAATCCGCGGGCGATCCCCGCCGAGCGGCTGGCCGCGATTGCCCGCGAGGCGTTCCCGGGGCGCGACGTGCGGACCGCGTCCGACGCGCACGCCGCGGTGGACCAGGCGCGCGCCGCGGCCGGAACGCGCGGTACGGTGGTGGTCACCGGGTCGCTGCACCTCGTGGCGGACCTCCACCGGGGACGTCAGGCGGCGCCCGGCGCGACGTTCTGAGCCTGATGTCCGTACCCCCGCAACGCCCCGACGACTCGGTCTCCGTCCTGCGCCTGGTGATCGGCGTGGCGCTGCTCGTCGCCCTGATCATCCTGCTCTTCTTCGGTATCGGCTACGGGATCGGGCGTGTCTTCGTCTAGGATCCCTGAGCGGCCGGGACGTCTTGCCGCCCGAAACCGCTCCTGCCGACCGACGAGGATCGTGGGTTCGGTCGGCGAACTACCGTTCCTGTGATCCCCATGCCCGATCTCGTCGCCGTCTTCGGCATCAACAACAGCGCGCTCGACACCGCCGTCAAGCTCCTGGTCCTCTTCGTGGGCCTGATCTGGCTGGCGCTCGTGTACTACACGTGGTCGGACGCCCGACGCCGGATCTCGGATCCGATCCTGATCGGCACCGCGACCGTGATGGCGTTCGTGCTGCCGTTCGCCGGCTCGATCATCTACATGGTCGTGCGGCCGCCGGAGTACCTGGACGACGTCCGCGAGCGCGAGCTCGAGATGCAGGCCGCCGAGGCGCGCCTGTTGCAGTCGGGGCTGCTGCTCTGCCCGCACTGCGACTACCCGGCCCAGTCCGGGTTCCTGCGCTGCCCGTCGTGCCTGAAGAAGCTGCGCGACCAGTGCACCGGGTGCAGCAAGCCGCTCGATCCCGAGTGGCGGATCTGCCCCTACTGCGAGACCGAGATTCCCGGCCGCACCCCGCCGCGTCGCTCCCGCCGCCCGCGCGCGTCGGACGAGGACTCCGAGGACGCGCCGCCGCCCCCGTCCCGCGGTCGGGGCCGTCGTCGCGCGCAGCGCGACGAGCCGGCTTCCGAGACCCTCTAGCGACGAGCTTCCGCGCGGCCCTCCGGGGCCGCGCGTCGTCGTACGGGCCGCGGCTGCTTGACTGTCGGCGTCCGCCGTCCGCGTGGACGTCCGCCCAGACCACCGACCGCGACCGCGTCGCGGAGGAGAACCCGCATGTCCCGTACCCTGATCCTCGTGAAGCCCGACGGCGTCCAGCGCCAGCTCGTCGGCGAGGTGCTCGGCCGCTTCGAGCGCAAGGGCCTCAAGATCCAGCAGCTCAAGCTGGTCGCGCTGGAGACCGCCGTCGTCGAGGAGCACTACGCCCACCTGAACGACAAGCCGTTCTTCGGCGAGCTCGTCTCGTTCATGACGCAGAGCCCCGTCGTCGCGGCGATCCTCGAGGGTCCGTCGGCCGTCGACGTCGCCCGTCAGGTGATCGGCGCGACCAATCCGGTCGAGGCCGCCACCGGCTCGATCCGCGGTGACCTGGCGATCGAGGCCGGCGAGAACGTCGTCCACGGCTCGGACTCCGACGAGAACGCCGAGATCGAGATCAAGCGCTTCTTCCCCGAGCTGGGTTGAGCGTGATGGCGCCGCCGGACTCGGACAGCCCGAGCGGGCGGCGCGCCTCGCTGGTCCTGGCGTCGCGCTCGCCGCAGCGCCAGCAGATCCTCGGGACCCTGGGCGTCGACTTCACGGTCGACGTCGCCGGGATCGAAGAGGCGACCGACGGCGACGCGATCGCGGTGGCGGTCGAGAACGCGCGACGCAAGGCGCTCGCCGTCGCCGCCCGGGCCCCGACCGGCTCGCTGGTGCTCGGGTCCGACACCGTGATCGCGGTTCCGGCGTCCGGCGTCGCGGCGACCGACGGCTCGGCGGCGCTCGGCTCCCCCGACCGGTCGCCGTGGCAGGAGCTGACCGCGGCGGGTCCCAGCCGTGCCGTCGGCAAGCCCGCCGACGCGGTCGCGGCCGACGCGATGCTGCGGTCGTGGTCCGGCCGGGCGCACCACGTGGTCTCCGCGGCCGCGGTGGTGACCGTCGGACCGGACGGGGCGGAGGTCGCCTTCTCCGGCGCCGACGCCACGCGGGTCCGGTTCCGCGCGTTGTCGGACGACGACGTCGCCTGGTACGTCGCGACCGAGGAGTGGCGCGAGCGGGCCGGCGGCTACGCGATCCAGCTACGCGGGTCGCTGCTGGTCGACGGGATCGTCGGCGACTGGTGGAATGTCGTCGGGCTGCCCGTGGCGCTGCTCGCCCGCGAGGTTCCGCGACTGCTCCGCTGACCGCGTCGACGGCGGCCGTCGGATCCCCGTCGGGACGGCGAGAATCGGCCCGCTGCACGTGGCGATGCACCGGCGGACAGACGATCCGCCTTCGCTAGACTCCGCGTTCGATCCACGGCTGCGGGGCCGCGCCCCGCGCGACGGGACGTTCGTCCCGCCGTCGCATCCGCGAACCCGGGATCAGCGCCTCGATGAGCATCTTCAGCAGACTGACCGGGATGGGCAGCCGCGACATGGCGGTCGATCTCGGGACCGCGAACACCCTCGTCTACGTTCGGGGCCGCGGCATCGTGCTGTCCGAGCCGTCCGTGGTGGCGATCGACTCGCGCTCCGGCGAGGTCCACGCCGTCGGGATCGAGGCCAAGCGGATGCTCGGCCGGACGCCCGGCACGATCCAGGCGATCCGTCCGCTGAAGGACGGCGTGATCGCCGACTTCGACGTGACCGAGGAGATGCTGCGCCACTTCATCCAGAAGGCGCATCCCAACCGCTTCGCCCATCCGCGCGTCGTCGTCTGCGTGCCGTCCGGTGTCACCGGCGTCGAGAAGCGGGCCGTCGAGGAAGCCTCGATCTCGGCCGGCGCCCGGCAGGCCTACCTGATCGAGGAGCCGATGGCGGCGGCGATCGGCGCGGGGTTGCCGGTCGCCGAGCCGACCGGCTCGATGGTCGTCGACATCGGCGGCGGCACCAGCGAGGTCGCGGTGATTTCGCTCGGCGGGATCGTCGTCTCGCAGTCCGTCCGGGTCGGCGGCGACGAGTTCGACGAGGCGATCGTCGCCTACGCCAAGCGCGAGTACAAGCTGCTGATCGGCACCCAAATGGCCGAGGACGTCAAGCTCGAGGTCGGTTCCGCCTACCCGATGGCCGAAGAGGTCCAGACCGAGATCCGCGGTCGCGACATGGTCTCGGGCCTGCCGAAGACCGTCGTGATCACCAGCGAAGAGGTCCGCACCGCGCTCGAGGAGCCGCTGTCGACGATCATCGAGGCGGTCAAGGAGACGCTCGACCGGACCCCGCCGGAGCTCTCGTCCGACATCATGGACCGGGGGATCATGCTCGCCGGGGGTGGCTCGCTGCTGCGCGGCCTCGACGAGCGGCTCCGCGAGGAGACCCAAATGCCCGCGCATCTTGCGGAGTCCCCGTTGACCTGCGTGGCCGTCGGGTCTGGCCGGTCGCTCGAGGAGTTCGAGGTCATCCACCGGATGAACAGCCGCCACGCGCCGTCGCCGCGTCGTCGCCGGCGCCGCTACTACTAGCCCCGCCGCCCGCCGTCCCGACCCTCCGCATCCGCTTGCCCACGACCTCACGCCTCCAGGCCCGTGCCTGATCCCGCCGCCCGCCGCCGCCGCCACATCCTGTTGGCGGTCCTGGTGATCGTCAGCCTGATCCTGATCACGGCCGGCTTCGGCGCCGCCAGCGGCGGGGGAGCGGCCGGCGGACCGCTCGGGGCGCTCGGCGAGGGCGCGTCGCGGATCGCCAAGCCGGCCCGCGACCTGGTCCGCTGGATCGGCGACACGATCGAGGCGAAGGGCGAGGTCCAGGACCTGCGCGACGAGGCGGCGGAGCTGCGCAAGCAGAACGTCGAGCTGCGGAGCCGGATCCGACAGCTCCCCAAGGAAGCGCAGCTCCAGAAGCTGATCGAGGATCGCCGGCTCGAGGTCAACGATCCCGTCGCGGCCGACGTGATCAACCACTCGCTGACCGCCTGGGCGACCACGATCACGATCGACCGCGGCAGCAACGACGGGATCGAGGTCGACTACGCCGTCGTCGGCGCGTCCGGCGAAGGGGCGGGGCTCGTCGGCTTCGTCACCGACGTCAAGCCGCGGCTCTCGACGGTCTCGTTGCTGCCGACCCCGGGTCTCGCGATCGGCGCGCGCCTCGAGGGCAAGGACCCGATCCTGACCGTCCAGGGTGCGGGCGCGGGCACCTCGACCGAGCTGGAGCTGCTCGGCGTGCCGTCGCGGATCGAGATCCCGCGCGGCGCGCTGGTCTCGACCTCGGGCACGGTCCCGGGGGCGGGGGAGTTCATCTCGAAGGCCCCGCCGGACCTGCCGATCGGCCGGATCAACCGCCTGCCGACCGCCGCCGGGACCGACGAGCAGGTCGGGCACCTCGAGCCGCTGGTCGACCTGGAGACGCTGGAATCGGTCGTCGTGCTGACGCGCATCGTCAACGGCAACCGACGGACCAGCGGGTCACGGACGCCGTGAGTCGGACGTCGACGGTGCGTCGCTCGCGGTCGCGTCCGCGCCTGCGGCCCCGTTCGTGGCTGCCGGACCATGCCGCGTGGGGCCCCAAGCCGGTGCTCCGGCTCGGCCTGCTCGGGCTGCTGGTCGGGCTGCTCCAGGTCGCGTTCTTCGGGCGCGTCACGTTCCTCGGGATGCAGCTCGACCTGGTGCTGCTCAGCCTGCTGATGGTCGCGCTGCTGGCCGGTCCCGTCGCGGGGGCCGCGTTCGGCTTCGGCGTCGGCCTGCTCGTCGACCTGATCGTCGGCCAGACCCCGGGGCTGAGCTCGCTCGTCTACGTCCTGGCCGGCTACGTGGTCGGGCGGCTGGGGTTGATGCGCGACCCCGAGTCGCGGATCCTGCCCCTGATCGTCGGGATCGTCGGGACGCTGGCGGTGCTGCTGCTCTACGGCCTGGTCGAGCTGCTGCTGACGCAAGGAGTGCGCGTCGACGTCAGCATGGTGTGGGTGATCCTCGGGACCACCGTGATCAACGCGGTCTTCGCCGTACCGGTGCATAATCGGACGAAGCGTTGGCTGCTGCCGATGCTTCCCGAGGAAGCCCGACGCCGGCGTCGCCGCCGGACCTACGGTCGGCGCGGCGCGGCCTCCGACCTCGATGTGCGCATCCGATGAGTACCCGTGACCGCAGGACGCCGACCCCGCAGCTCGCGCTCCGCGTGGCCGCGTTCGGGATCATCGCCGTCGGGGTCTTCGCGATCCTCTTCCTCCGGCTCTGGTTCCTGCAGGTGCTGCAGGGCGACCAGTACCTGACCCAGGCCGCCAACAACGGCGCGCGGGCGGTCCAGGTCGCCGCGCCGCGCGGCAAGATCGTCGACGCCAACGGCGAGCCGCTCGTGCTCAACGAGGTCGCCACGGTGGTCTCGCTGCAGGCCGACGCGATCCCGTCCGCGGACCGCGACACGATCCTCAACTGGGGCCAGAAGCAGGGCGCGTGGGAGCAGCGGATCACGCAGCTCTCCGACGAGCTGGTCGCCGAGCAGCAGCGCCAGGCGCGGGCGAAGGAGACGCCGAAGCAGGCCGCTCGGCGCGAGCGCCAGGCCCGCAAGATGACCCAGGCCGAGCGGCGCGAGCAGTCGCGGCGGCTCAGCGAGCGCCGCCGCAAGGCCAACGCGGAGGCGCAGCGGACGCTGGCGGACCAGGAGCCGAAGGTCCCCACGATCGAGGACGCGACCCCGACGCTGACCCGGCAGCTACAGGACGTCAGCAAGCTGCTCAAGACGTCGCCGGCCAAGCTCTACGACCGCGTCCGCCAGAGCACCGTCCGGCTGTCGTGGGGGAGCGTCCCGCTGAAGTCGAAGAACGTCAGCGACGCGGTCCGCATCTACCTGCAGGAGAACCCGACCAAGTTCCCCGGGATCACGGTCTCGAAGGAGTACGTCCGCGAGTACCCCGGCAAGGACCTGGCGGCTCAGATCTTCGGCACGGTCGGGCAGATCAGCGAGGACCAGCTCGAGCAGGACCGCAACCGCGGGCTCCAGCAGGGCCAGAAGATCGGCCAGGGCGGCCTCGAGCAGCAGTACGACCAGTACCTGCGCGGCAAGGACGGCGAGCTGCGCGTCGAGGTCGACGCCCAGAGCCGGCCGACCGGCCGCCAGCAGACCATCCCGCCGGTCCAGGGCAACCAGCTACAGCTGACGCTCGATGCCAAGCTCCAGCGGACCGGACAGAACTGGATGCGCCAGGTGATCGGCGACCGGATCGACGACAAGACCGGCTACCAGGCGGCCGGCTCGTTCGTGGCGCTCGACCCGCGGGATGGCGCGGTGCTGGCGATGGGCTCGTACCCGTCGGTCGACCTCAACGAGTTGTCCGGGGCGATCAGCCTCAAGCGCTACAACCGGCTGCTGTCGAAGCGGAACGGATCCCCCGCCGTCAACCGGGCGGTCAACGGGCTCTACCCGACCGGCTCGACGTTCAAGCTGGTCACC
>JADMKN010000005.1 GCA_015478825.1 Patulibacter sp. | reverse complement strand
AGACGCTGGAGTGCCAGGTGGTGCCCAGCGGCCCGGGGTTCGACGACGAGAACAACCTCAAGCTGTTCAACTCGCTGCTCTACAACGCGCAGCAGCGGGTCAGCATCACCAGTCCGTACTTCGTGCCCGACGAGTCGCTGATGCACGCCGTCACGACCGCCGCCGAGCGCGGCCTGTCGGTCGAGCTGTTCGTCTCGGAGATCGGCGACCAGCCGCTGGTCTTCCACGCGCAGCGCTCGTACTACGAGGCGCTGCTGCGCGCCGGCGTGCGGATCTACCTCTACCCGGCGCCGTACATTCTCCACGCCAAGCACCTGACGATCGACGACGAGATCGCGGTGATCGGGTCGAGCAACATGGACATGCGCTCGTTCGGGCTCAACATGGAGGCGTCGCTGCTGGTCAGCGGCCGCGACTTCACCGACGCGATGCGCGGGATCGAGGACGGCTACCGGGCGGTCAGTCGCGAGCTGACGATGGAGCAGCACCAGGGGCGGAGCTGGCCGGGCAAGCTCGTCGACAACCTCGCGCGGCTGACCTCGGCGCTGCAGTGAACGGCAGGATGGCCCACCCGCCCCGCGCGCCCGCCGGAATCGTGCGGCCCGTGGGGTCGGCCGGCGGAACCGGCGTATAGGGTCACGGGCATGTGCGGCCGCTATACCCTGGGACCGCGGGTCCCGGGCGAGTTCGACGCCCGCTTCGGGGGGCACGTCGACATCCGTGCGCTGCGCCGCTACAACGTCGCGCCGACCGAGGCCGTGCCGGTGGTCCGACGGGCGCCGAGCGGCGGCCCCGCGGGGTCCGGGCGCGAGACGGTCAACGCCCACTGGGGCCTGCTGCCGCCTTGGGCGACGTCGCGCCGCGAGCGGCTGAAGCCGATCAACGCGCGGGTCGAGACGCTGTCGCAGAAGAAGCTGTTCGCGCCCCTGGTGACGAAGGCCGAGCACCGCGTGCTGGTGCTCGCCGACGGCTGGTACGAATGGATGCGGCGCGAGGACCCCGGGAAGCGGTCCTCCGGCCCCGACCCGGGCAAGGTCCCGTTCCACCACACGGTCGACGGGGGAGAGCCGATCGCGTTCGCCGGGCTGGCGCGGGAGGTCCGCCTGCGCGACGGGCCCGCCGGCCTCGATCCCGTCGGGCGCCCGTACGGCGGCCCGGGCGTCGACGAGCGGACGCTGATCAGCGTCGCGATCGTGACCTGCGCGGCGAGTCCGGCGGCGGCGCGCCTGCACGACCGGATGCCCGCGGTGCTGGCCGGCCCCGACGAGGAAGCCGCGTGGCTGTCGCCCGACGTCGACGGTCGCGACGCGACGGCGCTCTGCGTCCCGCTGGCCGACGAGCGGCTGCGGATCGCGCCGGCCAGCCCGCTGGTCAACAGCGTGCGGTCCGCGGACGGTCCGTGGCTGCTCGACCCGGAGGTCAGCGCGGCGCCGGACGACGACGATCCCACCGCGGCGGCCCAGACGCAGCTCGACCTGACGGGCCCGTCCGATGCGTAGCCGACCACGGCGCGCGCTGCGTCTGGTCAGCCGGACGCTCCGGGCCCCGCGGTTCGTCACGCGGATGGCGATCGTGCTGCTGGTCGTCACGCTGCTGATCGCCAACTTCATCGCCGCCGGGGTGACCCTCGTCCTGGTGGTCTTCGTCGTCCCGGGGGAGACCGACGCGGTCCTGCGCGACGCGCTCTCGGGCAACGCCTGGTTCCTGCTGGTCTACCTCGGCGTGGTGATCCCGCTCGTGCTCTTCTGGTCGTGGCGGGCGACCCGCTCGGTGACCGACTGGATCGGTCGCGACGAGCCCCCCGGTCGCGACGAGCTGCGCCGGCTGCTGCGGGCGCCCGTACGGGTCTTCTGGCTGCTCGGCGGCGCCTGGCTGCTGGCGGCGGTGCTGTTCGGGGTCTTCAACCTGGAGCAGTCGGGGGACCACGCCCGGCGCGTGGTCCTGGTGACGGCGCTGACCGGGGCGACGATGGCGACCTTCGGCTACCTGGTGACCGAGCGGCTGCTGCGTCCGATCGCGGCGATCGCGCTGCAGTCCGGCGGCTTCGACCGCTCGGTGCTCCCGGGGATCACGAGCCGCCAGCTGCTCGGCTGGGCGACGGTGACCGGGGCGCCGGTGCTCGGCGTGATGCTGGTCGGCGCGTTCGCGTTGATCGAGCCCGACGGGGTGACGGTCCAGCGGCTCGCGCTCTCGATGGTCGTGCTCGGCGGCGTCGCGCTGACCTTCGGCTTCGCGGTCGAGCTGCTCGCCGCGCGGGCCGTCGCCGACCCGGTCCGCACCGTCCAGCGGGCGATGGACAAGATCGGCCGCGGCGACCTGGACGTGCGAGTCCGCGTCTACGACGCGACCGACCTGGGGCGGCTGCAGGACGGCTTCAACCGGATGGCGGAGGGGATCCAGGACCGCGCGCGGATCCGCGACCTCTTCGGCCGGCACGTCGGCGAGGAGGTCGCGCGCTCGGCGCTGCGCCAGGAGCACGTCCGCCTGGGCGGTGAGGTGCGCGAGGTCGCGGCGCTGTTCGTCGACATCGTCGGGTCGACCGAGCTGGCCGTCGAGCACAGCCCGGACCACGTCGTCGGGCTGCTCAACCGGTTCTTCGCGGTGGTGGTCGGGACGGTCGGCGAGCACCACGGCTGGGTCAACAAGTTCCAGGGCGACGCGGCGCTGGTGATCTTCGGGGCGCCGTTCGCCGACGAGCGCGCCGCCGACCGGGCGCTGGCCGCCGCCCGCGTGCTCGGCGAGCGGCTGGCCCGTGAGGTCCCGGAGCTGCGGGCGGGGATCGGCGTTAGCGGCGGCGCGGCCGTCGCCGGCTACATCGGGGCGGAGGAGCGCCTCGAGTACACGGTGATCGGCGATCCGATCAACGAGGCCGCGCGCCTGACCGACGCGGCGAAGGACTTCCCGGTCGCGGTCGCCGCGTCGGGCCGCCTGGTCGAGGCGGCGGGGCCCGACGAGCGGGCTCGCTGGCGGCTGGCCGAGCACCGCACGCTGCGGGGGCGCGGAGAGCCGACGGCGCTGATGCTCCCGGACGCATAGGGCGGTCTCCGCGTCGTGACGGACGCTTCGTCGGCGTGCTCCGCGTCGCCAGGCGCGGGCCGGTGGAGGCGCCGGGCGGCGGCGCGGCGAATCCGCTACTCTCCCTCGCCGGACCTGCCCCCTGGCGGGTCTGTCTTGTCCAGTCCCTCGGGACGGCAGGAGAACGTATCAGCCGCGTACGGGAGCCCACATGGCCCGCGGAGATGTCCGCGTCGCAGCAACCCTCGCCTGTGAGGTTTGCAAACGTCGCAACTATCAGACCAAGAAGAACAAGCGCAACACGCCCGACCGACTGACCATCAGCAAGTACTGCCGATGGTGCCGGACCCACACCTCCCACAAGGAGACGCGGTAGGCGGCACGACCCGCTTGATCTGCACGAGGACGCCTCATGGCAGCCGATGAACACGAAGACGAACGTCCGCGCTTGACCGCGGCCCCTTCCGGGGCCGGGGGAGCTGGCAAGGCACCGGTCCAGCAGGAGTCGGAAGCCTCACCTTCGGGTGGGGGCATTCGCCGCTTCCCCGGATTCCTCCGGGCGTCGTGGGCGGAGCTCCGCCGTGTTCGCTGGCCCGACCGCACCCAGACCGCTCAGGGCGTCGGCGTGGTCCTCGTGTTCGTGGCGATTGCCGGGGCGTTCCTCGGTGCTGTCGACGCCCTGGCGTCGCAGCTCGTCGATCTCATCATCTAGCCGGTCGTTCCCCGCCTCCTGTATTCCCATGTATCGCTGGTACGTCGTCAACACCTTCTCCGGGCACGAAGCCAAGGTGAAGCAGAAGCTCGAGCATCGTCTGGTGACGCTCGGGCAGCGGCGTGCCGTGCGCCAGATCGTCGTCCCCACGGAGACGGTCACCGAGGTCAAGGACAACCAGAAGGTCACGTCCGAGAAGCGCACGATGCCCGGTTACGTGCTCGTGCAAATGGATCTCAACGACGCCTCCTGGCAGCTCGTCAAGGGCACGCCGGGCGTCACGGGATTCGTCGGGGCCGGCGACGAGCCGATCCCGCTGACGCAGGAGGAGATCGACCGGCTCCTCAAGCGCGCCCAGCAGCCCACCAAGGCGCAGGCGCGCGCCCAGTTCGCGGTCGGCGAGTCCGTCAAGGTCGTCGCCGGTCCGCTGTCGGACTTCTCGGGGGAGATCGCAGAGGTCTCGCCGGACGCCGGCAAGTTGAAGGTTCTTGTGTCCATCTTCGGCCGGGAGACCCCGGTCGAGGTGGGCTTCGATCAAGTGAAGAAGATCTGAGATGGCGAAAAAGGTTCTCACCCAGATCAAGCTGCAGGCCGTTGGCGGCCAGGCCTCACCGGCCCCGCCGGTGGGTCCCGCGCTTGGTCAGCACGGGCTCAACATCATGGAGTTCTGCAAGGCGTTCAACGCCGCGACGCAGCAGGACAACGGAACGATCATCCCTGTGGTGATCACGGTGTACGAGGATCGCTCGTTCACCTTCGTCACCAAGAACCCGCCGGCCGCGATCCTGATCAAGCAGGCGATCAACCTGCAGAAGGGCTCCGGCGAGCCGCACCTGAACAAGGTCGGCACGCTGACCCAGGAGCAGGTGCGGCAGATCGCGGAGAAGAAGCTCCCCGATCTCAACGCCAACGACATCGACGCCGCGGTGAGCATCATCGCCGGCACCGCCCGCTCGATGGGCGTGGAGGTTGAAGCCTGATGGCTCGTCACGGACGTAAGTTCCTCGCCGCGCGGACCAAGGTGGACCGCACCCGCGAGTACCCGGCGGAGGAGGGCATCGCCCTCGTCAAGCAGCTCTCGCGCGCCAGCTTCGACGAGTCGGTCGAGGTGCACATCCGCACCGGCCTGAACGTCCGCCACGCCGAGGAGCAGCTCCGCGGCACGATCGCCCTGCCGCACGGCCTGGGCAAGACGGTCACGATCGCGGTCTTCGCCGCGGGCGACAAGGCCGCCGAGGCCGAGGCCGCCGGAGCGGACTTCGTCGGCACCGACGATCTCGCCAAGAAGATCGAAGAGGGCTTCTCGGACTTCGACATCGTCATCGCGACGCCCGACCAGATGCCGCTCGTCGGTCGTCTCGGTCGCGTGCTCGGCCCGCAGGGCAAGATGCCGAACCCGAAGGTCGGCACCGTGACGGTCGACGTCGCCAAGGCCGTCGAGGAGTCGAAGGCCGGCAAGGTCGAGTACCGCACCGACCGTACGGCGATCGTTCATCTAACGATCGGCAAGACCTCGTTCCCGCCCGAGCAGTTGGTGGAGAACCTGGCCGCCGTGCTCGACGAGATCCACCGGGCGAAGCCGTCGGCCGCCAAGGGTCGCTACATCCGTACCGTGACCATCGCTTCGACGATGGGTCCCGGAGTCAAGATCGATCAGTCCAGTGCACGGGCAAGCGTCGAGGAGCGTGTCGCCGCAGCCGCTTAGCGGTAGCAGCCACACTCCACGTCGCCCCCGAAGACCCTCGGCAGGCCGTCATCCGACGGCCGGAAGACCGGGACAGGAGGCTCATGAACCGGGAACAGAAAACCGCGGCGGTCGCTGAGATCGTCGAGAACATCCAGGCGTCCGACGCCGTTCTGGCCGTCGACTACCGTGGCCTGACCGTCACGCAGGCCGCCGAGCTGCGGTCCGCGCTGCGTGACAACAACGCCACGCTGGCCGTCGCCAAGAACACGCTGACGGGCCGCGCGATCACCGAGGTCGGAGAGTCGGCCGAGGGTCTGCGCGAGTTCCTCGCCGGTCCGACCGCCCTGACCTTCGTCAAGGGCGATGTGGCCGCGACCGCCAAGGCGATCACCACGTTCGCCAAGGCGAACGGCGATCTGCCGACCTTCAAGGGCGGCATCCTCGAAGGACAGGCGCTGTCCGTCGACGAGATCCAGGCGATCTCCAAGCTTCCGTCTCGCGACGTGCTGTACGGCCAGCTGGTCGGCGTCGTCGCGGCACCGATCACCGGGCTCGCCCGGGGGCTCAACGCGCTCATCGGTGGTCTCGCCATCGCGCTGTCCGGCGTGCAGGAGAAGAAGGAATCGGGCGAGATCCCGTCGGGAGATGCTCCCACGGCTTCGGCCGAAGAGGCTTCGGCACCCGCTGCCGAGGTCAAGGACGACGCGGCGGACGGGGACGATGTCCCCGACGCCGAGAACGACGCTGACGCTGACGCGTCGGCAGACGAGTCGGGTGCGTCGGCGTAACGCCGCTGCAACCCGCTAGACCCACCCGAATCGCACACAGGAGAACAACGAACATGGCTACCACCCAGGACTGGATCGAAGAGCTCAAGAGCATTTCCGTGCTCGAGCTGGCCGAGCGCATCAAGGCGCTCGAAGAGGAGTTCGGCGTGTCGGCGACCGCCGTCGCCGCTGCCGCCCCGGCCGCCGGTGGCGGCGGCGCCGCCGAGGCCGCCGAGGAGCAGAGCTCCTTCGACGTGATCCTCGAGTCGGCGGGCGACAAGAAGATCGGCGTCATCAAGGTCGTTCGCGCCGCCACGGGCCTCGGCCTGAAGGAAGCCAAGGCCGTCGTCGACGAGGCGCCGGGCGCCGTCAAGGAGGGCGTCGACAAGGACGAGGCCGAGAAGCTCAAGGCTGAGCTCGAAGAGGCTGGCGCGACCGTCACCCTCAAGTAGCTCCGAGCGGCGCACGCGCCGCTCGCACCTCGGCAACGGGCCGCCTTCGGGCGGCCCGTTCTCGTTCCGGGACGGTGCGCTTCGCCCGGCCCCGGCCGACCGGCGAGGTCACCGCGACGTCACCGGCTGGTCACACCGCGGCCTACGGACGGTCATAGCCTCGCACGACCGTGATCGCTCCGCCGCTCCGCGCCCTCGCGCGTGCCCCCTCGCTCGCCGTGCTCGTGCTGGTCGTCACCGTGGCGCTGATCGCGACGGGGCCGAAAGCCCAGGCGGACACGACTCCCGCGCCCGAGAACCTGCTCGGGATGGACGTGTCCGGCTGGCAGCCGACCGTCGACTGGCCGCAGGCCTGGGCCGATGGGGCGCGCTTCGCCTACGTCAAGGCGACGGAGGGCGTGACCTACCGCAATCCCACGTGGGGCCCGCACACCACGGGCGCGCGCGGGGTCGGGATGCGGACCGGGGCATACCACTTCGCCCGGCCCGACCGGTCCGAGGCCGCGGCGCAAGCCGACTACTTCGTCGACCACGGCGGGCACTGGCTCGCCGACGGAATGACGCTGCCCCCCGCCCTGGACGTCGAGGACAATCCAGCCGCCGGTGAGGACATGTGCTACGGCATGCCTCCAGCCGCCCTGGTGGCCTGGATCCGCACGTTCGTCGACCGGATCTATGCTCGGACCGGCCGCCACCCGACGATCTACACCTCGACCCGCTGGTGGCGAGCCTGCACGGGCGACGCCCCCGATTTCGGCGCGACGTCCCCGCTCTGGCTCGCGCGCTGGGCCACGACGATCGGTCCGTTGCCGGCCGGTTGGAGCGCCCACGCGATCTGGCAGTTCAACGACGACCGGGGGATCTTTCCCGGCGACTCCAACCGGCTCAACGGCGGCGAGGACGCGCTGCGCGAGCTGGCGCTCCGCCAGGACAGCCCGCTGCTCGACCTGCGGGTCGCCGACGACGCGGACGGCGAGCCGGTCGAGCCGGGCGACGAGATCGAGCTGCGCGTGACCGGTCGCAACCGGGGACGCGGCCCCGCGGCCGAAGTCCGGGTACGGGCCCTGCTGCCCGACGGCCTGCGCTACGTCCCGGGCAGCCTGCGCACCGTGGCCGGCGCGGGCGCGCCCGCGGGTTCCCCGAGCGACCGCATCGGCGACGACCGCGGCGAGTACCGCCCCGACACGCGCGAGGCGGTCTTCCGGATCGGCCAGGGAGCGGCCTACGACCGCGGCGGTCGCGTTCGCCACGACGTTCCGTTCGAGCTCCGCCTGCGGGCGCGGGTCGAGCCCGCCGCCCCGGGCGCCGAGCCGTACGCGCTGACCACGACCGCCGAGGCGGGCTGGGACGCGCCGCTGCGCGCCGACGGGCTGACGGTCCGTGCCCAGGCGACCACGGCCGTGCATCCCCCGCAACCGGAGCAGCCCGAGGGACCCGACGAGCCCGGCGGACCCGACGAGCCCGGCGGACCCGACGAGCCCGGCGGACCCGACGAGCCGGGCGGACCGGACGCTCCGGAGACGCCGATCGACCCGCACCCCACGGACCCGCACCCCGCCCCCGGCACCGACCCGGAGGCCCCGCGGCCCGACCCGATCCCGCAGGTCCCGGATCCGGCGCCGCGGCCCGGCCCCGAACCGGCGGTCGCTCCGCCCGGCGGCAACCTGCTGCTCCGCTCGCCGGGCCCGCGCGGCGCGTCCG
>JADMKN010000004.1 GCA_015478825.1 Patulibacter sp. | reverse complement strand
TCTCCGCCCGGCGGCAACCTGCTGCTCCGCTCGCCGGGCCCGCGCGGCGCGTCCGCCGTCCCGCGGGCTCGGATCGCGTCGACGGCGCTCACCCTCCAGCGCCGCCGGTCCGGTCGCGCGCTCGGGACGCTGCGCATCCGCTGCGCCGGCGCGCCGTGCGTCGGCACGGTCACCGTCCAGCAGGTCCGCCGCAGCGCGAAGGGCCCCCGGCGCACCGTGCGAACCGCGGCGCGCGCCGCGCTACGGCTGCGGTCCGGCACGACCGGCCGGGTCCGCGTCGGACTGTCGCGGTCGCGGGCCGCGGCGCTGCGCCGGGCCGCGGGCGACCGGTTGCGGGTGACGGTGCGGCTGGACGGCGAGGTCGCGCACCGCCGGACGGTCAGGGTCCGCTGGCGGCGGTGATCGTGCCCGTCGGTCGACCGGCGAAGATCGCTTGCGAAACGACCACGGGGGCGGGTACGGTCGGGGAGAGCCACCCTCGCGCTCACCCTCACACCCGACACGAGAAGGACGTTTCGTGGAGCTTTCCCGTCGCCCCGTTCCGCCGTCCCGGAGCCACCTGCTCCGCCGGATCCGCGCCCTCGAAGCGCAGGTCCAGACGCTCACTGCGGGCGGCCCGTCCGGCGCGCCGGGGGACGAGGACGCCGAGGCCGCGGAGGTCCACGAGTTGATCGCGAGCGGCCGTCCGCTCGCCGCCGCCCGCCGCTACCGCGAGATCACTGGCGTCAGCGAGGCCGAGGCCGGCGACGCGATCCGCCGGCTCGGCGGCGACATCGGCGGAGACGCCTGAGCACACGGTCGTCCGTTCGCCCGCGCCCTGGATCGGCCGTCGCGCCGGGACCGGATCACGCGGTCGGCACGCCGCCCCCGCGGGCGCTACACTCCGACGGTCGGCCAATAGTCGCAGCCACCCTCTGGTAGGTCTCCCGCGCCACATACGCGGGGATCCGGGTGGGGTCCGTGAGAGCCGACCGACCTCGCGCACGGGGGTCTCTGCCTTCGTGTGCTAGTTTTTAGCTGTTCATCGTCGTTCGTTCGCGAGACTGCGCGTCCGACCGCCGGTGAATCCTCGCCCGATACACCGACCCTCCGAGGAGTCGCCCGCCTTGTCCACGGTCAATGCCCTGAGGACGCGCCGCACCTTCGCGCGCCTCGACCAGGTCCTCGAAGTCCCCAACCTCATCGACATCCAGCGTCGCTCGTTCGACTGGCTGGTAAACGGTGTCGAAGGCGGCCTTCGCGAGACCATCGATGACATCTCTCCGATCGAGGACTACACGGGCAACCTCGCCGTGGAGTTCGGCGAGCTGGAGTTCGGCGAGGAGACGCACACGCTCGCCGAGTGCAAGGAGAAGGGGCAGACCTACTCGCGACCGCTGTCCGTCGAGGTCGCGTTCGTCAACCGCGAGACCGGCGAGATCCGCGAGCAGTCCGTCTTCATGGGCGACTTCCCGTGGATGACCGAGCGCGGCACGTTCGTCGTCAACGGCACGGAGCGCGTCGTCGTGACGCAGCTCGTCCGTTCGCCCGGCGCGTACCTGATGGAGCCGAAGGACCGCGAGAAGCAGGTCTTCGTCGCCAATCTGATGCCGGCTCGCGGCTCGTGGCTCGAGCTCGAGATCGACAAGAAGGGCAAGGTCTTCGTCCGGATCGACCG
Source organism: Patulibacter sp. (assembly GCA_015478825.1). Classification (GTDB taxonomy): domain Bacteria; phylum Actinomycetota; class Thermoleophilia; order Solirubrobacterales; family Solirubrobacteraceae; genus Patulibacter. The sequence goes on along the minus strand of JADMKN010000004.1, from coordinate 6,649 downwards.
CAAGCGCAAGCTGCCGGTCACGGTGCTCCTGCGGGCGATGGAGTACAACCCGGAGCTCGACGCGGACGTCGAGGAGTCCGACGCCGACATCGACGCGCTCGACGCGACGCTGCTCGAGCGCTTCGGCGGCTCGGCTTACATCCGCAACACGCTGCTGACGGACACCGAGGCGACGCGTGCCAAGAAGGGCGCCCTCGTCGAGCTGTTCAAGAAGCAGCGCCCCGGCGAGCCGCCGACGGTCGACGCCGCGTATGCCCTGCTGCAGACGCTGTTCTTCGACCCCAAGCGCTACGACCTGACCCGCGTCGGCCGGTACAAGCTGAACTCGCGCCTCGGTCTCGACATCGACCTCGAGACCCGCCACCTCACGCCCGAGGACATCTACGCGCTGATCGGCGAGCTGATCCGCCTGCCGCGCGAGCTCGGCATCCCGGAGGACGAGGACGTCGAGATCAAGGACTACGCGGCCGAGGCCGCGTCGATGCCGCGCGAGCCCGTCGCCGACCTGCTCGACGAGTACGAGCACTTCGGCAACCGCCGCCTGCGCACGGTCGGCGAGCTGATCCAGGACGCCTTCCGCGTCGGCCTCTACCGGATGGAGCGCGTCGTCCGCGAGCGCCTCACCACGGAGGACGAGGACACGATCACCCCGCAGTCGATCGTCAACATCCGCCCGGTCTCGGCGGCGCTCAAGGAGTTCTTCGGCTCCTCGCAGCTCTCGCAGTTCATGGATCAGAACAACTCGCTGTCGGGGCTCACGCACCGCCGGCGTCTGTCGGCGCTGGGCGCCGGCGGTCTGACCCGCGAGCGGGCACCGATCGAGGTCCGCGACGTGCACCCGACGCACTACGGCCGGATGTGCCCGATCGAGACCCCGGAGGGACCGAACATCGGTCTGATGGGCTCGCTCGCGGCGTACGCCCAGGTCTCCGAGCACGGGTTCGTCACGACCCCGTACCGGGTCGTCGAGGACGGCAAGCTGACCGGCGAGGTCGTCCATCTAGACGCCACGCAGGAGGAGAACGAGCTCAGCGCCCAGGCCGACGCGCCCGTCGGTCCGAACGGCGAGCTGCTCGAGGACGAGGTCCTCTGCCGCACCCAGGCGGGCAAGTACGTCGTCGTCCCGAAGACCCAGGTCACGCGGATGGACGTCTCGCCGCAGCAGATCTGGTCCGTCGCCACGGCGATGATCCCGTTCCTCGAGCACGACGACGCGAACCGCGCGCTGATGGGCTCGAACATGCAGCGGCAGGCCGTTCCGCTGCTCAAGACGGACGCGCCGCGGATCGGCACGGGCATGGAGGCCCGCGCCGCCCAGGACTCCGGCGACGTGGTCCTGGCCAAGAACGCCGGCACGATCCAGTACGTCGACGCCAAGCGGATCGTCGTCGAGCATGCCGAGGGTCGTGACGAGTACCACCTCGAGAAGTTCGAGCGCTCCAACCAGGGCACGCTGATCCATCAGCGCCCGCTCTGCCGGCGCGGCGAGCAGGTCGCCGACGGCCAGGTGCTGGCCGACGGGTCCTCGACGTCGATGGGCGAGATGGCCCTCGGCAAGAACCTGATGGTCGCCTTCATGTCCTGGGAGGGCTACAACTTCGAGGACGCGATCATCCTCAGCCGCCGCTTGGTCAGCGACGACGAGCTCACCTCGGTGCACATCGAGGAGTACGAGGTCGACGCGCGCCAGACGAAGCTCGGCGACGAGGAGATCACGCGCGACATCCCGAACCGCGCCGAGGAGTCGCTGCGCAACCTCGACGACCGCGGCATCGTCCGCGTCGGCGCCGAGGTCGGATCGGGCGACCTGCTGGTCGGCAAGGTCACGCCGAAGGGCGAGACCGAGCTGACCGCCGAGGAGAAGCTGATCCGCGCGATCTTCAAGGAGAAGGCGCGCGAGGTCCGCGACACCTCGCTCAAGGTCCCGCACGGCGAGGGCGGCGTCGTGATCGACGTCAAGACCTTCCACAAGGACGAGGGCGACGACCTGCCGCCCGGCGTCAACGAGCTCGTGCGCGTCTTCGTCGCGAAGAAGCGCAAGATCTCCGAGGGCGACAAGCTCGCCGGACGCCACGGCAACAAGGGCGTCATCTCGAAGATCGTCGACATCGAGGACATGCCGTTCCTGGAGGACGGCACCCCGGTCGACGTGATCCTCAACCCGCTGGGCGTGCCGTCGCGCATGAACGTCGGCCAGGTGCTCGAGATCCACCTCGGGTGGGCCGCGGCGCAGGGCTGGTACCCGGACGGGACCGAGGCCTGGGACCAGCGCGAGGGCAACAAGGGCGGCGGCGTCTACGTCTCGACCCCGGTCTTCGACGGCGCCACGGTGGCGCAGGTCGACGAGGCCCTGGTGAAGTGGCAGGAGAACCACTCCGCCAACGGTGGCCAGATCAACATGGACGTCGACACGGAGCGTCCGGTCGGCAGCAAGGCGAGCGGCAAGTTCACGCTGTTCAACGGCCGCACCGGTGAGCCGTTCGACGCCCAGATCACCGTCGGCTACATGTACATCCTCAAGCTGCACCACCTCGTGGACGACAAGATCCACGCGCGGGCGACGGGGCCGTACTCGCTGGTCACGCAGCAGCCGCTCGGCGGCAAGGCGCAGTTCGGCGGTCAGCGCTTCGGCGAGATGGAGGTCTGGGCGCTCGAGGCGTACGGCGCCGCCTACACGCTGCAGGAGATGCTGACGATCAAGTCCGACGACACCGTCGGGCGCGTCAAGGCCTACGAGGCGATCGTCAAGGGCGAGAACATCGCCGAGCCGAGCGTCCCGGAGTCGTTCAAGGTGCTGCTCAAGGAGATGCAGGCCCTGACGCTCGACGTCCGCGAGATCCACGACGAGGGCGCCGCCGGCGGCGTCGACGACGAGGACGAGCTGCTGCGCGCGGCCGAGGAGCTCGGCATCGACCTGGGCGGCGTCCGCGCCGACCTCGGCGACGAGCCCGCGGCGGACGAAGCGGCCGAGAACACGACAGACGAGTCCCCCGCCGAGGCTGACGCCGCGGCGCCGGTGGACGAGGCCGCTCCGGTGGCCGCGGAGGACGAGGCGTAGGACCGACGCCGGCGCCCACGAGCGCCGGCTCCAGCCCCACGCCCCGCCAAGCACACGATCAGGGATCAACCCACCGTGCACGACATCAACACGTTCGACGCCATCGAGATCGGCCTCGCCTCCTCCAAGCAGATCCGTTCCTGGAGCTCCGGAGAGGTCCTGAAGCCGGAGACGATCAACTACCGCACGCTCCGCCCCGAGCGCGACGGTCTCTTCTGCGAGCGCATCTTCGGTCCGACCAAGGACTGGGAGTGCTACTGCGGCAAGTACAAGCGCGTCCGCTACAAGGGCATCATCTGCGAGAAGTGCGGCGTCGAGGTAACGCGCTCCAAGGTCCGCCGTGAGCGGATGGGGCACATCGACCTCGCGGCGCCCGTCAGCCACATCTGGTTCTTCAAGGGCGTTCCGAGCCGCATCGGATACCTGCTCGACATGGCTCCGAAAGAGCTCGAGAAGATCCTCTACTTCGCGGCCTCGATCATCACCTGGGTCGACCAGGAAGCCCGGTGGCGCGATCTCCCGGAGCTCGAGCAGCAGGTCCAGGACGACCTCGACCAGTCCGCCTCGATGGAGAAGGACGAGGTCGGCGCGCTCGAGAAGTCGCTGACCGTCCGGACCCAGTACCTGGTCGACGGCAAGCAGGAGGACTTCAGCGACGACGACTTCCTCTGGGCCGAGTCGCTCGACCTGCAGGTCGGGAAGCTCACGGACGAGGAGCGCAAGAAGCACACGACCGATCTCAAGAAGCAGCTCACGGCCGAGATCGACGACCTCCGCTCGCACTACGAGGAGTCGCGGGCCCGCCTGCGCGAGGTCTGGAAGCTGTTCGCGAACAAGCTCGAGCCGAGCGACGACCCGCCCAACGAGGGCGAGGACTGGCCGCTGTCGGCGTTCACCGACAAGTCGATCGAGAAGGACGACCTCGTCCCGAAGACCGTGATCGCGGACGAGACGTTCTTCCGCGAGCTCAAGATGCGCTTCGGCTCGGTCTACGGCTACGGCGAGTACTTCGGCGGTGGCATGGGCGCGGAGTTCATCCGCGAGCTGATGACGATCAAGCCCGAGTACGACCGCGAGGCCCCGCGCCGCGAGGTCGACCCCGAGCGCTTGGCCGGCGTCGACGTCGACGTCCGCGACGCCCCGGGCTTCTGCCTCAAGCACGAGCGCGAGGACCTCGAGGACATCGTCAAGAACGGCAAGGGCCAGAAGCAGCAGCGCTCGGTCAAGCGCCTGAAGGTCCTCTCGGCGTTCTACGACCCGGACAACGCGCCGTACTACTCGAAGGCCAACAAGCCCGAGATGATGGTGCTCGACGCCGTTCCGGTGATCCCGCCGGACCTGCGTCCGATGGTCCAGCTCGACGGTGGCCGCTTCGCGACCTCCGACCTCAACGACCTGTACCGCCGCGTCATCAACCGCAACAACCGCCTCAAGCGGCTCCTCGACCTCGGCGCGCCCGAGATCATCGTGAACAACGAGAAGCGGATGCTTCAGGAGTCCGTCGACGCGCTCTTCGACAACGGCCGTCGTGGTCGCCCGGTCACGGGCCCCGGCAACCGTCCGCTGAAGTCGCTGTCCGACATGCTCAAGGGCAAGCAGGGCCGGTTCCGCCAGAACCTGCTCGGCAAGCGTGTCGACTACTCCGGCCGCTCAGTGATCGTGTCGGGTCCGTCGCTGCGGCTGCACCAGTGCGGTCTGCCGAAGCTGATGGCGCTCGAGCTGTTCAAGCCGTTCATCATGGCCCAGCTCGTCGAGCGCAAGGACGCGCAGAACATCAAGGCCGCCAAGCGCCTCGTCGACGAGTCGCGTGAGGAGGTCTGGGACGTCCTGGAGCAGGTCATCCAGGAGCACCCGGTGCTGCTCAACCGCGCGCCGACGCTCCACCGCCTCGGTATCCAGGCGTTCGAGCCGAAGCTCGTCGAGGGCAAGGCAATCCAGGTCCACCCGCTCGTCTGCTCGGCCTTCAACGCCGACTTCGACGGCGACCAGATGGCGGTCCACGTGCCGCTGTCGGCCGAGGCTCAGGCCGAGGCCCGGATCCTGATGCTGTCGTCGAACAACATCCTCTCGCCGGCCAACGGGCAGCCGCTCGCCACGCCGTCGCAGGACATGGTCATCGGCGGCTACTACGTCACGCTCGGGGCGGAGCCCGAAGAGCTGGCGAAGAAGCACACCGACCTCTACAACGGCCGTTGGCCGGAGGGCGAGAAGAAGCCGCGCGTGTTCCGCACCGCGGCCGAGGCCACGCTCGCCGACCAGCACGGCGGCGCGAAGCTCCACGACCTGGTCGAGTACCGGGCCGAGGGCCGTGAGCCGGTCCTGACCACGCTCGGTCGCGTGATCTACAACGACCGGATCGAGCGCGCGCTGATCGAGACGCTCGGCGAGGAGTACGACCCGTCGTCCTACGTCTTCATCAACCAGTCGATGAAGAAGAAGGACACCGGCCGGTTCATCGACCAGCTCGTCCAGATCTACGGCCCGAGCACGATCTCGACCGTGCTCGACGCGTTCAAGGACCTCGGCTTCGAGTTCGCGACCCGCGCCGGCGTGACGATCTCCAAGAACGACGTGGTGATCCCGCCCTCCAAGGGCAAGATCATCAAGAAGTACGAGGAGATCGTCGCCGGGATCGAGGAGCAGTACGAGGACGGCCTGATCACCGAGTACGAGCGCCACGAGCTGATCGTCAACAAGTGGAACGAGGCGACGGAGGAAGTCGCCAACGCCATGGAGGAGCACTTCGACTCCCGGAACCCCATCTACATGATGGCCAACTCCGGGGCCCGAGGATCGCTCAAGCAGATCCGCCAGCTCGCCGGCATGCGCGGCTTGATGTCGAACCCGAAGGGCGAGATCATCGAGCGGCCGATCAAGGCCAACTTCATGGAGGGCCTCGACGTCCTCGAGTACTTCATCTCGACCCACGGAGCCCGCAAGGGACTGGCCGACACGGCCCTCCGTACCGCGGACTCCGGGTACCTCACCCGGCGCCTGGTCGACGTCTCGCAGGACGTGATCATCCGCGAGCACGACTGCGGCAGCGAGGGCTTCATCGAGCTGCCGGTCTACGACGAGACCGGCGAGCTGAACCCGAACCTGGCCGGTCGCATCACCGCGCAGGACATCGTCATCGACGGCGAGGTCCTGGTCCCGAAGGGCGAGGAGATCGACAACGTCCGCGCGCTCGAGATCCCGCGGATCGGCACCCCGCAGGAGGGGCTGCGGATCGCGGTCCGCACGGTTCACAAGTGCGAGGCCCTGACCGGGATCTGCCAGGCGTGCTACGGCCGCTCGATGGCGTCCGGTCAGCTCGCGGAGATCGGTGACGCGGTCGGCATCGTCGCGGCGCAGTCGATCGGCGAGCCGGGCACCCAGCTCACCATGCGCACGTTCCACACCGGCGGCGTCGCCGGCGCGGACATCACGCACGGTCTGCCGCGTGTCGTCGAGCTGTTCGAGGCCCGCAAGCCGAAGGGCCTGGCGAAGATCGCCGAGCACGACGGCGTGGTCGCGGTCGAGAGCACCGACAAGGCGCTCACCGTCGTGATCACCGACGCGGCGGGCGAGGAGCACCGCTACACGTTCCCG
>JADMKN010000003.1 GCA_015478825.1 Patulibacter sp. | reverse complement strand
CAGGTCGGTGCCCTCGCGGGAGCGCTCGCCGACGCCGCAGAACGCGGACAGGCCGCCGTGCTCCTGCGCCAGGTTGTTGATCAGCTCCTGGATCAGCACCGTCTTGCCGACGCCGGCGCCGCCGAACAGGCCGACCTTGCCGCCCTTGGCGTACGGGGCGAGCAGGTCGATGACCTTGATGCCCGTCTCGAACATCTCGGTCGTCGGCGTCAGGTCCTCGACCTTCGGCGCCGGGCGGTGGATGCCCCAGGTCTCGTGCTCGCCGAGCTCGGGGCCTTCGTCGATCGTCTCACCGAGGACGTTGAAGATGCGGCCCAGGGTCGCCTGACCGACGGGAACGCTGATCGGACCGCCGGAGTCGCGGACCTCGGCCCCGCGGGCCAGGCCGTCGGTGGCGTCCATGGCGACCGCGCGGACGCGGTCGTCGCCAAGGTGCTGCTGCACCTCGAAGACCAGGTTGGTGCCATCGGCCAGCGTGGTCGAGATGGCGTTGTTGAGCTGCGGGAGGCGGCCGTCGGGGAAGGACGCCTCGACGACGACGCCCTGGACGGACTCGATCCGCCCGGTGGCGGTTGCGGTTGCGGCTTCCATCAGATCCTCTTCTCGTGCGCGGACGGGCGGTACTGCTGCTGCTTCTGGGGGCTCGGCATCATCAGTTCAACGCCTCCGCACCCGCTACGACTTCCATGATCTCCTGCGTGATGTCCGCCTGACGGGCCCGGTTCATGGCCAGCGTCAGGCTCTGGATCACGTCGCCGGCGTTGTCCGAGGCGCTGCGCATCGCGGTCATGCGCGCGCCGTGCTCGGACGCGGCCGACTCGAGCAGCGCCCGGAGCAGCGAGATCTCGACGAACTCCGGAACGAGCTCCGCGAGGATCTCGGCCGGACCGGGCTCGTACTCGACGAGCGACTTCGGCCCCGAGGTCTCCCCCTCGGCCGGATCGACGTCGCCCTCGCCCTCGGTGATCGCGGCGGCGGCCAGGGGCAGCAGCGTCTCGCGACGGACCTCCTGGACCAGCGGCGACACGTAGCCGTTGTAGATCATCTCGACACGGTCGACGCGCTGGTCGACGTAGGCGGCGACCAGATCCTCACCGATGCGCGCGGCGTGCTCGTGCCGCGGCGCGTCCGTGAACCCGGTGTACGAGCCCTCGATCGGCTTGCCGCGGAAGTTCAGCGCCGCGTCGCCACGCCGGCCGGTCACGTAGAACCGGGTCTCGACGCCCTGCGAGGCCAGCTCGGCGGCCCGCTGGAGTCCCGCCCGCATGATCTGCGAGTTGAACGCTCCGGCGAGCCCGCGGTCGGCGGTCACCATGACGATGCCGACGACCTGCTCCTGGTCGTGCGTCTGCAGCACCGGCTGCGCCTGCAGCTCGCCCGAGCCGGCCGCCGCGGCGGCCTGGCTGGTCATGCGACGCACGGCGTCCGCGTACGGACGCAGCGACGCGGCGCGCTGCTCCGCCTTGCGCAGACGCGACGCGGAGACCATCTCCATGGCCCGCGTGATCTTGCGGATGTTCTGGACGGATGCGATCCGTGCCTTGACGTCGCTCTGCGCCATGACTCAGCTCCCTTCCGTCCCCGACGAAGCCGTCATCAGACCGCCGCCGTCCCCTGCTCGAGCGGCTCGCCGTCTTCGTCGAGCTCGTAGCCGAAGTCCTCCTTGGTGAACTTCGCGACGAACCCGTCGACTGCGGCGATGGTCTCGTCCGACCAGTCGCCGCCGGCGATCTTCTCGAGCGTCGGAGCGATCTCGGCGCGGGCCGTCTCGACCAGGCGCTCGAGGAACTCCTCGGCGCGGTCGACCGTGATCCGGTCGAGGTAGCCGTTCGTCGCGGCGAAGATCTGGACGACCTGCTCCTCGACGGCGATCGGCGAGCGCTCGCCCTGGTTCAGCGTCTTGACCAGACGGGCGCCGCGGTCCAGCGTCTTGCGGGTGTCGGCGTCGAGGTCCGAGCCGAACTGCGCGAACGCCTCGAGGTCGCGGTACTGCGACAGCGCGAGCTTCAGGCCGCCCTGGACCTTCTTCATCGGCTTGGTCTGCGCCGACGAACCGACGCGGGAGACCGAGATGCCGACGTTGATCGCCGGGCGGACGCCCGAGTAGAACAGCTTCGGCTCGAGGAAGATCTGACCGTCGGTGATCGAGATCACGTTGGTCGGGATGTACGCCGAGACGTCGCCGGCCTGGGTCTCGATGATCGGCAGCGCCGTCATCGAGCCGCCGCCGAGGGCGTCCGACAGCTTGACCGCGCGCTCGAGCAGGCGCGAGTGCAGGTAGAAGACGTCGCCCGGGTAGGCCTCACGACCCGGCGGGCGGCGCAGCAGCAGCGACATCTGGCGGTACGCGAAGGCGTGCTTGGTCAGGTCGTCGTAGACCACCAGCGTGTGGCCGCCCTTGTATAGGAAGTGCTCGGCCATCGCGGCGCCCGCGTACGGGGCGATGTACTTGATCGGCGCGGCCTCGTCGGCGGACGCGGCGACGATGATCGTCGAGTCCAGCGCGCCGGCCTCGGCCAGCGTCTGCGCCAGGTTGACGACGGTCGACATCCGCTGGCCGATCGCCACGTAGACCGAGATGACTCCCGAGTCCTTGTTGTTGATGATCGTGTCGATCGCGATCGACGTCTTGCCGGTCTGGCGGTCGCCGATGATCAGCTCGCGCTGGCCACGACCGACCGGGATCATCGCGTCGATCGCCTTGATGCCGGTCTGCAGCGGCTCCTCGACCGGCTTGCGGGCGATGATGCCCGGGGCCTTGAACTCGAGCGGGCGGACCTCGGACGTCTCGACCGGGCCCTTGCCGTCGAGCGGCACGCCGAGCGGCGAGACGATGCGGCCCAGCAGGGCGTCGCCGACCGGGATCTCGAGCAGCTTGCCGCTGCGCTTGACGGTGTCGCCCTCGACGATCTTCTGCCAGTCGCCGAAGAGCACGGCGCCGACGTTGTCGGAGTCGAGGTTCAGGGCGAGACCGGTGACGCCGTGCGGGAACTCGAGGCGCTCGAGCGATACCGCGTTGTCGAGTCCGTGGATCCGCGCGATGCCGTCGGCGACGGACAGTACGGTGCCGACCTCCGTGAGCTCGGACGCGCCGGCGTCCAGGCCCGCGATGCGGCTCTTGAGGATGCTGGTGATCTCGTCGGGCTTGATCTGCATGGAGTTCTGGTCCTTGAGCGGAAGGGTCAGCCGGCCGCGACCGTGCGGCGGAGCGACTCGAGGCGATTACGGATGGATGCGTCGAGGATCTGGTTGCCGACGCGCAGCGTCAGCCCCCCGATCAGCTCGGAGTCGACCTGCTGGGTCAACTCGATGGTGCGACCGGTCCGACGACCGATTTCGTCGGCGATGCGCTGGGCCGCCTGCTCGTCCAGCGCGACCGCGCTGGTGATCGAGACGGGCAGCAGCTTGCGTTCCTCGCGGAACAGCTCGTCGAACGCGCGGCGCAGGCGCGGCACGATCGGCAGGCGCTGGTTCTCGACCAGCAGGTCGAGCAGGTTCGCGATGGCGGGATCGGCATCGACGAACAGCCGCGGCAGGGCGTCCCGCTTCTCCGTGCTCGAGAAGTACGGCGAGAAGAAGAACAGCCGCAGGTCGTCCGAGGTCGCGAGCGCCTCGTCGATCTGCGTCAGCTGCTCCGCGACCGCGTCGAGCTTGCCCTGTTCCTGCGCAACCGCGAACAGGGAGCGGGCGTAGACGTGAGCGAGATCGTCCATGGGTTACCGGCTGCCCTGCCCGGAGAGCTTGGAGAAGTCGATCTCGCCCAGTGCCTCGTCCAGCAGACGCTGCTGATCCTGATCGGTCAGCGACTTGCGGGTGACCTTGGCGGTCGCCTCGACGGTCAGCGCGGCGACCTCGTTGCGGAGCTCGTCGACGGCGCGACGGGTCTCGGCCTCGATGTCCTTGCGGGCCTGCGCCAGCAGGTCCTCGCGCGTCTGGCGGCCCTGCTCGACGGCGTCACGCTCGATCTGCTCGCCGGAACGGCGGGCGCGACCGACGATCTCGTCGCTCTCGGCGCGAGCCGTGGCGAGCTGATCGCGGTACTCCTGAGCGAGCCGCTCGGCCTCGGCCTTGGCGGCCTCGGACGCGGCGATCTGCTCCTCGATCGCGCGCTGGCGCTTGTCGATGATCTCGGTGATCGGCGGCCAGGCGTACTTCTTGAGGACCCACATCGAGACGACGAAGACCAGGAGAACCCAGATCATCAGGCCCGGCGAGGGCTTGACGAGGGGATTCAGTCCCTCGTCGGAGGCGGACGCCGCCAGGACGAGCGCCTCGGTGGTGGTGGTCAACGTCGCCAGCATAGGACTAGACGAAGAAGGCGATCAGACCCGCGACGAAGCCGTAGAACACGGTCGCCTCGGTCAGGGCGAAGCCGAGGAACATCCGGCCCTGCAGCTCGCCGGCCAGGTCGGGCTGGCGCGAGATGGCCTCGATCGTCTTGCCGAAGATGAAGCCGACGCCGATACCGGTGCCGAGGGCGGCGAGGCCGGTGCCGAGGCCGAGGCCGATCGCGCGGCCGGCCGTCTCGGCCGTCGCCGCGAGGCTGTCGGCGTCGGTCTGGGCCAGGAGGGAGATGATGGAAAGATCAGACACGGTTGCTCCTTAGTGCTCCTCGGCGACGGCGCCGCCGATGTAGATCGCGGTAAGTGTGCTGAAGATGAATGCCTGGAGCGCGCTCACCAGGGTCAGCTCGAAGAGGAAGAAGATGACGGCCACGGCCGCGGTCAGCAGGCCCAGGACGCCGGCGGCGGCGATCCCCGGCTCCAGCAGGACGACCAGTCCGCCGGCCATGAACAGGATCAGCAGGTGGCCCGCCAGGATGTTGGCGTAGAGACGCAGCGAGAGCGAGATCAAGCGGACGAAGTGCGACAGGATCTCGATCGGGTACATCAGCGGCAGGATCCACCACGGCAGGCCGCTCGGGACGAGGCTCTTGACGTAGCCGATCGGGCCGTGCTTGCGGATGCCGACGACGTTGTACGAGATCCAGACGACCAGCGCCAGGATCAGCGGCATGCTGATGTTGGCGGTCGCGGCGAACAGCGCGAACTGCGGGACCTCGACGCCGAAGACCTCGAACGGGTGGTGCGTGTTCGTCGGCAGCGGCAGGTAGCCGAGGATGTTCGAGAACCAAATGAAGAAGAACAGCGTCGCGATGAACGGGAACCACTTGAGCGCGGTCTTCCGGTCCTTGACGTTGTCCTTGACGATCGTCGAGTCGACGAACTCGTAGGCCCACTCGACCACCGTCTGCGCGCGCCCGGTCGGGTTCGCCTGCATCTTGCGGGCGATCAGCACCAGCGTTCCGACGGTCAGGATGCCCGCGAGCAGGACGTACAGGACGGCCTTGTTGATCGACAGGTCGATACCGAGCAGCTCGAACGACGGTCCGATCAGCGGCTCGCTGATGTCGAACTCGGTGTCCGGCTTGAACTCGTCGGCGGCGGACGCCAGACCGGGCGTCGCTAGTGCGACGGCGAACGGTGTGGCGGCCATCAGGGCGCGGTGGCGCAGCTTCACGATTGCCCCTCCGTGGGGTACTGGACCGTGGTCCTGGACGGCGCGGAAGCAGAGCTCGCACGCAGCGCCAGGCTGGTGATGAAGTGGATGGTGAAGACGGCGATCGCGAGGATCACGGCCGCGAGGCCGACCTCCCGCTCCGTCAGCAGACCGACGAGCAGCGCGGCGATCCCCGGGAGCCAGGCCCGGGAGACCACGCCGACGGCCACGAAGTTCATCTCGCGACCGACGTCGGCGCCGTCCTTCTGGGCACGACGCACGAGGACGTTGTTGACGACGCGCTGGGCGATCCACGCCACCGCGACCGCGACCCAGGCCCACAGCGAGATGCTGGCGACCAGGAAGACCGGCAGGGCGACGAAGAGGACCAGCAGGTCCGCGTTGCGCAGCAGCTTGGTCACGCCGTCACCGCTGTCGAAAGGCGCGGATCACGAGCAGCATCCCGGCGACGAAGCCGATCGCCGCTCCGGCCAAGGCCAGGGCGAGTCCCGCGTCGACCAGCGTCCCGACCGCGAACCCGATCCCCGCGAACAGCAGGATCGTGGCGATCAGCATCGCGCCCGCACCGAGCCCCTGAGCAGGTGGCGGCGAAGGCGGCATCGGAGGGACGGTGGCGGCGGTCGTGCGAGGGCATCGATCGAACCATCGGGTGTCGTGAAAGCCTGACGCGGCATCACGCTCGGCGTGCCGAACACCCGACGGGCCGTTGAGACTATCCGAACTGGAGGCGGAATGCGCGGTGGCCACTGGGTCGGGATCGCCCTTTGCTACGGATGATCCCCGCCCTTGCGACAGCCTGCACGAGGCCTCGTGTCGGTCTGCATCAGGCCTCGTGCCGAGACGCACAAACCAGCCAGCTCGCTCCCCGCTAGTCGAGCGGGACGAAGTCGCTCTTGCGCGCGCCGCAGACCGGGCAGCACCAGCCTTCGGGAATGTCCTCGAAGGCGGTCCCGGCGGGGATCCCGCCGTCCGGGTCACCCTCCTCCGGGTCGTAGATGAAACCGCACGGCTCGCAGATCCATTGCTTCACGCCGCAAGGTATAGCGCGTTCGCGTTCCGCCTCGCGCGCACCGCCCTCGGCCGCCTCGAGCGTCCGGCGCTGCTCCCCGTGACCGCGAACGTCGCCGTCGGGCTAGGCCGTCCGGTCGCGGTCGTCGGACGCCGTCGCCCACGACCCGGTGATCGCGTCGAACTCGCCGGTCTCGAGCACCCGCGCAACGTCGGCGTCGATCTCCTGCTCGGTGGCGTCGGGGCGGATCCGTCGCAGTCGGGCGGTGTCGAGGCCCCGCAGCTTGACGATCTCCAGGACGACCACCAGGTAGAAGCTGAGCGCCATCGCCGCCAGCAGGATCAGCACGATCACGCTGGTCCAGACCGGGTCGAAGTTGCCCCGGTCGTCGCTGTAGGGCACGAACCGCAACGCCACGGCGACGCTGGCCAGCGTCCCCGCCCAGACGTAGAGGTAGAGCACCGTCCGCCGGGGACTGAAACCGATGCGGGTCAGGCGGTGGTGGAAGTGGTTCTGGTCCGCGCTGTAGATCGGCGTGCCGGCCTTGAGCCGCTTCAGCACCACGAACGTCGTGTCGAGCATCGGCAGCGCTAGCACCACGAACGGCACCACCAGCGCCAGCACGGCGTTGGTCTTGACCGAGCCCTCGACCGCGATCGCCGCCAGCAGGTAGCCGAGCAGCAGCGCGCCGGTGTCCCCCATGAAGACGCGGGCCGGGTGGAAGTTGTGGACGAGGAAGCCGAGCGCCGCCCCCGCCGTCGCCGCGGCCAGCAGCGACGCGTGCTGCGAGTTGATGCCGAGGTCCCAGGCGACGATCCCCATCGCGATCGCCGCGATCATGCTGACGCCGCCCGCGAGCCCGTCGATCCCGTCGGAGAAGTTGACGACGTTCATCAGCACGACGAACGCGAGGATCGTCAGCGGCTCGCCGAACGCGCCGAACTGGACGGCGCCGAGCCACGGGAAGGTGATGTTCGCCACCACCACGCCCTGCGAGACGGGAATCCATGCGGCGGCCGCCTGGCCGGCGAGCTTCGCCAGCCACGGCAGCTCGAAGCGGTCGTCGATCGCCCCGACCACGGTGATCGCTAGCGCCCCGAGCAGGATCGCGTGGAGCCGATCGCGCGGCCCCTGGAACGGTCCGAGGCCGTCCGGGATCGTCACCAGGACCGCGACGGCGACCGCGACGAAGATCGCGATCCCGCCGAGCAGCGGGGTGCCGCCGGCCGCGAGTCCGCGACCGCGCGGCTGGTCGACCGCGCCGACGGTCCGCGCGAACCGGGCAACGACGGGCGTCAGGACCGCCGCGATCGCGAACGCGATCAGCAGCCCGACGAAGGGCTCGCGCCAGTTCATCCGTCCGCAAGCCTAGAGAACTCGGCCGCGGGAACCCCGCCGTGGCGACCGGCCCACCGCAGCGGTCCCCACCGCCACCGACGGGCGCGAGCGCGGGGGCCGGTCCTTTCAGCCCAGGTCGGCGTAGAGCGGGTACTGATCGGCGATCGCGCGGACCCGGGTGGCCAGGTCGCCGCGCTCGGCCGCGAAGGTCGTGGCGTCGGTCGCGAGCGAGCGGCCGATGATCTGGCCGACGTCCTTGAAGCTGTCGACCGTCAGGCCGCGCGTCGCCAGCGCCGGCGTGCCGATCCGCAGCCCGCTGGTGACCATCGGCGGTCGCGGGTCGAACGGCACCGCGTTGCGGTTGACCGTGATCCCGACCTCGTGCAGGCGGTCCTCGGCCTGCTGCCCGTTCAGCTCACTCTCGCGCAGGTCCACGAGCACGAGGTGCACGTCGGTCCCGCCGGTGAGCACGTCGACGCCGTGGCCGACGGTC
>JADMKN010000002.1:6974-8404 GCA_015478825.1 Patulibacter sp. | reverse complement strand
GAAGCTGCTGCGCGGCGATCCCGCCGGGATCAAGCAGGTTCGTCGCCAGGTTGCCCAGGCTGCAGACCAGGCGCGGCGCGACCAACGCGACCTGCTCGTCGAGGTAGTCGCGGCAGTGCGCCATCTCCTCCGCCAACGGATCGCGATTCTGCGGCGGCCGGCACTTGAGCACGTTGGTGATGTAGAGCTCGTCGCGCTGCAGTCCGATTCCGGCCAGCAGCTCGGTCAGCAGCCGGCCGGGCGCGCCGACCAGGGGCAGCCCCTGACGATCCTCGTTCTGCTCGGACGGCGCCCCGACCAGCATCAGCGCCGCGTCGCGGTTGCCCGCGCCGAAGACCACGGTGGTCCGGTTGGCGGCGAGCTGGGGGCATCGCGTGCACTGCCGAGCCTGCTCGTGGAGCCGCTCCAGCCGACTCCGACGGGCGAGCACGGAGTCCTCGGACGTCGTGCGGTGCGGTGCGGCGCCCATCCCGTCGGACGGTAGCGTGTTGCGTTCTGCGCGCGGAGTGCTACAACTCCGTTATGGCCGTCACTGCAGCCGCGGGACGGACCGAGGACCACGCAGCACCTTTTTCCCTGTAACGCGACCGGCATCCCCCGTGGAGCTGGACCGGAGACACCGATGACGTCCTGTCGTAGCGCGCATCGCAGCGCGCACACCGCTCGACCCGCCCCTGCCGGCGCCGCCCGCTCCGGCGGACGCCCGACGTACCGCGGATCGGGACTCCCCTCGTGAGGGTCATCCGCTCGGTCGCGGAGCTCCGCGCCTTCGTGCGTCAGGCCCGCGGCGCCGGCTGCACCGTCGGCCTGGTCCCGACGATGGGCGCCCTCCACGCGGGCCACCTCTCGTTGATCGCCGCGTCGAACGAGCGCGGACACGACCACGTGACGATCGTCTCGTCGTTCGTCAATCCGCGGCAGTTCGGTGACGCGGGCGACCTCGCCGCCTACCCGAAGACCGAGCCGCAGGACATCGCGCTCTCCGAGCAGGCCGGCGCCGAGGTGCTGTTCGTCCCCACGGTCGACGAGGTCTACCCGACCGGGTTCGCCACCGAGGTCCGGGTCTCGGGCGGGCTGACGTCGCGGCTGGAGGGCGCCCACCGCGGCGCCGAGCATTTCCACGGCGTCACCACGGTCGTGACCAAACTGCTGAACATGGTCCAGCCGGACGTGGCGTTCTTCGGCGCCAAGGACGCCCAGCAGGCGCTGGTCGTCCAGCGGCTGGTGACCGACCTCAACCTGCCCGTGGAGATCTCGGTGCGGCCGACGATCCGCGAGGCGGACGGGCTGGCGATGTCCAGCCGCAACGTCCGGCTGTCGCCCGACGAGCGCGCCGCCGCCACCGCGATCCCGGCCGCCCTGTCGGCCGCCGCCACGGTCGCGTTCACGGGCGAGCGCGAGGTCGCCACGATCCTCGCCGCCGCGAACGA
>JADMKN010000002.1:0-6964 GCA_015478825.1 Patulibacter sp. | reverse complement strand
CGAGTACCTGACCGTCGTCGACCCCGACACGCTCCGTGACCGCACGGTGCTGGACGGTCGGTCGCTGCTGGTCGCCGCCGTGCCCGTCGGGCCGGTCCGGCTGCTCGACAACGTCGTCCTCGAACCCGCCCCGGTGGGCGGGTCCGCTTCCCCGCTGTCCCCGTCCCACCAGGCCCTGGCCGCCCACGGGTCCACCTCCCAAGGCTGATCTCCATGCAACGCACGATGCTGAAGTCCAAGATCCACCGCGCCACGGTGACCGACAGCGATCTGCACTACGTCGGATCGATCACCGTCGATCCCGAGCTGCTCGAAGCCGCCGACATCCTCGTCCACGAGCAGGTCGCCGTCGTCGACGTCGACAACGGCCAGCGGTTCGAGACCTACACGATCGTCGGCGAGCGCGGCTCGGGCGAGGTCAAGGTCAACGGCGCCGCCGCCCGACTCGTCCACCGCGGCGACACGATCATCATCATCAGCTACGCCCAGTACTCCCGCGAGGAGCTGGAGCACTACGAGCCGCGCGTCGTCCACGTCGAGCGCGGCACCAACCGGATCATCGACGTCGACGACGCCGTTGCCACCCTGCTGACCGACGAAGCGCGACCGACCGCGGTCGCCCCGGGCTTCTAGCCCGCCGCCGATCCGACCTCCATCCCAGGAGATTCGACAATGTCTGCCAGTCCCGCCACGATCGACCGCGCGGCCACCGACCGCAAGCCGATCACCGTCACCGCCCTGCACGAGCACAAGCAGCTCGGCCAGAAGCTGGTGATGGTCACCGCCTACGACTACCCCTCCGCCTGCGTCGCCGAGGCCGCCGGAGTCGACATGGTGCTCGTCGGCGACAGCGCCGCGACCACCGTGCTCGGCCTCGACTCGACCGTCCCCGCGACGGTCGACGAGTTGCTGATGCTGAGCCGCGCCGTCCGCCGCGGCCTGCGGACCCCGTTCCTCGTCTCCGACCTGCCGTTCGGGTCGTACGAGGCGTCCGACTACGAGGCGATCAAGACCGCTCAGCGGTTCGTCAAGGAGGCCGGCGCCGAGGCCGTCAAGCTCGAGGGCGGCGGGATCATGGTCGACCGCGCCCGCGCCATCGTCCAGACCGGGATCCCGGTCGTCGGGCACCTCGGCCTGACCCCGCAGACCGCGACCGCGCTCGGCGGGCTGCGCGCCCAGGGCCGCCAGGCCGGTCAGGCGGTCCAGCTCGTCAACGACGCGCTCGCCCTCCAGGACGCCGGTTGCTGCGCGCTGGTGCTCGAGGCGATCCCCGCCGCGGTCGTCGAGGAGCTGATGCCGCTGCTGTCGATCCCGGTGATCGGGATCGGCGCCGGGTCGTCGACCGACGGCCAGGTGCTCGTCTGGCACGACCTGCTGGGCCTGCTCGACGGTCGCACCGCGAAGTTCGTCAAGCAGTACGCCCACGGCCACCACGACGCCGTCGCCGCGATCCAGAGCTACGCCGACGAGGTCCGCACCGGGGTCTTCCCCGGTCGCGAGCACACCTACACGATCCCGCCGGACGAGCTCCAGCGGTTCCAGGGATCGCTCGCGCGGTTCCAGCGCGCCGAGGCGTAGCTACGCCGTCTGAGACGCCGACGGGCCGTTGCCGGAGGGCGACGGTCCGTCGTCGTCGTCGCCGGCCGGATGGACCGTCACGTCGAGCATCCGGCGCTGCTCGGTCCGCCACTCCCACCAGGCGTGGATCCCGATCTGGATCGAGGCCGCGACCGGCACCGCCAGCAGGGCGCCGGGAACCCCGAGCAGGGTCCCGCCGCAGAGCACCGAGACCATCACCAGGAACGGGTGCACCCCCACCGCGCGCTTCTGGATCCGCGGCTGGATCACCGTGTTCTCGACCTGCTGGTAGACGATCGACCAGATCACCCAGACGATCGTCACGGTCGGGAAGTCGTAGAACAGCGTGACGATGCCGACGATCACCGCGGCGATCGTCGCGCCGACCATCGGGATCAGGTCGAACAGCCCAACCAGCACCGCCAGCGGCGCGGCGAACGGGACGTCGAGGATCGTCAGCACGATCCAGGTCAGGATTCCCGCCACGAGCGCCTGGAACAGGGCGCCGGCGATGTACGAGCCGACCGCCTGCCCCATCCGGTCGAGCACCCCACGCAACCGGTCGGCGTGCTCGACCGGGCTCAGCACCAGGATCCGGTCGAGCCAGCGGCGCCCGTTGACGACCAGGAAGATGCTGAAGATGACGATCGTGACCGCGGCGAACGCCGAGTTGACGATGCCCAGCCCCAGGTCGCCGAGCCAGTTGGCGGCGTCGCCGAGCCGGGCGGGGAGCTGGTCCGCCTGCTTCTGGATCTGCTCGACGATCCCGAAGTCGTCGTCGAGCTGCTGCAGCGTCTCGTTCTCGTTGACGGTCTTCTCGAGGCTGGCCGCGTACTCCGGTGCCTGGTCGATCAGGTCCGCAGCCGCGTTGACGATCGGCGGCAGGATCACGAGCAGGATCAACGCCGGGAACAGCAGCACCCCGATGTAGACGAGCGCGATCGCCAGCGATCGCGGCAACCGGCGCGACAGGACCGTCACCGGACCGGAGACCGCGACCGCCAGGAACCCCGCCAGGATGATCCACGAGATCGGGCCGCGCAGCAGGTAGATCAGCCCGAGCGACGCAAGCACCGCGAGGATCGTCAGCGTGGTCTGGAGGACGGTCCGCGGGATGCTGTTGCGACCCGGCATGCCGGTCAGGGCGACGGGCAGCGGGTCGGGCGTCTCTGGTGGCGACGGCTCGTTCACGCGCCCAACCTAGTGCACGATCCGGCCGGATCGAGGGTCTACTCCGGATAGCTGACCGGGCCGATCACCTTGGCCGGGGCGCCGGCGGCGATCGAGAACGGCGGGATGTCCCGCGTGACCACGGAGTTGGCGCCGATCACGCTGCGCTCGCCGATCGTCACGCCGCTCGTGATCACCACGTTGGCGCCGAGCCAGACGTTGGCGCCGAGCCGCGTCGGTCCCTTGGTGGTGAAGCCCTGCCACGGCACCGGCTTCTCGGGATCGTCGAAGCGGTGACTGCCGTCGGTGATCAGACAGCCGTTGGCCGCCATGCAGTGCCCGCCGATCTCGACGAGCTGCTCGGCCGCGACCATCACGCCCTGGTTGAGGAACGTCCCCCCGCCGAGCACGATCCGTCCGTGGTCGCCGGCGGTCAGCCAGACCCCGGGCTCGAGGAAGACCTGCGGGCCGATCGTCAGCCGGCCGTCGCGCAGCATCCCCAGCACGTCGCCGTTGAGCCGCCCCCGCGCGAACGCCTCGCGGCGCGCCAGCTCGACGTGCAGCCGGGCGCGGTTCCACGGCCGTTGCGGCCGCGTGTACCAGCGCCACTTGCGCAGCCACTGGATCGCGCGGTCGCGATCGAGGGCGGGCACCGCTTCCCGGGCCGACGCGACAGACGCGGCCGAGGGGCCCACGGGATCGGACGCGGCGTCGTCGGTCGGCACGACCCCAGCCTACGTGGCCTTCCGGCTACCGGATGATCTTCTTGATCCCGCCGATCGCGACCGTGTTGCCCGGCGCGAGCAGCGGGGCCAGGAAGCCGAGCGGCAGGCGCTTGCCGCGGTTCGGGGTCAGCGCCATCGTCCAGGTCAGGCGGGTGCCCTTGTCGGACGGCTCGAGCACGAAGTCCTCGATCAGGGCGTCGAGCACGTTGCGGTTCTGCGCGGTGACGCGAAAGGTCGCCCGCTTCTCCACGTCCCAGCGGTAGAACTCCTCGTCGACCGTGAGGAACTTGCCGAGCCGCAGCCGGCGGACGCAGCCCTCGCTGTGCGGCCGCGGCGTCAGCCACTCGACCTGGTCGATCACCGGCAGCCACGACCACATCTCGTCGCTGCCCAGCGCCTCCCAGACCTGGGCGGGCGTCGCCGCCAGATCGACGGTGCTGCGGATCACGAGCGCAGCGTCGTCGAGGAAGGAGTCGTCGACCGGGCGGAGTGCGTAGGAGGCCATGGCTCGGAAGCCTACCTACGCGTCAGTAGGTCGCCAAGTCCGGCGGGCCCGACCGCGACGCTCGTACGCCGAGCCGTGCCCGCCGTCGCGACGTTCCCCGTCCGACGGTCTCTCCGCCTACGCGGCGGCCTTGCGGGACTTCGGACGCGTGCCGGCCGCGTCGATCTTGGCCTTCGCCGCCTTCGCCTCGGCGGCCTTCTGCGCCTTGGACTTCTTCTCGCGCTTCGGCTCGTCGCCGTTGCGACGCGTGGTGCCACCGCTGGCTACGGCGGACGCGTCGGGTGTGACCAGATCCCGCAGGAACCGTCCGGTGTGCGACGCCTCGACCGCCGCGACCTGCTCGGGCGTGCCCTCGGCGACCAGGGTGCCGCCCCCGTCCCCGCCTTCGGGGCCGAGGTCGATCAAGTGGTCCGCGGCCTTGATCACGTCCATGTCGTGCTCGATCACCACGACCGAGTTGCCCGACGAGACGAGCCGCTGCAGGACCTCGAGCAGCCGCTCGACGTCGGCGAAGTGCAGGCCGGTCGTCGGCTCGTCGAGGATGTAGAGCGTGCGACCGGTCGCCTGCCGCGCCAGCTCGTGCGCGAGCTTGACCCGCTGGGCCTCGCCGCCCGACAGCGTCGTCGCCGGCTGACCGAGTCGCACGTAGCCGAGCCCGACGTCCTGGATCGTCTCGAGCCGGCGACGGATCTTCGGCACGTTCTCGAAGTACTCGACCGCTTCGTCGACCGGCATGTGCAGGACGTCGGCGATTGACTTGCCCTTGAAGCGGATCTCCAGCGTCTCGCGGTTGTAGCGCTTGCCGTCGCACTGCTCGCACGGGACGTAGACGTCCGGCAGGAAGTGCATCTCGATCTTGATCTGGCCGTCGCCCTTGCAGACCTCGCAGCGCCCACCCTTGACGTTGAACGAGAACCGGCCCGGCTTGTAGCCGCGCGCCCGCGCCTCGGCGGTCTGCGAGAACAGCGTGCGGATGTGGTCGAAGATGCCCGTGTAGGTCGCCGGGTTGGACCGCGGCGTGCGGCCGATCGGGGCCTGGTTGACCTGGATCACCTTGTCCAGGGCCTCCATGCCGTCGATCCCGGCGTGCGCGCCGGGCCGGACGCGCGCCCGGTTGAGCTGCTGGGCGGCGGCCTTGTGGAGGATCCCGTTGATCAGCGTGGACTTGCCGGAGCCGCTGACCCCGGTGACCCCGCAGAGCACGCCGAGCGGCACCGTCACGTCGATGTTCCGCAGGTTGTGGTCGCGCGCGCCGCGGATCGTCAGCTCGCCGGTCCGCTCGCGCCGCGAATCCGGCACCGGGATCGCCCGCACGCCGGAGAGGAACTGCCCGGTCAGCGACTCCGGGTTGGCGATCACCTCGGCCGGGGTGCCGTTGGCGACGACCTCGCCGCCGTGCTCCCCCGCCCCGGGACCCATGTCGACCAGCACGTCGGCGCGCCGCATCGTCTGCTCGTCGTGCTCGACCACCAGCACGCTGTTGCCCAGGTCGCGCAGCCGCTCGAGGGTCTTGATCAGCCGCTCGTTGTCGCGCTGGTGCAGGCCGATCGACGGCTCGTCGAGCACGTAGAGCACGCCGACCAGCGCCGACCCGATCTGCGTGGCCAGCCGGATCCGCTGCGCCTCACCGCCCGACAGCGTCGCCGCCCCGCGGTCCATCGTCAGGTAGCCGATCCCGACGTCGACCAGGAACGACAGCCGCTCCTTGATCTCGCGCACGATCAGGTTGGCGATCTTGCGCTCGGTCGTCGTCAGCTCGACCTCGTCGATCCACTGCAGCGCGCGGTGGACCGAAAGCGCCGAGAACTGGTGGATGCCGATCCCGCCGATCAGGACGTTGCGCGGGCCCGGCTTCAGCCGCGACCCCTCGCAGTCCGGACAGGGGACCATCGACATGTACTCCTCGATCTTCTCCTTGACCGCGTCGGACTCGCTGTCCTTGTAGCGGCGCTCGAGGTTGACGATCACGCCCTCGGCGCGCATCTTGTACGTCCGCCGCGCGCCCGAGCGACTGCGGAACCGCATCGGCACCTTCTCGCCGTCGGGATCGCCGAAGAGGATCCCCTCCTGCTGCTCCAGGTCGAGCGCGTTCCACGGCACGTCCGTCGGCACGTCGAACTGCGTCGCCAGCCCTTCGAGCAGCTTGCGGTAGAACGGATTCGGTGACGACGACCACGGCTTGATCGCGCCGTCGTCCAGCGACTTGCCGGCGTCGGGCACGACCAGGTCGGGGTCGACGATCATCTGCGCGCCGAGCCCGGTGCAGCGCGGGCACGCGCCGTGCGGCGCGTTGAACGAGAACGTCCGCGGCTCGACCTCGGGCATCGAGAACCCGCACTCCAGGCACGCGAAGTTCTCGCTGTAGACGCGGGTCAGCGGGACGCCTTCCGGCGCTTCCTCTCCCTCGCGCAGCACGAGCGAGACCTCGACCAGGCCCTCGGCCAGGCCTGCGGCGGCCTCGATCCCGTCGGCCAGCCGCTTGCGCACGTCGCCGCGCATCACCAGCCGGTCGACCACGACCGCGATCTCGTGCTTGTAGCTCTTCTCGAGCACGATCTGCTCGTCGAGCATCCGCAGCTCGCCGTCGACCCGCACGCGCTGGAAGCCGTCGGCCTTGAGGTGCTCGAGGACGTCCTTGAACTCGCCCTTGCGCCCGCGCACGATCGGCGCCAGCACCATGAAGCGGGTGCCCTCGGGCAGCTCCATCACGCGGTCGATGATCTGCTCGACCGACTGGCCGGCGATCGGCCCGTGGCCGTTGGGGCAGTGCGGGTGGCCGATCCGTGCCCACAGCAGACGCAGGTAGTCGTGGACCTCGGTGACCGTGCCGACCGTCGACCGCGGGTTGCGCGAGGTGGTCTTCTGGTCGATCGAGATCGCCGGCGAGAGCCCGTCGATCGAGTCGACGTCGGGCTTGTCCATCTGCCCGAGGAACTGGCGCGCGTAGGCGGACAGCGACTCGACGTAGCGGCGCTGGCCCTCGGCG
>JADMKN010000001.1 GCA_015478825.1 Patulibacter sp. | reverse complement strand
CGTCGGGCTGGATCCGCGCCCGCGGCGTGCTGCTGATCCTGCTGATCATCGTCGGCATGCTGGCGATCGGCACCGGTCTGGTCGCCCTGATCTCGCTGCCGTTCGGCGGCCTGGCGCTCGACGCCTCGCTGCTGCTCGGCGTGGTCGTGGTGATCGCCGTGCTGTTCGGTCTGGTGATGTACGGCCGCAAGCGACAGCGCAAGGCCCAGGCCAAGCGTGCCGAGATGACCGAGCAGCAGCGGCAGCCGACCAACCGCGCCGCCCGCCGTCGCGGCTGACGCCTTCCGCGGCCCCCCGCTCGGGCAAACGGTTCACATCCGACGGTCTCGGCCCGATACCCTCGGGCCGTGCACGACGATGCGACGCTGAGGACCACGCGACTCATCGTTCGTCCGATGGGTGAGGGCGACTTCGACGCCCTGCTGCAGGGGCTCGAGGACCCCGATCGCCCGTGGGCCGAGGGATATCCGCTGGACGAGAGCCTGGTCTCGGCCGCGATGGTGCAGGAGCGCCACCGCGACGACCACGGCCTCGAGAGCGACCCGTGGACGCAGTACCAGGTGATCCTGGCCGACACTGGCACCGTGGTCGGCGACCTGACGTTCCTCGAGCCGCCCGACGACGGGCGCGTGGCGATGCTGACCTTCGGGATCGCGCCGAGCAGGCGGGGCAACGGCTACGCCACTGAGATGCTGCACGCCGTCGTCGCGTGGGCGCGCGGACGCCGCGACATCCGCGGGATCCGCGCCGACACCGACCTGGTCAACCAGAGCAGCCACAAGGTGCTGACGGCGGCCGGGCTGCGCGTGGTCCAGGACGACGGCGACCGCCAGCTCTACGAGCTGCGCTGGGAGCGCCCGGAGCGGATCAGCGCCGAGCCGTTCGCCCGGCGCCACTGAGCGTCGGCCTCAGCCGCGCTTGGCCACCGCGCGCTCGATCACGACCGGCTGCAGCGGGGTGTCGTTCGGCGGTCCGGACGATCCGATCGCGGCGATCCGCTCGACGGTGTCCATGCCCGACGTGACCTCGCCGACGATCGCGTAGTCGGGCGGCAGGCCGGTGTCGTCGCCGGTGACGACGAAGAACTGACTGCCCGAGGTGCCGGCCGGCTCGGCGCCGGTCTTGGCCATCGCGACGACGCCGCGCGTGTAGGCGGCGTCGGCGGGCGGCGTCTCCTCGATCGAGTACCCGGGGCCCCCGGAGCCGCTGCCGAGCGGGTCGCCGCCCTGGATCACGAACCCGTCGGCGAGCCGGTGGAAGGTCAGGCCGTCGTAGAACTTGCTGCGGGCCAGCGAGTAGAACGACGCGGCGGTCTTGGGCTGGCGCTTGGTGTCGAGCCGGATCGTGAAGCGACCGCAGTTGGTGGTCATCGTGACCGTGGCCTTGCCGGTCAGCCGCGCGGGACTGGGCTTCGGCTGGTCCGGCTCCTCCGACCGCGGCTCCGGCGCGTCGACCGGCTCGCAGCCGTCGGCGGACGGCTGCGCGTCGGTCTCCGTCTCCGTCGTCTCGGTCTCGGCGCCGGCGGACTCGGTCGTCGTCGACGCGGTCGCCTCGGTCGTGGCGGCGGCGGTGGGCTCCTCGTCGTTTCCCCCGCAGGCGGCGAGCGCCGGCGCGAGCGCCGCGACGACGAGGATCAGCGGGAGCCGCGCTAGGCGACCGCGGGATTCCGGGGCGAAAGACAGCACGCCGCAAACAATAGTGACCGGGTTGGCGTCGGTGGTGACCCAACCGTGACGGTTCGGTGACGCCCGTCCGCCACCGGGCGCCGATATCCGCACGGCGACGTCGTACCCCGCGCACGACGAGCCGCCGGCCCGCGCGGGATACTCGACGGGTGACGTCGGCGAGCCGCCAGGTCCAACCAGTGCACCCCGGCCGGAGCCCCCGATGACCGGCGACCCGCGGGGCGTGACCCTGATCGCCAACCCGACGTCGGCGGGCGGCGGGGCGGTCAAGGTCCTCGACCTCGTCGCGGAGGGGCTGGAGGCCCGCGGCGTGCGCGTCGAGCGGGTGCGCTCGCGCAGCGTCGAGCACACCGTCGACGCCGCGCGGACGGCGTGCGACCGCGGCGACGTCGTAGGCGCGGTCGGCGGCGACGGGATGCTGCGGATCGTCGCCGGCGCGATCGTCGGTCGTCCGGGCGCGACCTTCGCCGCGGTTCCCGCGGGACGCGGCAACGACTTCGTCGGCGCGGTCGACCTGCCGACGGAGCCCGCCGCGGTGGTCGCGGCGCTCGCGGACGGCGTCGCGGTGCCGATCGACACCGGCCGTGCGGTCGGCGCCGACGGCGTGGGCCATCCGTACCTGACGATCGCCGCCTGCGGTTTCGACGCCGACGCCAACCGCCGGGCCAACGATGCGCCGTCGCGGCTCGGTCCGCTCGCCTACGTCTGGGGCATGCTCGGCACCCTGCGCGAGCTGCGGCCGATTCCGTACCGGCTGACCCACGACGGCGCGTCGACCGACGTCCGGGCGCTGACCGTGGTGGTCGCCAACACCGCGCGCTACGGCGGCGGCATGCGGGTGGCTCCGGACGCCACCCCCGGCGACGGGCGGTTCGACGTGGTCGTCGTCGGGCACTCGGGGCCGCATCCGGACCGCTGCACGACCCGCGACCGGATCCGACTGCTGCGGCTGTTCCCCCGCGTCTTCCGCGGCACCCACGTCGCGCTGCCCGAGGTCCGCGTCGAGCGCACCGCCGAGGTCGACGTCGCCGCCGACGGCCCGATCGCCGTGTTTGCCGACGGCGACCCGATCGGCACGCTGCCGATGCGCTTCAGCGTCGATACTGATGGCTTGCAGTTGATCGTTCCCCGCACCCATCCCCTCGTCTCCCCCGTGCCGACTCCGGCCGCGCCGGCGTCGGCATGAGCGGCCTTCCCCTCGGCCTGGCGGTCACCGCCGCCCGCACCGCGGGGCGGGTCGCGCGCCTGCGCGGGCACGGCGGCACCAGCCTGCCCGGCAAGCTGCTGACGCGGCTGCGGCCCGACGCGATCGAGCGGATGTCCGGTCGCCTGGAGCACGGCTCGGTCGTGCTCAGCGCGACCAACGGCAAGACGACCACCGCCGCGCTGATCGCGTCGATCCTCGAGCGGCACGACCGCCGCCTGGTCCACAACCGCCAGGGCGCGAACATGACCGGCGGGATCGCCGCGACCTTGCTCGGCGCCTGGCACGGCGGCCGGTTGGACGGCGACCAGGGGCTGTTCGAGGTCGACGAGTTCTGGCTGACCGACCTGGTGCCGCGGCTGCGACCGCGCGCGCTGCTGCTCGCCAACCTGTTCCGCGACCAGCTCGACCGCTACGGCGAGCTCGAGACGATCGCCGACCGCTGGCGCGAGCTCGTGCTGTCCCCCGCCGCGGGCGGCACCCGGCTCGTGCTCGGGGCCGACGACCCCGCGGTCGCCGACCTCGGGATCGACCGCGACGACGTCCTCTACTTCGGCGTCGAGGACCAGTCGGTCAGCCTCGGCGTGGCCGATCACGCCTCCGACACCACGAACTGCCGGGTCTGCGGCGCGCGCTACGCCTACACGGCGTCGTTCGTCGGGCACCTCGGCCACTACGCCTGCGAGCGCTGCGGCCATCGGCGCCCGACGCCGACGGTGACCGCCGATCGGGTCCGCCTCGACGGCACCCGCGGCGCCCACGTGCGGATCGGCCTGCCCGACGGGGCGATCGACGTCCATCTCCGCTTGCCCGGCCTCTACAACGTCTACAACGCGCTGGCGGCCGCGGCGGTCGCGCACGCGCTCGGGGTGCCGCCGGCCACGATCGCGGAAGGCCTGGAGGCGACCGCCGCCGCGTTCGGACGCGCCGAGACGGTCACCGTCGACGGCCGCGAGCTGCAGCTCCTGCTGGTCAAGAACCCGGCGGGCGCCAACGAGGTCGTGCGCACGCTGGCGCTGGACGGCGACGAGCTCGACCTGCTCTCGGTGCTCAATGACCGGATCGCCGACGGCCGCGACGTCTCGTGGGTCTGGGACGCCGACTACGAGCTGCTCGCCCCGCGGATCCGTCACGTGACCTGCGGCGGCACCCGGGCGGCCGAGATGGCGGTGCGCTGGAAGTACGCCGGCGTGCCGACCGAGCGGATCACGGTCGTCGAGGCGACCAGCGAGGGCGGGCGGGGGTCCCGATCCGGGATCGGCGCCAGCCTCGACGCCGCCCTGCGCGCGGCGCCCGACGACCGCGACCGTCCGCTCTACGCGGTGCCGACCTACACCGCGATGCTCGAGCTGCGGGCCGAGCTGGTCGAGCGCGGCGCCGCCACGGGGTCGTTCGTATGAGCGCCGTCGCGTCGCGCACGCCCGACCTGGACCACGTCCGCTGGCACGACCTCGAGTGCGGCGGCTACACGGCCGACCTGGCGTTCTGGACCGGTCTGGCCCGCGAGCACGCGCCCGCGGGCGGCGCGCTGCGGGTCCTGGACGTCGGCTGCGGCACCGGACGCGTTGCCCTGCCGCTCGCGGCGGCCGGGCACCGGACGGTCGGGTCGGACGTCGATCCGGTCTTCTGCGCCGAGCTGGACCGCCGCGCCGCCGACCGCGGACTGCCGGTGGCCGTCGCCGTCGCCAACGCCTGCGCGCTCGACCTCGGCGAGCGGTTCGGACTGATCGCCGTGCCGATGCAGACCGTGCAGCTCCTCCCCGGGTCGGCGGGACGCCGGGCGATGCTCGTCGGAATCCGCCGTCACCTCGCGCCCGACGGCGTCGCCGCGATCGCGATCGTCGATCAGGTCGAGCCGTTCGGTCCGGAGGACGCGATCGGCCTGGCCCCCGACATGAAGGACTTCGACGGGACCGTCTATGCCAGTCGCCCCGTCGGGGTCACGCTCGTCGACGGCCGGATCGCCCTCGACCGGGTTCGCGAGATCGTCGAGCCGTCGGGCCACCGCGAGCAGACCACGGACCGCACGCTGCTGGAGATCCTCGACATGGCCACGCTCGAAGCCGAGGCGGCCGCCGCCGGACTGCGGGTGCTTCCCCGGGCCGAGATCGCCGCGACCACGGAGCACGTCGGCAGCCAGGTGGTGATGCTCGGTGCCTGAGCAACAGCTACGGATCGCCGCCCTCTACCCGGATCTGCTGAACATCTACGCCGACCGCGGCAACCTGCTGCTGCTGGAGCGGCGGTGCGCGTGGCGGGGGATCGCCTGCACGATTACGCCGCTCTCGCTGGGCGACCGGCTCGATCCCGACGCCCACGACCTGGTCTACCTGGGCGGCGGGCAGGACCGCGATCAACAGCTCTGCGCCGAGGACCTGACCACCGTCAAGGCCGAGGGGATGCACGCGCACGCCGCCCGCGGCGGAGCGGTGCTCGCCGTCTGCGGCGGCTTCCAGCTCCTCGGTCACCACTACGAGCCCGTCGCGGGCGATCGGATCCCCGGGATCGGCCTGCTCGACCTGCACACCGAGCGCGGCGACGGGCGGCTGATCGGCAACGTCGCGATCGAGGTCGACGGCCGCACGCTGGCGGGCTTCGAGAACCACGCCGGCCGCACGGTGCTGGCGCCCGGGCAGGCCCCGCTCGGCCCGGTGCTCGCGGGCCACGGCAACACCGGAAGCTCGGGCTCCGAGGGCGCGCGGACCGGCAACGTGCTCGGCACCTACCTGCACGGTCCGCTGCTGCCGAAGAACGCGTGGTTCGCCGACCTGCTGATCGCCATCGGCCTCGGCGTAGACCCGGAAGACCTGGCCCCGCTCGACGACCGGTTCGAGGACGCGGCCCACGCGGCCGCCCGGCGCGCCGCCGGCGTCTGAGCCCCGGGGCGCACCGCGTGCCGCCCCGGGGCTCCCTGCCGATTCGTCGCTTCCGCTGTACGCGCCGTTAGAGTCTCGCTCGGTCGGGTACCTACCACCGAGCCCGTCACCTGGGAGCCCCATGCCTACCGAGTCCCCCTCCGAAGTCGGGCCGTCGACCACCACGCCCTCGGCGTCGCTCGCGTTCGTCGACGTCTCCAAGCGCTACCCCGGCGCGGACGCCGCGACCATCGAGTCGCTGTCGCTCGAGGTGTCCGCCGGAGAGATCTGCGTGCTGGTCGGCCCGTCGGGGTGCGGCAAGACCACCGCGATGCGGATGGTCAACCGGATGATCGAGCCGACCGCCGGACAGATCCTGATCGACGGGAAGCCGAACAGCGACCGTCCTCCGGCGGCGCTGCGGCGGGAGATCGGCTACGTGATCCAGCAGACCGGGCTCTTCCCGCACCGCACGGTGGCCCAGAACGTCGCGACGGTGCCGCGGTTGGAGGGCTGGTCGAAGCAGCGGATCGCCGAGCGGACGGACGAGCTGCTGGACCTGGTGGGCCTGGACGCGAGCTTCGCGGATCGGTATCCGGCGCAGCTCTCGGGCGGTCAGCGACAGCGCGTCGGCGTGGCTCGTGCGCTGGCGGTCGATCCGCCGCTGATGCTGATGGACGAGCCGTTCGGCGCGATCGACCCGATCACCCGCGAGCGGTTGCAGAACGAGTTCCTCCGGCTCCAGCGCACGCTGCGCCGGACGATCGCCTTCGTCACGCACGACATCGACGAGGCGATCAAGATGGGCGACCGGATTGCGGTGATGCGGCCGGGCGGCCACCTGGCCCAGTACGCGACGCCCGCCGAGATCCTGCTCGACCCCGCCGACGAGTTCGTCGAGCGGTTCGTCGGCGCGGACCGCGCGCTCAAGCGCCTGGCGCTCGGCCGGGTCAGCGACCTGCAGCTCGAGGAGGCCGCGCGCGTCCGCTACGGCGACCCGGTGAGCTGGGTCCGCGAGGAGCTGCGCCGGGCAACCGTTCCCTACCCGCTCGTGATCGACGCCGACGGCCGGCCGCTGGCCTGGCTCGACGCCGACGACCTACGCGGCGAGCGGATCGTCGAGGGCGCCGGGTCCCAGGTCGCGATCGTCGAGCGCGACGACATCCTGCGCGACGCGTTCAGCGACGTGCTCGCCCACCGCGTGCAGTTCGCCGCGGTGATCGACCACACGGGCGCGGTCGTCGGGGTGCTCTCCAGCGACGCCGTCGCCCGCGAGCTCGCCCCCGGACCCGCGCCGATCGAGCCGATCGAACCGGTGGGCTCCGAGGAGACCGCGTGATCGCGGCCAGCGTGCTGGCCCAGGCCGACGGCTTCGTCCGCGATCGCTCGGGCGGGGACGGCGACACCTGCGTCGCGAACAACGGCGTCTGTCCCTCGTGGATCGTCGACAACTTCGACCGCTACACCGGCCCGCTCCGCGAGCACGTCGCGTTGACCGTGGTCGCCCTGCTGATCGGCTTCGCGATCGCGTTCTCGCTGGCGCTGCTCGCCCATCGTCGGCGCTGGCTGGTCGGCCCGATCGTCCAGTTCACCGGGATCCTCTACACGATCCCCAGCCTGGCGCTGTTCTTCCTCCTGCTGCCGCTGACCGGTCGCGGGTTCCTGACGGCGCAGATCGCGCTGGTCTCCTACACGCTGCTGATCATCTTCCGCAACGTCACGTCGGGCCTCGACAGCGTCTCCGACGACGTGGTCGACGCGGCGCACGGCATGGGCCTGACCGACCGGCAGGTGCTGTGGCGGGTCGAGATCCCGCTCGCGCTGCCCGAGATCGCGGCGGGCCTGCGGATCGCGGCCACCACGACCGTCGGCCTGGCGACGCTCGCGTTCTTCGCGGGCGCCGGCGGACTCGGCGAGCCGATCTACGCCGACCTCAACTTCAAGAGCAACGTGCTCGTCGCGGGCGGCCTCTGCGTGCTGCTGGCGGTCGTGCTCGACGTCGTCGTGCTCGGCACGCAACGCCTGTTGACGCCGTGGGTCCGGGCGGTGCCGTCATGAGCCTGCCCGTGGCGGCGCTCGGCCTGTTCGGTGACGCGATCGACTTCATCCTGCACGCCCAGCCGTCGCAGACGGGCGGTCCGGCGGTCGGCGGGCCCGGCGACTTCGCGCGGATGACCTGGACCCACCTGCAGGTGGTCGCGGCATCGGTCGCGCTGGCGACGCTGGTCGCCGTGCCGCTCGGCCTGGTGCTCGGCCACAAGCGCAAGGGCGGGTTCGTCGCGATCTCGGTCAGCAACGTCGGTCGCGCGGTCCCGAGCCTGGCGCTGATCGCCGTCTTCATCGCCTTCCTCGGCGTCGGCTTCGTCAACGTCACCGTGGCGCTGGCGCTGCTGGCGATCCCGCCGATCCTGACCAACGTCTACGTCGGCGTGACCCAAGTCGACCGCGAGGTGATCGACGCCGCCGTCGGTCAGGGCCTGACCGGCAGCCAGGTGATGCGGCAGATCGAGCTGCCGCTCGCGATGCCGTTGATCTTCGGCGGCCTGCGCACCTCGGTCGTCAACGTGATCGCCACCGCGACGATCGCGCCGATCGCCGGCGTCGTCACGCTCGGTGACCCGATCTTCAGCACCAACGTCTACGGCGACGCCGGCAAGCTCGCGGCGGCGATCGTCGTGGCCGTCCTGGCGATCGTCGCCGAGGTCGGGCTCGCGGCCGCGCAACGCGCGGTGACCCCTCTTCCCCTCCGCAGCGACCGCCGGATGTCTCGGCGGGCGCGCTTCACCCCCACGCTCCGAAAGGGCGCGACCACATGATCAACATG